>JAQGHQ010000047.1 GCA_028288765.1 Gemmataceae bacterium | reverse complement strand
AGCAATCGTGGCGGCCGCATCAGGGCCGCAGTAGTCCGATGGGGGGACCGGACACCCGCCTCCGGGACGGTCCGCCGAGAAGGAACCGAATAGCCCAAAAGAGTTTTCGAATACTGGCGCAGGCAGGACCCGTGAGGTCGGGACGGACGGGGTCGTGACCCCGCCCCGGTCGAGTGGTGGGACTGTTCTCGGCCCGCCGGCCCTTGCGGGTCACACAGTCCTCGTGAAGCCGTTCGAGTTCGTCGTCAGTTGCCTGCGTGGCGGCCCACCAACGGCCGAATTGCCGGCCGAGTTTATCGGCCACTTCCGCCCGTACCAGGTCGACGAACTGCCCGATCAGTTCGAACATCGCCCAAGTCTCCTCCCGGAGGTGGTCACCCGGTCCGAAAGGAGGGTAGGCTGCGCCTCGCCGTTCGCCGCCGATCCGCGATCGAGCCCGCAAACGGAGAGGTGGTCTTACAGTTGCCGGGCGAACTCGCGTCTGGTGCTCGGCCGCCCTCGGCCGAGCTCAAACGCCACCTGCTGCTCTGCGACCCGAACCGGCCTGGTCGCCTCTCGCCCGCTGGCGGTCATTGCGTCCCCGTTGCCCGGGAGCAGTAGGCCAGGCTACCGGCCCTATTCTCCACATTCGAGGCGGAGTGCGAGTCGTCCAACTGTCGAACAGGGCAGACTAATGTCGAGTGGCATCAACGTACGGCCCCATCATAACCCATCCTCGATTTTGGGTGTTCCAGGTGTAAGTCGGGGCTGATTTACCGGGGTGTAAGGACTGACACCCTAGAGGTGTTCGGAGTTGCACCCCCGCCTTCTAATCCATATTCTCAAGATCACCCATGTGCCCCTGAACAGGGCAAGATCCGGCCGGGTTGACGGCATTCCGGCAAAATCATCCCTGATGCACCACCCCAGCCAGGAGAAGGGCTTTACCTGGTTGCCCGGGACTGCGCTGTCGACCGGCTTTACCGGGGGGGCACCGAAGCAGGGGCCGTAGCTCGCAGCCTTCAGGAGGGGCATGGAAGAAAGCCAGCCCTCAACCACTGCGTATTGCCCGGTTGACCATCTTGTTCACGCGCACACTGAACCCGCACCATGACAACTCCCAACCCCCACGATACAGCAGCCGATGCGGTTCTGCGGCCTGAACTGAACCAAGCGGTTTTGCAGGGGTATTATCAGCTACGCATGGGGGAGGTTTTAACGTCGGACGACCAATTTCGCGCCCTACCACCGCCTCCCCGTGACAGTGACGACCCGCCGGAGTTGATCAAAGCGTTCCTGCATCACGCAGAATGGCTTCGTCAGCACAATCGCTCTGACCCTGCCGAGCGCTTGGCAGCCGAGCATCTCTGTGCGCTTAACGACATCTTCGCAGGTGGCGAGCGGATTCTCCACTTCATGGCAGGGTACGTCGAGCACATTGCCAGATTGCGCCTTGCCCCTCCCGAGGTGGTCGGCTACATGACTTGGTCTCACCGGACCTTGGGTAGTCTATACGTCGCGTCACGACAACCGGTCCACTCTCCACAAACCCTTCGTCGCCTTGTCTGCCGGTACGCCGTGGATGCCAGGCGAGAACCCGGTGTCAACCCCGAGGTACGGTTCGTGCGGGACGAGACGGGCTGGTCGTTTGCCACCGTTCCGAGCACCACGCCAGCCCTCCCGCGGGAAGTGTTCCGAGCTATAGCTCGACCGGTCACTAAGCCGTACGGCGGGCGCTTGCTCGACCACATTCATGGAACTCCGATCAAGCGGGACCACATTGTCGAACTTGTCGAGCGGATCTTCGGGCGAGTGCCGGGAGATGCCGACACGCTGGAGTTCGCCGACGTAAACGACTTTGTTTTCCTGATCGAGTCCGGGGGCGACCGCCGGCTCCGGCTCTGGATCGAGGGCCGGGAAGTCGATCAGATCGGGGGAAAGTATGAACAATTTCTGCTCAAACATCTCTGCCGGAATCCGGAGACGGTCGCCCCGGGGCGCCGGCTAGAAACCAGCGTCCCCGGTCTGAAGAACGCATCTGCGGCCGCGGGAAAGGTGCAGGCCGCGATGGGAAAGGTGCTTCCCCGTTCCGAAAACTGGCTCCGGACCGATCCAATCTGTTGGGCCCAGGGAGTCCGCCCCAAGCAAATCTTCGCGCCACCCGGCAAGTAAGCGGCAGTGATATTTTTTGATATTTCGCATCCGTCACGTCACTTCATTCACCGCATCTCCCTCTCTCCCCGTTGATATCGGTGCTGGATTGTCGCGCCGCAGGATCTCCCTCACGCATCAGCCTCTAGGATGCCCAGGCCGAACCACGGCCGGCCTGCTAGACGGACGAGGATGGGGCAGCTCTACCAAACGGAGGCTAGATAGTGGACTCGTCAAACTGTGTGCCATCCGCCCATTCGCGCGAGGAGCATACCGATACGCCGCCCCCCGGGGGGACGAACCTACGAAGCCGGCTTCCCGACCCGACCCCTGCGGTCCGTCACCCGCGGAAGCTGGACCTGGCCCATGCCGCGATGCCAGTGGTCGGCGATCTTCAGGCGGTAACCCAGCTCACGGTCCGCGAGTTGAAGGGCGTCGGCCAGATGTTCACCGCGAACATGCCAGGTGCGTATCAGTTCCGCGGCGTGGTGCATAAGCCTGCCGGGAGCTTCGAGTCCCAGTTCCAGATTATCGCAGGTAACGCACTACTCGACCCACGGATCGCGCGCCTGGCCCAGATGATCGCCTTCGTCCCGGCCTTCGCTTGGGCCACGTTTGAGACGGTACTACTGCCAGTCAAGGTCACCACGTACGGCCAAAGGGTACTGGCAGACCTGCAGAAGTTGCAGCAGTCGTTTCCGAGCATCAAGTGCTTCGTTCAATGGGACGACGGCAAGCGACGACATGTCGTGTACCGGCAGACGCTCTCCGCAGCCGAGGCCGAGATGATCGGCAAGGTAGCGTGGCCCGACAAGGACGCGATCGTCGACGCTCTCGAAGTTGCCGCCTTCGACGACATCGGGACCCTCTGCGACGCGAATGAGGATATCCGCACGTTGCTAGCCGCAAAGGAGGTGTGACATGCTCGTCGGCTTTGACACCGAATACGGGTTTCGGTCTGTTCGCACGATCAACGGCCGGCCGGAGGCCGACATCACCACTGGGGTGCCGGTGTGCGCCGCCCTCGTGTTCGAGGATGGGCGAGAGTTGCAGTTCATCGACGAGTATTCACTCCTAGGGGAAGTACTCTCGGACCCGCGATACACGTTCGTCGTGCATGGGGCCCACGCCGAACTGCTCTTTTGCCGGCTGGCCGGCATCCGGTTCCCCGATCGCCACGTTGACACACTAACGCGGGGGGTCCTGCTCACCCACGCATCCACGTTCGAACCTGTGGGCGGGGCGTACGCCCAAGCCGGACTCGCAGCCCTGACCACCAAATTCGGCATCCCGTTCGTGGGGGCGGACGATAAGGACGAGATTCGGGATTCAATCCTTCACCTTCGTCACCGCGAGGAGTTCGGCATGCCTGCGGTAGCGGCCTATTGCACGGCCGACGCACGGGCCTGCCTGCGACTGGCCGGACCCTTGAACGAGGAGGTGGCCCGCACCTGCGGGGCGAACGCGGGGCGTAACCTGACCGTCCTGTTCGAACCGTACGCCCAGGACATGGCCGATGTCGCCGCCAAAGGCATCCGGTTTGACCGCGACGGGTGGGACCGGCTGCTCGTATCAGCCGGAGTCTACCGGGATCGGCTACTGCGGGTCATGCGCCAGTACGGGTACGACCACGATGGGGGGGGCCTCGGGGTGTCGGCGTTCAAGATCATGGTTACGCAGCTCGGGCTGGCCCGGGCATGGCCGCGGACTCCGACCGGCCAACTCCGCACCCGGGAGGCGGACCTGAAGGACCGCCGCCACCTGCATGAGGCGCTCCGGGCCGCTCACCGGCTCATTCAGTTCGACGCCCTGATGGGCCAGCGGCTCGGGGACCGGGTCGACCGGGACGGCCGTCTGCGGTGTGGGATCCTCCCGTTCGCACAGCGGTCGTCCCGGACCTCGACAGTCCGGCCGAACCTGATGGGCATCCCCGGCGAACTGCGGCCGCTCCTGCTGCCCGACGAGGGGTGTAAGTTCGTCCACTTCGACTACTCGCAACAGGAACCGGGAGTTGCCGGGTATCTCAGTCATGATACGGGACTGATGAACGACTTCGCGGCCGGTGATGTGTACACTGCCGCCGGCCGACGGATGGGGCTGGTGACCGACGGCATGACGCCGGCCGAGGTGAAGGACGTCCGAAACGGGCTGCTCAAGGCGCTCATGTTGAGCATCATTTACGGGAAGAGCGCGGCCGGGATCGCACGGGACCTGCCATGTTCCGACCAGGACGCAAGGCTGCACCTCGGCCGATTCGAGCAGACATACCCTCGGCTGTTCGCCTTTTTGCGGAGCTACGTCAGCCAGTCTATGGAGCGGGGCTGGGCCGAGAACGTGATCGGGTTCCGGGCGGCGTTCGACGTCCGCGACCCGAAGCATCGATCGCACGTCGCCCGTTCCTGCCAGAACTTCCCGATCCAGTCGTCAGCCGCCGCTTGCTTCCAGGTGACCGGGCTGCACCTGGCCGAGTTCGGGGCCGACATCCGGCTCCCGGTCCACGACGCCTACCTGCTGAACGTTCCGGACGACCCGGCGGCCCTAGCCGAGGCCGTGTCGCAAATCGCGGCAGCCACCGAGGCTGCAACTGACCAACTTTTCCCGGGACTCGCCGTCAAGAGGGACGTCGAGATACTTGACCGGTTCGCCAAGGATGGCAAAGTGGATAGCTTCGCGCGGTTGCTGGCCTCGCTGGAGCCCGAGGAGGAGCTATGCCCGGTCGGCTGACACCGACGACGCTGGACGCCCTAGGGGGGGAGATCGACCCCCCCCCGGTGGGGGGTTATGCGACGCTCTCGAAGGAGCGGGTGCTGCGGCTAGCCCGGGCGATGCCCGATGCCCAGTCCGCAGTCGTCCTATTGCTAGCCTGGCAGGCAACTCTGCACGAGAAGATGAAGCGGGGCCGGCTGGCGGGTCGGGCGGCGGCGTCGCTGTCCGGGGGCCAGCTATCGGAGATGACTCGACGGCCCCTCCGCACCATCCGGCACGCTCTCCGCCAGCTATTGCGGGTCAGGCGGATCGCGAAGGAGCCAACGGCCGCCGGCCGGAAAAACACCTACGTTCTGCCGTTTCTGAGCGGCCAAGATGCCTGACTTGATCTTCTGCCCGGTACGTCCCCGTTCAGCAGCAGGAATTCGCCCGACTAAATTCGGCGGAGTGGTTACTGCAACCAAGGAGCCGTTCGCAAACTCACACGCCCCAAAGAGCGATCCTCGTGACTCCGGTAGAATCATGAACGACGACGATATCACCGCCCTGGCCCAGCGCCTCGACCGGATCGAGTCGGTCCTAACCGCCCTTCTGGAGCGAGAGATGATCAGGGACTGGTACGAGGTCGAGGAGTTCGCCAAGCTCGTCGGGAAGGTGCCGTTCACCTGTCGGGAGTGGTGTCGGCTTGGCCGGATCAAGGCCGAGAAGAAGGCGAGCGGGCGGGGGAAGTTCTATTCGTGGGTCATCTCCCACGACGAGCTGATCAGATATCGACGTGAAGGGCTACTCCCGGGTGGGCCTCGTACTGATCAACCGGACGCCGAAGAGCGGGGGTCCGCACGGAAGTAGGAGCCCAAAACGGTACGGACCTGTCGCCCTGGAGCTTACGACCCGATGTACCCTCGGAAGCGCACTGATTATTGGTTTGATGTTATCGTATGAGTTCGGCAGTACGTCCATGTAGATTGCGGGCATGGTTATTAACTATCTGGAGGTTGTCATGCCAAATACGAAGCGGCGAGTGGTGAAGCCCAGTCCGGCCGTGGCGGAAAGCCGCCACGCAGGAGCCGCCAGTACGCCAGCCGCCCCCTCGGACGCCCCGTCACGGGCGACAGAGGCGGCCGTCCAGGCGGCGCTCGACAAGGTCGAAACCGCTCACGCCGAAGCTCAAGTCGTAGACAAGAAACTGCTCGACCAACTGGCACGGATGACCGAGTGGCTGGATTCGCGCCAGAAGAAACTGACCGGGCAGACGGCAAAGCCGGATACCGAAGTGCAGGGGGCCTTCGGGGCCGCCGACATCAGTGAAGAAGTCCGCGATCGGCTCGCCCGTGACATTTCGTTCTGCACGGTATTCGACTACGTCAAGCAAATGTCTGGTTACCTGGCCCCGGGTAGCGTGGTTCTGGTCGAAAATCACCTCCGAGCGGAGTGCCACTGGAAGGGGGTGATCCTCGCCGAAACGTGGGACCAGGGCCGGGGCCGGATCCCGATGTTCCCGGGTCGGA
>JAQGHQ010000155.1 GCA_028288765.1 Gemmataceae bacterium | reverse complement strand
GTGGTACTGGGCCAGGACCGTGTCGAGCTCAAGGAGCCCGTCGTCGAGCTTCTGGAGGAGGCCGATCTCCTGGTCCCCGTCGTCCGGGTCGAGCCCGGCGTGGACCGTCTCGGCGTGCTCTTTCTGGTACACCTTGAGGAACGCCTGGGCGAGTCTCGTATTGGCCTGAAACTGCTTCAATTCGGTCGTCGCGTCGGCCGGTTCGGCCTGGATCGGCTGCTCGAGGAGGGCGATCAGGATGTTGACCTGCTGGAGCTCGTACAGCTTCCGCTCAGTCATCCTGACCGTGTTCAGGTAGGCCCTGCGCCCATAAAGTGTGCCGCTGAAAAACAACCCGACGCTGCCGACGACAAGGGCGAGCCCGAGCATCAGCTTGTGCCGCAACCAGCGGGGATGGACCACGGGCAAACCTCCTTGACGCCGCGGGGACATGCCTGGATCTTGGGGGGAATGTACTCGGTGCGTTCTTACAACACGAGGGCAACATTTGCCGCCCCAGACCGAAGGATGTAATCACCCACCCCGAGACGGGGTTGCGGGCTCATGACTGGGCCAATAATGGTGTGAGTAGGCGGTCCTGCGCCAGGCCCGATCATCACCCCGCCTCAGGTTGCCCGATCAGGTCCGAAGCCTGACGGGGGCTTAACACTCCAGGAAGCAGACGGATCGGCAAGTTTCCAACATGGACGGTTACACATGGCCGGAAGCCAGCCCGTGAGCGTGGGTTCTTACACCGTCGGCGGCGGGGCACCGCTCCTGTGGGTGTGCGGCCCGTGCGTGATCGAGGGTCACGACTTTACCCTCCGGGTGGCCGAGACCCTCCGCGGGTACGCGGATCAGCTCGGCCTCCCGCTCGTGTTCAAGGCGTCCTTCGACAAGGCCAACCGGAGCTCCGGGAAGACCTTCCGCGGCCCCGGCCTCCATGAGGGGCTCAAGACGCTCGACGCGGTCAAGCGGGCGACCGGGCTCCCGGTGCTCACCGACATCCACGAGTGCCACCAGGCCGCCCCCGCGGCCGAGGTGTGCGAGGTCCTTCAGGTCCCGGCGTTCCTCGCCCGGCAGACCGACTTGCTCGAAGCCTGCGGGCAGACCGGCCGCGTGGTGAACGTGAAAAAGGGCCAGTTCATGGCCCCGTGGGACATGAAGAACGTGGTGGCGAAGCTCGCCGAGATCGGCAACCGGCGGGTGCTGCTCACCGAACGCGGGACGACGTTCGGGTACGGGATGCTGGTGAACGACATGCGGTCGATCCCCTGGATGCAGGAAACGACCGCCCCGGTGATCTTTGACGCCACCCACAGCGTACAGATGCCAGGGGCGCTGGGCGACCGGACCGGCGGGGACCGCCGGATGATCCCGTGTCTGGTCCGGGCGGCGGTCGCCGCCGGGTGCGACGGGGTGTTCCTGGAAACCCACCCGCGGCCGGACGAGGCCAAGTCCGACGGCCCGAACATGGTCCCGCTCGACCAGCTCCCCGGCCTGATCCGCACCTGCCTGCGGGTCCGGGCCGCGATAGCCGACGCCGACCCACGAGCCAACCCGCATGAACCGTCCCGGTAGCTCCCGCCTCCTCGTGGCCGCCCCGCCCGCGGCCGGTATCGCCCTTCTCGCCGGCCTCCTCCTGAGCTCCGGGTGTACGAAACCGACCACCGGTCTGCCGAGGGCCGACCCCACCAGGGGGGCCGAGACCAAGACCGACCCGTGGGAGGCCGCGGCGAAACGCCTCCGCAAGGAGACCGACCTGGCCGCGTGTAAAGCGGCCCTGAACCAGCTGAACATCGACCTGGCCAGCCGCAGCGAGGTCCCGGGCCCGGCCCCGCTTGGTCCGGACGACATGAAGGCGCTTGCGGCCCTTGTCCCGCTCGCCCCGCCCGACGCCGACGAGGTCCGCCCGGCGAGCTATACCGGTCTCGACCCGGTCTATCTCGCCGACTGCTTCTACTTTCGGGACGCGGCCCGGTCGCTCGACCCGGGTGGTACTCCCCCGGCCGATCTGGCCCGGGTCGGGTTCGCCTGGGTGTGCCGTCAGGTATACCTGAACCCGTGGGTCGTCTCCGTCGAGCCCGATTTGTATCAGGTCGCCGCGCTCCCGCCGACCGCCGTTCTTCAACGCGGGCACGGGTCGGGACTGGAACGGGCCTACGTCTTCCTCGCCCTTCTCCAGCAGATGGGCCTTGATGCGTGCCTGATCGGCCCCCCGACCGCGGGTAATAAGCCGGCCGGGCCGATCGCCACGGGGCCCGGCGGGAAGATACTCCCTGTCCTCCCCAAGGGGCCGTTCTGGGCAGTCGGGGTGCGGGCCGAGGCGGACGTCTTGCTCTTCGACCCGTGGCGCGGCCAGCCGTTCCCGGGCCCCGACGGGAAGGGCGTCGGGACGCTCGCCCAGGTCAAGTCGGACCCGAACCAGCTGAAGGCGTGGTTCGAGGACAAGACGACCCCGTGGGACGTAACCCCGGACGACGTGCGGACTGCGGCCGTGTTCCTGGCCGTCCCGGTGAGCGGGCTCTCGCCCCGGATGGCGATGCTGGACGACAAGCTCAAGGCCGACACCGGGGCCCGGGTCGCGGTCAACCCGACCGACCTGAGGGCCCGGTTCCTCGCTGCCTCCCCGGCGGGCCCGGGGCTCCCGGCCGCGGAGGCGAGGTTTTGGGGCCCGCCCACCGACCGGTTCGCTTACGGCCGTGTCACGTCCGGATTCCTGCCCCCGTCGGAAGGCGGGCGAGATCAGTCCGGCCCGGTCGGACTCTTCGCCCAGTACCGCCTTCATCTCATCCCGCGGACCGTGATCGTCTTTCCGCCCGTAGTCGCCCTCGCCCCGGAATCCCCGCCGGCCATGCGGTTGCGGAGCGCCGCGGCCGGGCTGTACGAGGCGGCCTTCTTCGCCCCGCCGTCCCCGCGCGAGCGGATCCAGCGCGGGCAGTTTCAGGACGCGGCCCGCGACCTGACCGAGAAGCAGCAGGCGTTCGGGCGGGGGCTGGAGCGGTTGCGGATCGCGGCCCCTGACCAGATCGTGGAGTGGTGCAAGGTCGCGAATGAAGTGCATGCCGCGTTGCGGGCCGCTCAGTACCCCGACCCCCTCCAGAGGAACCCCCAGCCTGATACCGACCCGGGCGTGGCGGCCGCCCGCGGGGCGGTCGAGGACTTCTGGAAGGAGCAGGCGGCGACCGCCCAGCTGATCATCGACGCGGCCTCCGCCCGGGTCGGGCGGGCGGAGGCGACGTTCCTGCTGGCCCTGGCGAAACACGAGGAGGCGGAGCGCCTCCAGCTCCAGGCGGAGCGGGCGACCGGGGCGGACTCGTCCCGGGTCAGGGTGATGGCGGCGAACGCCTGGGGAGAAGCGGCGAACGCCTGGGAGGCGTACCTGGAGCAGTCGGGCAACCTGTCCGGGTTCCCCGGCCGCGAAGGTCACGCGAAGGCACTCGCCGGGCGGGCCGAGAAGCTGGCCCAGAAAAAGTGACGGGGCCCGGGCGGGAGTGTGGTCCGCCCGCTCGGGGGTGGGCCCCTATCAAAAGCCCCGGGTCCGAGGTGACGGTCCCTTGTTAAGCAGACTGCGGCCGGGAAGAATGGAGACGCCCGGCTTTCCCCCGGGTAAGCGGATCACCGAGGGCAACACCCGATGCGTGCCCGATTGGTACCCGTCGACGGCGGTCCGCCGGTCGATGTGGTGAAAGACCTGACCCTCTTCGGACGCGACGAGGACTGCGACGTCCGGCTCGACCACAAGAGCGTGTCGAAGCTGCACTGCGTGGTCGTGAAGACCGACGGGCTGCTCCTCGTGCGCGACCTGGGCAGCACGAACGGGACGCGGGTGAACGGCCAGCGGGTCCGCCGGGCCGCGCTCCTGCCGAACGACCAGCTGACGATCGCCAACCTCAAGTATCAGGTGAAGTTCGGGGCCGACCTGGAGGCCGACCTGGTGGTCGAGGCCGAGCCGGTCAAACGGGACGACGCGGCTCCGCCGATCCGGCGGAACGTCCACCCGGACGTCTACCCCGGGCCAAAGACACCCCGACACTGATCGGTATCACCCTCTTCCGACCCGCCGCCTCTCCTCGTTCCCACGCTCCTCGTGGGAATGCCCTCTTCGACGCTCCGCGTTTCTGCGGATCGGCCAAGGAAAACGGCACCGGCTGTACCCGGCTTTACCCCGGAGGGGTTGTAGTCCACAGCCCAGGGTCGCGCTTCGCGCACCCTGGGTCGGGGAATCTCGCCCCGGAAGCCCTCGCTCCCCAGACCCAGGGTGCGCTCGCGACCCTGGGCTGTGGACTACAACCCCTCCGGGGTACAAACACCTCCGACCAGAGATCCGCGGAGGTGGATAATGCATCGCGCGGAGTGTGGGACGGAGAGACGAGAAGATACAAGGCACCAGAGTGCGGGAACGGGGGGAGGGGGTTCGGGGGGCATGAGCCCCC
Source organism: Gemmataceae bacterium (assembly GCA_028288765.1). GTDB lineage: Bacteria > Planctomycetota > Planctomycetia > Gemmatales > Gemmataceae > Urbifossiella. The sequence goes on along the minus strand of JAQGHQ010000155.1, from coordinate 30,017 downwards.
CGCTCGCCGAAGACACTCACTTCATCCCGAAGCAGTACAGGTGGTCCCAGCTGCGGATGTACAGCCGCCCGCCGGCGACCGCGGGGGAGGCGTACACCTTCTCCTTCAGATCGTTCGTGGCGAGTACCTTGAACTCTTTCCCGGGCTGCACCACGAGCCCGATGCCGTCGCGGCCGACGATGTAGATTCTTCCGTCGGCGTACACCATGTTCCCTCGGTAGATCTGCTTCGCCGGGAGTTGTTGCCGGTAGATCTGCTTCCCGGTCTTGGCCTCGACCGCGGTCAGCGGCCCGTCCCCGAGCAGGTACACCACGTCGTCGATGAGCAGCGGGGAAACCACGTCCGGGGTGAATTTGAGCCGCCACAGCTCGGCCGGGTTCTCCGGACCGATCTTCCCCTTTGCCCCGACAGGATTGAGCCCGACCGTCGGCCCGTTCTTGCACGACGGGACCACGATCAGGTTTGGGGTAACGAGCGGCGACGACACGAACCGCCACGCCCCGTTGGTCGTCGGGTTCAGCCCGTCGACCCGCCACACCTCGGCCCCGTCGTCGATCCGGTGGGCGGTGCAGTAGTCGTTCCCGTGGGCGACCAGGAGGGGCCCGCCGTCCCCCTCCCATATGAACGCCGAGGCGTACACGTCCGGGCTCTCGCCCTTACTGTACCCCTTCCGCTCGGCCTTCCAGAGTTCCTTGCCGGTCGCGGCGTCGAGGGCGACGAGCAGCTGCGCATTCCGGTGCATCACCTGGAGGTACAGCCGGCCCTGGTAGAGCACCGGGGTCCAGTGGATGCCGAACTGGATGCCGAACTTCCCGTATCGCTGGACGTCGGCCTCCCAGGCCGGGTTGCCGTCGAGGTCGTAGCAGGCGAGCCGGCCGGTTCCGACGAACGCCCAGACGTGCTTCCCGTCGGTGCTGCACGAGGCGGAGGCGTCGTCGCCCTCCCCGCGGTACCCGCCCCGGGCGTTAGCCGTCATTTTCCGCTTCCACTTCTCCTTCCCGTCGGTCCCGATGCAAAACAGGAACGCCGCCTCGCCGTCCATGGACGTCAGGAAGATCTTGTCCCCCCAGATACACGGGGTCGACGACCCGTGGCCGGGCATCTTCAGCTTCCAGACCACGTTCTTGTCCGGTCCCCACTCGGTCGGGAGGCCCATTTCGGCGGAGTGGCCGTCGTTCTTCGGGCCGCGCCACTGGGGCCAGTTGTCGGCGAGGGCGGGGGCGGCCGCCGCGGCGGCCACGACCAGGCATGCGAGGAGGAATCGGCGGGTCACGGGAGCAGATCTCCGGGGAGCGGGGTAGGGGTGGGACGACCGGGAGTGGCCGCCGTCACACAGGCGGGATGATGAAAAGGGTATCCGACGTGGCGGGGGCGTTCAACGGGTCCCCGCCCGTCAGTGGGTTCACCGGGTGATACGACCGGTCGCCCGAAACAGAACCAATCGGCCCGGCCTTGTGTCCGGCCGGTCGGGGTTGGATACTGCGTTCGTCACACGGCCGCCGGGGCGGTTCAGCCGTGACATGCCGGACACCGGTCGTCCCCGCCGTCGTCGATATGGTCGGGGCGGATGAGCAGGATGACAACTTCATGAAAGCCACATTACCACCGCTGGCCGTGCTCTTGGTTGGGCTGGTCGCGGTTTCGGGATCGGCCCAGGACAACACCCCGGCCGGAACCGGTACCGTCGAACTGCTCGTCCGGACCCCCGGCGGAGAACCCGCCGCAAACACCCAGGTCGAAATCGTTCGGATCGGAGACCACGGCCCGTTCGATCCCAAAGCGGCCGTGGTGCAAGCCCGGACCGATGCCGCCGGGCGGACACGCTTCTCATGGCCGGAGGGGGTTTACGCGCTGGGGGCTCGGGTGAACGGCGTCGGGTACGGCGGGACGGGCCTGTTCGAGCTGGTGACGGGCCGGACGGCCCGCCCGCACATGCCGGCCTTGCTCCCGTTCGGGAGCATCGAAGGGGTCGTGCCCAAGAAGAATTTGACCCCGGGGACCTACCTGCGGCTCGACGGTCCGGGCCGAACGGAGATCCGGGCCGACTGCGACGACCAGGGCCGGTTCGTGTTGAAGGGCGTGCCCCCCGGACGGTACTGGCTGGCGCCCCGCACGCCCGCTGCCCGCCTGGCGATCCGCGCGTCGGTGTTCGTGCCCCCCGGTCACCGCGTGACGTCGGTCGTCTTCCGCCCCGAGCCTTCGACACCGGCGTGGTTCCCGGGGGCGGACCCGGGCGGCGACGGGGCCGGCCGGGCGACGTGGGCATCGGGCACCGTTCGCGACGAAGCCGGCACCCCGGTCCCGGGAGCCGACGTCTACGTCGTGGCGAGCTACCACGGCGGCATTCGGATGTACGAAACCGTTCGGGCCGCCAAGACCGACGCAACAGGGCACTGGAAAATCGAGGGGGAGAAGCATCTGTCGGCGTTCTCCGGCACCGTCCTGGTCCACAAACCCGGCCGCCCCCCGGTGCAGGTGCCGATGACCGAGGGTACCGACGTCGCCCTGTCGCCGCAGGGCGGGCTGTTGGAGGTGGAGATCCTGGCGGGCGGCGTGCCCGTGCCGCAAGCGGGGGTCCGGCTGACACGGACGGGCGGGGTTCCGCTCAGCAGCCGGGCTTACGTCGGGGCTGCGCGCGAAAAGGAACGGGAGCAGGTCGAACAACTCCTCTCCCCCACCGCGACGGCCGACGCGAAGGGGGTCGCGCGGTTCGACCACCTGACCCCAGGCCTCTACCAGATCGAGGCCGCGGCGGGCGGCCTCGACGGGCTGCGGCAGTTCGAATTCGCCTGGGCGGGGCAGCCGGCGGGCAGTTCGGGGACGGCCGCAGGAGTGGGAGTTCGGGTGGGCCAGGCCACCCGGTTCCGATTGGCCGTGTACCCGCACCACACGGCCGTTCGGTTCCAGATCCGACATGTGGACGGTCGGCCACCCCGGGAAACACGAACGGCCATCTCTTGGGGCTCCCCGCTCGTCGAGTCCGGAGTGTCCGCCAGCGTGCCCCTGAGCCCGGACGGCGCCGGCGGACTCGGTGTCGGTCGGGCGGGCCTGTGGCGGGTCGAGCTGCGATACCGCGACACGCCACTCCGTTTCATCCCCTTGAACGACCCGCCGTTCTACCAGGCGGCCGGCGTGGTGGGCGTGTCGCCGCTCCTGGCCGAGGCCCCACCCGTTGTGCTGACCGCGGAACGTGTCAACCCGGGAAGTCTCATCGTCCGTCTGCGGACCGGCGAGGGCAAGCCGATCCGTGGGTTCGTCACCGGGGATGCGGGCGTCGGCAGCACGGACGCGAACGGCGACGTCCGCTTCACCGGCCTGCTCGCGGGCCGACACCGGATTGAGGCGTACGCCGAGGGGGCGGCGTTGCCGGCCCTGGGCGGCGGCGGAGAGGCCATGCCGGACGACAAGGATCTCGTCGGGCGAACCGCCTTCACACAGACGGAAGTGACGACGTCCCTCGGCCAAGAGACGGTGGCTGTGGTCCGGCCCCACGCGGTGGGCTACGTCCGCGGCGTCGTCCGCCCGCCGGCAGGCCGCCGCGCCGCCGACTACAACTTCACGTGGGAACGGACGAACGTGACCGGCGGGTGGCAGGCGAATTACCACCCCGGGACCGGGGAATTCGTGGCCGGCCCGTACCCGGTCGGGAAACAGACCGTGACCCTGGGGCTCGAAGCGGGTGACGACCGGCCGACCTGCGCGTCCGAGACCATCGAGGTTGTCGCCGACCGGGTGGCCCGCGTGGAGTTCCGCCCGCCGGCCAAGCCAGAGCCGGATATGGTCGTCCCCAAGCCGGGCTCCGGTCAAGGGTGGCAGGACGGAGTCTGGAATGCCGGCCTCGATCGGCCGGCCGTGGGCCGGGTGTTCTTACCCGACGGGAAGACCCCGGCGTATGCCGCTTCGGTCGTGATTTTCCGCCCCGGCGGGGCGAACCCGGTAGCCCACGGTCTGACCGACGCGACGGGCCGGATGCACCTTCAAGGCTTGTCGGTTTTAAGTCCCCCCGCCATCGGCCTCGAGAAACCGGTGCTGGTCGCCACGTTGCCGGGCGCCCACGGGGCGGCGGTTATGCCCCTCCCCCTTCGGCCGGACGGCAAGGAACTCCGGCTGGTCCTGCCGCCAGCGGCCACGGTCCGCGGGACGGTCACCGTCGGGGGTAAGAGCCCTCTCCGCCGCGCCGGACAGGTTCGCGTCCTTGCGGCCTATGAGGGAAAGGGGAGCCTCGACGACTTCCTGAGTGCCCGGGGCAACCCCGGGGCCGACGGCGCCTACGAGTTGGCCGGGCTCACCTCCGGGACGTATCGGGTCCAGGCGGTTCTCGACGACATCTGGCTGTCCGCGGCCAAGCTGGTCACCGTCAAGCCGGGCACGGCCGGCCCGGTCGAACTCGACCTGGACGTCGGTGAACCCGGTCTGCCCGGCGTGATCGAACTCGTTGATCCGGCCGGGAAGCCGCGCCCGGGCCTGGAGGTGACTCTGCACCGCCCCCCCGGCCCCCTGACCCGGGCCCTCTGGCCGGACAAGTTGCAGGCGGACGGGGCCGGGGTCGTTCAGGTGCCGCCGCTCGAAGCGGGCAAGCACCGAATCACGATCCGCGGGGTCGACCGCGAGTGGGTCGTCCCGGCGCTCGCGGCCAACCCCGTGGAGCGTGTCAAGGGGCGGATCGTCATCGAGTGAGGCGATCGCGCGGACCGCCCGACCGGGACGGCCTCACTCCGGAACGTGATCGGCCGCTATCGGCCGGTCGGGTCGCGTGGTTCATACCGACCAGGCAGGTGGAGGAGAAAAGCCCGAAGATCGGCCCGCTCGCATGGCCGGCACCGGGCGGCCGGTCAAGATCGTTCACGTCCCTCCGCCGTGCCCGTCGATCTGCTTATTGCACCAGGATCAGCCCGACGGAGTTCCGACGATGTCCCTTCGACCGACAGCGCTCACCGGCATCGTCCTCGGATCGCTTTTTCTGTCCGGCTGCGGGACGGCCTGCAACGTCGGGACGGTTTACTCGGAACGGCCCCGCGTGTTCGGTGGCGTCCCTGAGGACTTGACCGCGTTATTCCAGGGCGACAACTGGTTGGTCTGCCATGTCGCAATCGTCGACCTGCCTCTCTCGATTGTCGGTGATCTTTTCACCCTGCCTTGGGTGGTCAAAGCGAGCCGTGATGCCAAACCTGTCGGGCCCGTGCCCCTGCCCGTCCGTTAACCACTTCGACGTCGGCGACCCACGGCACCGGTCGGGCCGCCGTTTGCGTACCCTTCCACCCCGGCTATGCTAACTCCGTGACTGGTCGTTCTCTCCAGACGCGGGGTGTTGCCGTGGGCGTGGTGGTCCAGAAGTTCGGCGGGTCGAGTCTGAGGGACGCGGACCTGGTGCGGGAAGCCGCCCGCAAGGCGATCCGGGCGAAGCACGGCGGGAACCAGGTGATCGTCGTCGTCAGCGCCCAGGGGAACACCACCGACGACCTGATCGCCAAGGCCGCCGAGATGACCGCCCGGCCGTCCGCCCGGGAGATGGACATGCTCCTCGCCACCGGCGAGCAGATCTCCATCGCCCTCACCGCCATGGCCATCCACGACCTCGGCGAGAAGGCGGTCAGTTTCACCGGCCCTCAGATCGGGATCATCACCGACGACACCCACCGCAAAGCCCGGATCCGCGGGATCGAGACGGCCCGGCTCCGGAAAGCCCTCGACGCCGGGAACATTGTGGTCCTGGCCGGGTTCCAGGGGATGAACCGGCGGGAGGAGATCACCACCCTCGGCCGGGGCGGGTCCGACACCACCGCGGTCGCGGTCGCGGCCGCCATGAAGCTCGCCGGGGCCGACGTCGAGTGCGAGATCTACACCGACGTCGACGGGGTGTACACGACCGACCCGCGGGTCGTCCCGGACGCCCGCAAGATGGACGCGATCAGCTACGACGAGATGCTCGAGATGGCGAGCATGGGGGCCGGGGTGATGCACTCCCGGAGCATCGAGTTTGCCAAGAAGTTCGACGTCCCGCTGGTGGTCCGGAACGCCCGGTCCGACGCGCCCGGGACCTGGATCGTCCCGGAATCGGACTGGATGCGGGAGATCCCGGTGTGCGGGGTTGCCCTCGCCGCGGACGAGGCCCGGCTGGTTCTCGAGGGGGTGCCGGACCGGCCCGGGGTCAGCCACCAGATCTTCGCGGAACTGGCCAACGTGAACATCGCCGTCGACATGATCGCCCAGAGCGCCGGGGGCGGGGGCAAGGCGACGATCGGGTTCACCGTCCTCAACGCCGAGCGGGACCGGACGCTCCGAACCCTGCGGCCGATCGCGGCCGACCTCGGGGCCGTCCTCCGGGAGACCGGGCGGGTGACCAAGGTGTCGGTCGTCGGGGCCGGGATGCGGACCCACACCGGGGTGGCCGAGAAGATGTTCGCCGCCCTCTCCGCCGCCGGGATCAACCTGAAGATGATCACCACCGGGGACATCAAGATCAGCGTCCTGATCGAGGAGGACGAGGCCGCCCCGGTCCCGGCCGAGCCGGGCGAGCCGCCGGCCGCAAAGGTCAAGCAGGCCCACCTGGACGCCCAGAAGGCGGTCCTCGGGCGGAAGGCCCTGCGGGCGGTCCACGCCGCGTTCGGTCTGGCCCAGCCCCGCAAGGGGGCCGGGGTCCCGGCCGACGGGTCGTTCAAGCCCCGCCCGGCCCCGCTCGTCGTCCCCGGGGTCCGGGACCGCGAGGCCGCGGTCGCCCGGCTGGAGGGGATGGAGGACGTCCTCGTCAGCAGCGCGCAATTGAACCCGGACCAGAGCCGGATCACGATCCTCGACCTGCCCGACCGGCCGGGGAACTGCTCGACGGTGTTCAACGCGGTCGCCACCGGCGGGATCGTCGTCGACATGATCGTCCAGAACCTGACCGCCCCCGGGAAGGCGGAGCTGTCCTTCACCGTCCCGCGGGCGGACCTGACCCGGGCCCTGAAACGGACGCAGGACGTGGTCCGCCTGATCGACCCGGGCTGCCGGGTGGTGGGGGACGGCGACGTGGCGGTGCTGTTCGTCCTCGGGGTCGGGATGCGGACCCACACCGGCGTGGCCCGGGGCATGTTCGGGGCCCTGGCCGACCGGGGGATCAACATCAACATGATCAACACGAGCGAGGTCTGCGTCGGCGTGGTGGTCGACGCGGCCCGCGGGGAAGAAGCCCTGGCGTGTCTGAAGGAGGCGTTCCGGATCGAATGACGAGAGTATGAGGCCACAAAACAGAGAAAGACAAATTGGCCGCGAAAAAGCACAAAAAAAGAGCAGAGATATAGACAGACTGTTGTCTTGGTATGTCTGACCGGTTTCTTTTTGTGCTTTTTGTGCTTTTTTGCGGCCGATCCTCTGTATTCCTTTTTGCGGCCAATTCTCCTGGTCACGGGAGAGATGCAGGCGACGTGCTGGTCCGGTCGCCATAGGGCAACCAGACGGCCGGGTCGACGCAATAGGAAACGAGCCGGACCGACCCGTCGGCCAGGCAAATCAGACACCCGCTCATGTGGGCACTGCCGAACCGGAACGTGTCCTGGTAGCCGATCAAATCCTGCATCGGCGCGCTGGCCGTGCAGCGCATGATGTCGTTATCCATCCCGACGTAGAGGCTCTCGTTGTCGCTCGGGTCGATCCCGGTCGTGTAGTTGCTCGGGTTGAGGTACTTCTCCCCGATCATCACCGTGTTGCTCGTCCCCCGGGCCAGGCCCACAAGGGTGGTCTGGCTGTGGGAGTAGAACGGCCCGTTGAAGACCGCGGCGTCGTTCCGGCCGCTCCAGTACCCGGCCGAGTCCCCGGTGGCGTAATCGGGCGGCCCGCCGTCCCGCTCGTCCGCGTTCTGGGACCCGGCACACGCGGCGTAGTCGGTCTTCGCATACACCGGCGGGATCCCGGTCGCGTTGTTGTAGCCATAGCTGTAGTAATTTGGGTACGCCTGGACCGCCCGGCGGGACGGGCACATGAACACCTTGAGCGGCTGCTGCGCCTTCTGGGTGTTGGCGGCGAACAGCTGCGCCTGCGGGCCGTTCCCCATCTGATAGAGATTCCCTTGTTCGAGGTACGGGAGGATGCTGAAGATCCACCCGCCGGGCTGGGACTGGCCCGACCCCCGGGTCGGGTCCCCCATCCAGGTCCACCCCCACCCGCCGGTGGGGAAAAAGCCGTTCGTGTCGTGGCAGGAGTGCAACCCGATCCCCATCTGCTTCAGGTTGTTCGAGCAGGCGGTCCGGGCGGCGGCCTCGCGGACCTTCTGGACGGCGGGGAGGAGCAGGCCGATCAGGATCGCGATGATCGCGATCACCACCAGCAACTCGATCAGCGTGAAGGCGGGCCCCGCACGCAAACGTGCCCGCGGGGCGGGGCCGGATCTCGAACGAGTCACGAGAAAGCCTCCGAGACGACCGGAGATGAAAGACGAATCACACGTGTAGGGCGGGCCGGGCCGGCGGTCACGGCGCCTTGAGGTTCAGCTCAACCTGCCGGTTCGCCCGCGGGTCGTTGTTCACTTCCCAGCCGAGTGTCGTCTGGGCGTTGTAGCGCGGGGGGATCTGCTCGGTCCCGTCAGCCGTCTTGTGCGACACGGTGATCTTGTACACCCCACACGCCAGGCCCGGAGCCCCGCCTTCGCCGACCAGCTGCACCAACCCGTCGGCCGTTGAGACTCCCTTCGCCCCTTTCACCCGCCCTTGCATGAACTCCTCGGGCACGAAGGAGACGTTCGCCCCGTCGAGCGGTTTCCCGTTCAGCCGAATTTTGCAGGCTACCCCGCTCGCGCCGACCCCGGCCTTCTCGTAGGACCGGAACCGCTCGGCCAGTTCGTCCCGGGTGAGGGCCTTGTCCTTATCGGCCGCCGCCACGGGCTTGAGACCCGGGCAGGCGTCGAGCTCGGTCCCGTCGATCGTCCCGTTACCGTTCCGGTCGTACAGCCGGATGGCGTCCCGGGCCATCCCGTCCGCGTCGTAGGACGGTGTCGAAACCGGCCCGTTCGGCCCGCGACACCCGGCCGGCGCGAATGCGCAGCACAGCAGGAGCCAGGCCGAGAGGCATCTCATAAAGATGGTTCGCCCGCGATCGGCGCCGGAAGCGGGACGAGTACCCGCCGGCAATGTGTTGCTACAGGTCGCCAGGATATCCGAACCCCTTCGAGAAATCCAACCAGTTTGTCTGCCTGTTGCCCGCGCGGGTACGACGGCGCCACCGGCCGATCGCTGTTGACACGCCGCCGCCCTTCCGGCGATCATTTCGCGAGCGGGAGGAGTGCCCGCATTCGCCATCACCCGAATCACGGATGGGATCGGTATGTCGGACGTGGTCGCCGGGCTGCTGTCGCGGATTCAGGCGCGGGCCGCAACGGTCGGGATCATCGGCCTCGGGTACGTCGGCCTCCCGCTCGCCCGGGCGTTCGCCCGGACCGGGTTCCGCGTCCTCGGGTTCGATGTCGACCCGCACAAGGTGGCCCGGCTGAACGCCGGAAAGTCTTACATCAAGCAGATCCCGGACGCGACCGTCGCGGGGATGCGGGAGAAGGGGTTCGAGGCGACCGACCGGTTCGACCGGCTGGGCGAGCCGGACGCGATCCTGATCTGCGTCCCGACCCCGCTCACCGACGCCCGGGAGCCGGACCTGACCTACGTGGTCAACTCGGCCCACGCGGTCGCCGGCCAGCTCCGGCCCGGCCAGCTCGTGGTGCTCGAGAGCACCACTTACCCGACCACCACCCGCAACGTCGTCCTCCCGATCCTCGAGCGGACCGGGCTCGTCCCCGGCCAGGACTTCCTCCTGGCGTTCAGCCCGGAGCGGGAGGACCCGGGGAACGCGACGTTCTCGGTGAACAACATCCCGAAGGTGGTCGGCGGGCTGGACCGGCCGAGCGGGGACGCGGCCTGCGCCCTGTACTCGGCCGTGGTCCCGCAGGTGGTCCGGGTGAGTGCCCCGGAGGTGGCCGAGGCGTGCAAGATCCTGGAGAACACCTATCGGGCGGTGAACATCGCGCTGGTGAACGAGCTCAAAGTCCTGTACGACCGGATGGGGATCGATGTCTGGGAGGTGATCGACGCGGCCAAGACCAAGCCGTTCGGGTATCAGGCGTTCTACCCCGGCCCGGGGCTGGGGGGGCACTGCATCCCGATCGACCCGTTCTACCTCACCTGGGTGGCCCGCCAGCACGGGCTGAACACCCGGTTCATCGAGCTGGCCGGGGAGGTGAACACGGGCATGCCCGGGTTCGTGGTCGGGAAGATCGCGGACGCCCTGAACGACCGGGGGAAGCCGGTCAAGGGGAGCCGGGTCGCCCTTCTCGGGATGGCATACAAGAAGGACGTGGACGACCCGCGGGAGTCGCCCGGGTTCGAGCTGATGGACCTGCTCCTGCGGAAGGGCGCGGTGGTGACGTACAACGACCCGCACATCCCGACCCTCCCGAAGATGCGGCACTGGCCCCACCTGCACATGGAGAGCACGCCGCTCTCCGGGGAGTACCTGGCCGCCCAGGACTGCGTCCTGATCGCGACCGACCACACCGCGTACGACTACGACTGGATCGTCGGGAACAGTCAACTCGTGGTCGACACCCGGAACGCGACCCGGTCCATCCGCGAGGGGTGGGAACGGGTGGTGCGGGCCTGATCCCGATGCGGAATGCGGAATGCGGAATGCTTAAAACCGGCCCCGACACGCGCCAGTCTGGTAGTGTGGTATCGTCCGGTCTTCAATCCGAAATCCGCACTCCGAATTCCGCATTGGGGCCTCCGATGTACCGCGCCTATGGCCTTCTCCAGCCCGGCAGCGACTTCACCCTGGATGAGGCGGTGACCCGCCTACGACCCCGGTTTGCCGGGGGCACCGTGACCCGGTCGGGCGATCAGGTCACCGTCACCCTGGGCGAGTGGGAGATCGAGCTCCGCCTGAACGCCGACCCGTCCGTCCTGGCCGAGTCTGACATGCTCGCCGAGAAGATCGCCGGGCTCGAAGACGGGACCGATCTCGAATCCTGTAACCGCCGGGTCGAGGTCTGGAGCGAAACCCCGGACCCGGTCATCGAACACCTCACCGACTTCCACGCCGTGATCGAAGTCCTGCGGACATTCTCCGGGGTCATCCTCGTCGACCCCACCGAACCTGCTTTGATGTGACGGGTCCGAGCCCCTCCGGCCGGTGCGAGAGGGGTCGGTTCTGATGCGTGGTTGTGCGTTTCCAATGTGTCGGTGCGGTGCCCGGGTCAGCCGGGTGACGTAGCGACAACACCCCGGTCGGCCGTTCCGGTTGTGGTCGATGACGACCAGGGGTGGCCCGCCTACGGGCCCGTGAAGAGGGACCCTTCCGGCGACCACTCGCGCGGCGGGCCCGGTGCTGGTGACGCCACCCCCGAGCTGCCACGGGGGGGCCGCCCTCCATGGCGGCCCGAGCCACTTCGACCGCCCTGCGCTTTACCCAACCTCCACGAACCACTCCTCGGTCAGATACGGCGAATGGTCGGACCACGCGGGAGCAGCGTGATGGCTGCTCCCGACCCGGAATTCGGTCTGGTTCTTGGGCCCGATGCCCGGCACTCCGATTACCCCCCCACCAGCACCCAGGGTGCCCGTTTTCGCCGGTCCGGTCGTCGAGCCCGGCGCCGCGGGCGTTCCGCCGGTCGGTGCCGAAACAGCTGCCGGGGCCGCGACGAACGTGTTCACCCCCCGGATCACCGTCACCGTGTCGAAGTACTTGTCGGACCCGGTCGCCCGGAAGGCGAACCCGCCCGGCGTGACGCCCCCCGGCGTGGCCGTGACCGTGTTGAGCAGCGTCTGGCCGTTGCCGCCGAACAACTGGGCCACCACCTTCCCGGACGTGCCCCAGTCGATCTCCACCCGATACCACTGGTTGGCTGCGTAGGTCTGGCCGACGGAAGCGAGGTTGGTGAACCCAAACCCGGCGTTGTTCTGGATCAGGAGCTCGCCGGAGTTCGGGGCGAGGACCACGGACAGGGTGCCGGTGAACCCGGTCCCGAACCCGAAATAAGCCCGGCCGTCCGCCGCCCCGGCGAACTTGACCCACGCCGAAACCGTGTCCCCCGGCCGGACCTGGGCGGCGGCGTCGGTCCGGAAGTACCAGTCTCCGTCGCCGACGTCGTCGAACCCGTAGGTCCCGTCGTGGGCCGCCGCGGTCGAGACGTAGGCGAGCGGGTAGCTGGGCCCGGTGGCCCAGTAGCCGTTGAGGTTGTTCTCGAAGCCCTCGATCACTGTTCCGGTCGCCGCGGGCGGAGTCGGGGCGGTCACGTTGAACGGGGCCGAAGTCGCGCCGGTCAAACTGCCGGATCTGGCCACCAGCGTGTCGCCCGTACCGGCCTTGCCGACCGACACCCCGTTGAAGGTGGCGACCCCGTGGACGACCGTCACCGCCCCACCCCCGGTCAGGGTGGTTCCGGTCGGGCTGGTCCCGAGGAGCAAGGTCACCAGATCCGTGTTGTCGGTGGTGACGACGTTGTTGAACCGGTCCAGAACGGTCACCGTCACCGCCGGGGCGATCGCCCTGCCGGCCGCCGTGGTCGTGGGCTGCTGGAGGAAGGCCAGGTGCGTCGCCGCCGCCGGGTTGACCGTGACGCCCGAAAGGGTCCCGGTCATCGTCGGGCGGGCCGTGTCGGTGACCGTCAGCGACTCGGTCCCGGCCGTATCGAAGGTAGCGGTGAACGTCCCCTTCCCGCCAGTGATCGCGGCGTTGGCGGGCAACACGGCCTTCGGGTCGCTGCTGGTGAAGTGGACGGTGCCGGTGTACCCGGTGACCGGGTTGCCGGACGAGTCCACCGCCGTCACGAGGAAGGTGCCCGCCGTCCCGGCGGTGACCGGGGACGAGAACCCGGTCAGCCGGAACGAGCTGACCGCGGCGGCGGAAACGCTGACCGTGGTCGTCGCCTTGAGGGCCGCGGTGGCCGCGTCGGCTGTCGTGACCGACTGACTCCCCGCCGTCTTCAGCGTGATGGTGAAGGTGTGCGCCCCGGCATCGGCGGCGGTGAACGTGTAGTCGGCCGGGAGGCTGGCGGCGGCGTCGGTACTCGTGAAGTGGACGGTGCCGGCGTACCCGGTGACTTTCTTGTTACTCGCGTCCAGGGCCGTGACCGTGAGACTGAAGCCCGCCCCGGCGGTCGCGGTCGCCGGTGCGGTCGCGGTGATGTGGGTGGCGGCCGGCGCGGGCGGGGAGGGGGTTCCGATCAGGTCGGCGACCACGCGGTTGACGACCGGGCTGCCGCGGCCGGTCACCAGATCGTACCCGGCGCCGGCGGTGTAGGACGGGGAGCCGGAGCTGCTCCCGGCCGTGGCATCGTGGAAGTCCGCGGCCGGCAGCTGGTAGATCATCGGCAGCAGGGTCGGGTTGCTCAGCGCCGCCTTGCCCGCCAGGGCCCGGCCCTGGTCGGCGATGGCTATCAGGGCGGCCCACTGGGGGGCCGCGTCGCTGGTCCCGCCGACCTGCAGCCAGGACGAGCTGGTCCGGTAAGAGTCGTACACCGGGAAGCCGGTGTTCGGGTCGGAGTCGTAGGAGACGTCCGGGTTGGTCCGGCGGGTCGTGCTCTGGGTGACGACCCCCTTTTGGTACGCGGGCTGGGTCTCGTACGCACTGACGCCCCCGCCGCTGCCGGCCCACCCGGTCTCGGCGCGGTATGTGCCCTGGGCGTCGAGCGAAAGGGTGGTGCCGCCGACCGACAGGACGTTCGGCGAGGCGGCCGGGTACGACACCGGGGCGCCGTTGTCGCCGGAGGAGGCGACGAACACGACCCCGGTGTGCCCGGCCGGAGTGAGGAAGGTGGCGTCGTCGGCCGATTCACTGGCGTACTCACCCCCGCCCCAGCTCATGGACACGGCCACAACCCCCGGCTGCCGCGCGGCGTATGCGACCGCCGCGTAGAGGCTGGACCCGGAGTTGTTGTTGGCCTCGACGAGGAGGATGTTGGCCCCGGGGGCGACGGCGTGGGCCCATTCCACATCAAGGGCGATCTCCTCGGCCCAGCCGGCGTCGGCGGCGGGCATCGCGGTGCCGCCGGTCTGGTTCACCTTGGTGAAGACCGGGTTGGGGAGGCCGAACTGCTGGTCGAAGGCTTGCAGGTCGGCCTGAACGGTCGGGTCGTCGTAGGCGTCGACGATGGCGATCGTCGTCCCCCGGCCGTCGGCTGGGGTCCCGCCAGGGAACGAGACCTGATCGAACCCGTAGGCGTGGCGGACCTGCGCCGGGGTGATGCCCGTCGGACTCCCGGGCCCCGTGAATGGGATGAAGCCGTGCGTGAACACGGCGAGCAGGTCGCGGGTCTCGAGGGCCTCGGTCTGTGGGGACGAGCGGGGGTTTCTCTGGGGATCGCGGGATGACCGGGGCGGGGAATCAGAACGACGTCGGGTCTTTGGGAGCCACGACGAGAATCGCATGGAGGTTTCTTTAGGTGAGGACGGTCGGCGCCAAGGCGTGCGCCGCTGGGCTGAATCCCCCCCCGGGCCGAACGAATAGGTTCTCCATCTGGAGTCACCCGGGCCCGCATAGGAGTTACTCGGGTATATAGACGAAGTAACCAGACCGTGCGGCGACGAAGGTGCCGTTTTTTCCTCTCGCGCCGGGGTGTACTACGCCATTTCGCGTGAATGTGCGAGATTCTTGGTCAAGTCATAAGCCGAGAAGGAGAAGAACTTACGTTCGACTGGAGGCCGGGCTCTGGATTTGATGCTGCGTCAGAATCTTCACTGTAATTATATTCGCCTGTTCAGTATACACCCTGCGTTGTTGAAACCCTGGGTCGCTGGCGGGCCGCCACGGAGGGCGGCCCCCTCTGTGGCGGCCCGCGCCTTTCAACAACGCATATACACCCTTGACCGCTGGCGGGCCGCCGTCCGTGGCGGCCCGAGCTAATACGCCAGGCACCGTTTGAACCCCTCGGTCAGCTCCTCGCGGTTCAGGTTGCGGCCGATGAAGACCAGCTTGTTCCCCCGTTCGTCCTTGTCCCACGGCCGGTCCTCACGGCCGTCGAACAGCATGTGAACCCCCTGGAACACATACCGGTTCTTGTCCCCCTTGATGCTCAGCACCCCCTTCATGCGGAAGATATCCTGGCCCTTGTTCGCCAGGAGTTCGGACATCCACTTGTTTAACTTCTTGGCGTCCAGGTCCCCCGGGATGGTAATCCCGACCGACGACACCGCCTCGTCGTGTTCGTGGCCAGGCTTGTATTCCCACACTGCCACCGGTTCGAGGCGTCCATCCGGCCCGAGGAGTTCGGCCTGGAACTCGTTCGGGTGGTGTTCGGTGAACAGGGCATAGACCCCGGGCCGGTCGACGGCGACGACAAACCTCGCCTCCCCGCCGGGGAGCTGGAGCCGGGACAGCACCTTGCCCGGGGCCACGGTCGAGCCGGGGGCGATGTCCCGCTCGTCGTCGGAAAAGACGAGCACGGCGTCCGCCTCGGCCGCCTTCAACCCGTGCGCGTCTCCGGTGTCGGTCCGGAGGAGAGTGATACTCATGGCGGGGTCGGGGCCGTCCCGAAGGACCAGCTCGTACAGCCCCGCGCCCAGCTGGTACACCCCGCCCCACTCGAACGGGTATTCCGGCTCCAGGAACTTCGGATCGACTTCCAGCGCCCGGTCCAGGTTGAACCCGCCGACGTTCAGGATCCTGTCCATTTCGACCGCGGACCGGGTGGTGCGGTGGACCCTGGCCACGGCGTTCATCCCGCGGATCCGCCTCTCCAGTTCGTCCACCTCGGCGGGGCTGACGAGGTCGGTCTTGTTGAGCAGGATGACGTCCGCGAACGCGATCTGCTCCTGGACCTCGTCCGAGTCCCAGTGCTGGTGGACGTGCTTGGCGTCCACGACGGTCACGATCCCGTCCAGGCGAGTTTTCCCCTGCACCTCGTCGTCCATGTAGAACGTCTGGGCGACCGGGCCGGGGTCGGCCATGCCGGTGGTCTCGACCAGGATGTAGTCGAACTTGTCCCGCCGCTTCATCAGGTTCCCGAGGATCCGGATCAGGTCCCCGCGGACGGTGCAGCAGATGCACCCGTTGTTCATCTCGAAGATCTCTTCCTCGGCCCGGATGACCAGGTCCTGGTCGATCCCGACCTCGCCGAACTCGTTCTCGATGACCGCGATCCGCTTGCCGTGGGTGGCGGTCAGAATGTGGTTCAAGAGCGTCGTCTTGCCAGACCCGAGGAACCCGGTCAGGACGGTGACGGGCACGCGGCCCGCGGTGGCGGCCATGACGATTTCTTCCTTCGTTTGACGGTGTTGGGTAGTCGGTTAGGGGTCGGATGCGGGGGTCGCCGGGCCAAGCGCGGCCACGTCTTCACGGGTCACGTTGGCCGCGGGCTTCGGTACCTTGTGGCTGCGGGTCGGACCGCGACCGCCGAGGACGGCGATCACGGTTTCCACGTCCGGGCACCCGTCCTCCGCGCACCGCAGCTCGGTGACCATCACGGTCGCGTCGGCCGGGACGTTGAACAGGTCGGCCGCCCAGCCCTTGACTCGCGCGATCGCGCCGGGGTCCGCGCGGGGTTTCTCGCCGAACAGGTTGAACACGGTGGCCTCGCGCGAGTTGGTCAGCCCGCGGTCGGGCGGGGCCCGGCTTCGGCCGGGCCGGGGCGGGTTGGCCGGAACCGATCGAGCCGGTGACCCACCAGCGCGGCGGGCGGCGGGAGGAATTCACCGGCGGCGTGGCAGTCCCGCGCCCAGTCGACGAGCGCGGTATACGCCTCGTCCCCACTGATCCGGCCGAACCAGTCCGACGAATCGGGCGACAGAATGAGCGCGACATTCGGAACGTCGCACGGCCCGAGACAGCCGGAAACGGTCAGATGGATGCTGCGGTTGAGCTTCGCTTCCTGCCAGATGCTCTTGAGGTGTTCGACCGGCACGTCGGGCCGGCCGCGGTCGGTCCGCCCGCAGCAACACCCCTTGCACACGATCAGCTGTCCGAGTGCCTGTCGGTTCGTGTCCACGGCTGCCCCGTTTCGTCGGATGGAACCGGCCGCGTTCACCCGCGGCCGGCGGGCACCGTCACGCCCCCGCCCGGACAAGTCCGGTCGCGGCAGACGCCCGCCTGGTCCGCCAGCGGATGAGGTCGCGGACGGCCGAGAAAATGCCGTAGCCCATCACGCCGATGGCGACGACCGCGACGGCGATGGCCAGGGCGTGCTCGGTCATCCCGTCCGGGAACCCCCGCCCGTTGATTTCGATCTGGAAATACGCCTCGGCGTGGTGGCCGAACAGGGACATGACGGTCACTCCTCTCGCGGTGAAGAACGGACACCGCCCGGTAATGGCGCGGCAGTGTAACAGAGTATAACACAGTTTATATTTCGTCAAGAACAGGTCGGCGGACGAGCCGGGAGGGAGGAACTTGTCGGGAGTCACCACGCATGTATTTGCGAGCGCGAACCGACATCCCGGCGGCACTGTCCGGGAGGTACGCTATTCTCCCGACCCGAACCACGGAGGCCGCGATGTTCGACGCCCGCGAGCAAGCCGACATCAACTTCTACTCGACCGCCGGCGAGTACGGCTGCTTCTCGAACTTCTCCCGGCACTCGGTCTTCCTGAAAGGAAAGCGGTGGCCGACGACCGAGCACTACTTTCAGGCCCAGAAATTTGCCGGTGAGCCGGACGAGGAAGAGATCCGCAGGGCGAACAAGCCGATGCTCGCGGCGAGTATGGGCCGCGACCGGAAGCGGCCCCTCCGGCGGGATTGGGAGAGCGTGAAAGACCAGATCATGCTCGAAGCCGTGCGGGCGAAGTTCACCCAGCACAAGGACCTGAAGGCCGTCCTGCTCGGGACCGGCGACGCGAAGCTGGTCGAGCACACCGCGAACGACAGCTATTGGGGCGACGGCGGGGACGGCTCCGGCAAGAATCGGCTCGGGCAGATCCTGATGCGGGTACGGGAGGAGTTGCGGGCAGCCGAGGAAAAATGATCAAATATTAATTTGAAATGGTAATTGTGAGAAAATATGGTGATAATGGCAGGTAGGCGATGCAGTCATTCGCAAGCGGGGCCGGGGCACCTCCTTTCGCCCGCTCGTTGCTCGCAGTACCGGTGCAACCCGCACGCCTGTCCGAATACGCGAACCCGTTGGCCTGCCCCAACCCACCCCCGCCGTGGCACCCAGCCTCTGGTCGGGTAGCTTTTCTCCTGCCGCCTACCTTACTTCTGATGCCAGCGGTCCGGCCTCGGAAGCAAGAACCCGCACGAGACGTTAGGCGTCCGGCGGGTGTAAAGCGACCCGCAGAATGACGAAGACACTGGGGACAAGTCGTTTTGTAGGGCACGCACGGCGTGCCGTTTCGCCGGGCAAAAACCGGCACGCCGTGCGTGCCCTACGAAGCGTGCGGAACGAGTCACGGGTCTGCATCTTCCTACCGCGCGGCTTACCTCAACACCCCCCGGATCGGGTTCCCCACCCCGACCACCAGCGGCCGGCCTTGCTGGTCGGTCAGCTCGGTGCGGGGGTCGATGCCGAGACAGTGGTAGATGGTCGCCGCGACGTCGCCCGGGCTCACCGGGTTGGTCGAGGGGTACGCGGCCGCGCGGTCGGAGGAGCCGTACACCTGGCCGCCGCGGATGCCGCCGCCCGCCATCACGATCGAGTAGCAGAACGACCAGTGGTCGCGGCCCGCGCCGTTGTTGATTCGCGGGGTCCGGCCCATCTCGCTCATCCAGACCACCAGCGTCTCGTCCAGGAGTCCGCGGCCGTCCAGATCGTCCAGGAGGGCCGAGAGGCCGCGGTCGGTGGGCGGGAGGAGCGTCTGTTTGAGATCCTTGAAGTTGTTCCCGTGGGTGTCCCAGTCGCGGTTGCCGACCGAGTACACTGTGACCAGTGGAACACCCGCCTCGACCAGCCGCCGGGCGAGTAGGCAGTTCCGGGCTAACGGGGTCGGGCCGTAAGCGTCGCGGACCTTGACCGGCTCGCCCGCCACGCCGAAGGCGTCGCGGGTGGCCGGGGAGGCGAGGAGGTCGAAGGCCCGGCGGGTGAACCCGTCCAGGTTGCGGGTCTCGGTCGTGGCTTCCCGGGTCGGCCCCGCCCCGGCCATCTGGTCGAGCAACCGCCGCCGCCCGTCCAGCTGCCGGCCGTCCACCTCCTCCATCACAGACAGGACGCCGCGGGTGTCGAGCTCCGTGCAGTGCGGCCGGACGAACGGGACGATGAACGGGTCGTACGTCCGCCCCAGGCAGCCGGCGGTTTGGCCCAGGCCGTCGTTGTTCCCGAGGTGCCGGAGGTCGCCGAGGGTGACGTAGGAGAACACCGGCCGCTCCGCCGGGCGGAGCTTGCTCACCACCGACCCCAGGGCCGGCAGGTCCTGCGGGGCGGCCGGCGGCTCGATGCCGAGGATGGCGTTCCGCGGGTGGGAGTAGCCGGTCAGGGCCAGGTACGCGCCGATGGCGTGGTCGTTGTCCCGGTGGGTAACGGACCGGATGACAGCGTACCGGTCGGCCATCCGGGCGAGCCTGGGGAGGTGCTCGCAGATCGCGACCCCGGGCGCCGAGGTGGCGATCGGCTTGAACTCGCCGCGGAGCTCACGGGGGGCGTCGGGCTTGAGGTCGAAGGTGTCGAGGTGCGACGGGCCGCCGTAGTTGTAGACGAGGATGCAGGCCCGGGCCTTACCGGTCCGGGCGGGGCCGGACGAGGTGTCGCGGGCCTGGAGCCACCGGGGCAACGCGAGCCCGGTGAACCCCAACCCGCCGACCCGCAGGACCTCCCGCCGGGTCACAGTGCCGCCCGGACGAGTGGCCCGGCCGAAGATCGAGAGCATACGGCCCCCAGAGGAATGAAGGAATGGCCGCAAAAAGGCACGAAGAGGCACAAAAATAAGACCAAACCCTCACATCCTCGTTGCGACGCTCTGCGTCGTAACGCGTTTCTTCGACGCTCTGCGTCCTCCACCTACGGCATCCCGAGTGCCTTCGCGGTCCACCGCAGAGCGGTGGAAGACGCATTCCCACGCAGAGCGTGGGAACGAGAGAACCGATGTTCTGGTTCTTTTTTTGTGACTTTTCGTGCCTCTTGGTGGCCATTCTCTACGCCACGGCTCAGATCTCGGTCAGCCGCTCGGCCGTGTCGCCGAACCGGTCGAGCTTCACCCCCATCTTGTCCATTACCGACAGGTACAGGCTGCACATCTTCCGGTTCGGCTTGTTCAGGTAGTCGTGTACCCGCCCCGTCTTGATCTGCCCGCCCCCGCCGCCCACCATCACCACCGGCAGCTGGTTCGCCTCGTGGTTCCCGGTCAGCATGCTCGACATGTACAGGAGCATCGTGTTGTCCAGGAGCGTCCGGTCGCCCTCCTGGACCGCGTCGAGCCTGGCCGCGATGTAGGCCAGCTGCTGGACGAAGAACTGGTTCACCTTCAGCCAGTCGGCCCCGTCGGTGTGCGAGAGCAGGTGGTGGATCATGTAGTCCACCTTCAGGTGCGGGAACCGGAGCGACGAGTGGTCGTTGTTCAGCTTGAGCGTGCAGACCCGGGTGGTGTCGGTCCGGAACGCGAGCACCAGGACGTCGCACATCAGCCTCATGTGCTGGTCGATATCCTGCGGGAGGCCGTCGGCCGGGCGGGGCTGGTCCGGCTTGTCGAGCGACGGTCGCCAGCCCTGGAGCCGTCGGGCCTTGCCCGCCTGCTCGATCCGCTGCTCCACCTCCCGCACGGAGGACAGGTACTCGTCCAGCCGCCGCTGGTCCGACTGGCTGACCTTGTTGCGGAGCCCGCCGGCCTCCTCGCGGACGGCGTCGAGCACGCTCTTGTCCGCCTTGCCGACCTCGTCGCGGAACAGTCGGTCGAACGCCAGGGCCGGGTACAGCTCCAGCGGGGCCGGGGCGGTCGGGCTGCTCCACGAGATGTGGGAGCTGTAGATCATCGAGTAGTTCTTGTGCAGGGCGGCGATCGACGGCTCGCACGCGAGTACCAGGCTCGGCACCTTGGTCTGGTCCTTCAGCCGCTGGGCGACGACCTGGTCCATGCTCACCCCGGACCGGATCTCCCCGCCGCTGGCGAGATGGGCCCCGGTGAGCAGGTTCCCGGTCTGGCAGCTGTGGATGCCGCCGTACAGGGCCTCCTGGTTGTAGAGCCCGCGGAGGAACAGAAGCTTCTTCCGGAACGGCTTGAGCGGGTCGAGGACCTTGCCCAGCTCCATCGCGTCGCCTTCGCCTTTGGCCCACCACTCCTTGCTGTGGAAGCCGTTCCCGGAGAACAGGCAGGCGAGCCGGACCGGCGGCTCGGATCCACCTTTGCCCGTCCGGTCGTCGCCCCACACCGGGACGGACTCCAGCCACGGCAGCGCCACGGTCACGCCCACGCCTCGCAGGAACGCCCGGCGGGAGAGAGGGTAGGTCTTCGGCGTCATGGGTCGGTTCTCGCGGTTGGCTACAAATGCCGCCCAGGGCGTTGCCCTGGGCTAAGCGCTCCCACCCCGTTGGGGTGAAAACCGGGCGGCGACACGGATTGCGGATTTCACCCCAACGGGGTGACAGCTCTGAGCCCAGGGCATCGCCCTGGGCTGTGTGGGCATGCCTATTCCGGCGCCCCAAACTCCGCCCCCCGGATCATCCGGAACTGCGGACTGCGGACGATCACCATCACGGCGGCCGAGATGCGGCCCTCGCTACGGTTTAGCGCCTCCATCATCTCGTCGATCAGCAGTTGGTCCGAGAGCGTCACGGCCCTTCCCAGAGCGTAACCGAGCAGCCGGCGGCAGAACAGTCGGACGACCACGTCTTTCTTTTTCGCGAGTAGGTACTCGCGCAGCCCGTCGATCCCGTCGAACTCCGTCCCGTCCTTGAGCTTCACCCGGGTATCGACCGGCAATCCTCCAAGATCCTTGTCGCGGAGCCGGCCGATCGGGTCGTACTTCTCCAGGGCGAACCCGAACGGGTCGATCCGGACGTGACACGTGGCACATTCCGGTACCCGGGTGTGCTTCTCGACCAGCACCCGCATCGTGAGCCCGTCGTTGCCGCGCTCGTCCTCGGGCAGCCGGGGGACGTTCGCCGGGGGTCGGGGAAGCTTCTCGCCGAGCAGCGTCTCCACCACCCAGTTCCCGCGAAGGACCGGGCTCGTCCGCGACGCCCCGGACTCCTTCGCCTGCACGCTCGCCAGACCCAGCACCCCGCCCCGGCCGTACTTCCGAATGCCGTCTACCTTCCGCCACTGCGGCCCGGTGACCCCGGGGATGCCGTAGTGCTTCGCCAGCGCCTCGTTCAGGAACGTGTAATCGGCGTCGAGTACCCGGGGCACCGGCCGGTCGGCCCGGAACAGGTCCTCGAAGAAGAGGATCGACTCCTCGTAAATCGCCGCCCGGAGCGATTCGTCGAACGTCGGGAACAGCTTCTCGTTCTTCTCCTTGAGTTCGTCGAACCCGCGGACGTGGACCCACTGCGTGCCGAACTCGATCGCGAGCGCCCGGACCCGGTCGTCCTTCAACATCCGCTCCGCGTGTGTCGCCAGCACCCTGGGGTCGCTCAGCCGGCCCGCGGCGGCGGCCGTCTTCAGGTCCTCGTCGGGCAGTGTGGACCAGAGGAAGTAGCTCAGCCGGGTGGCCAGCTCCCAATCGTCCACGGGCTTCGACTCTTTTCCCGCCGGGGCCTGTTCCAGCCGGAACAGGAACGACGGCGACACGAGCACCCGGCTCAGCACGCCGCGGAGAGCGTCCTCCTGGCCGATCCCCTTCTTCCGCAGGGTGGCGTACAGCCCCGTGAGTTCGCTCTTCTCCCGGTCGCGGAGCGGGTGGCGGTACGCCCGCGCGGCGAACGCGAGGACCGCGTCGAGCTGCTTCGGCCCGGCGGCCTCGACCTCCCGCTCGAACGCCTCCGCGCGCGTCCGGAACGGCTCCCGCTTGCCCTCGAAGAACTGCACCAGCGCCTTTGGCTGGTCCTGGGTCACGAACCCGATGAACTGCGGCAGGTTGTCGTTCTCGGTCACCGGCCACCGGGAGATGAACCGGTGTTCGAGCCAGAGCCGGTCGAGTCGGCGGGCGGCCTCGTCGTCGAGGAACAGCCGGGTGAGGGCCTCGTCCTCGCGGTGGTAGAGCTTCAGGCAGACGACCTCGTCCTCGGGAATGATCCGCGGGTAGCAGATGACCTGGGGGAAGCAGCTGCGGAAGGCGGCGAGCCCGCGGAGGAGCTCCTTGTGCCCGACCCCGCCGGGGACCGCGGCCACGGGCGTTTTGCCGTCCCAGGGGGCGCTCGGGGCGGGCGCGGTGGTGCCCACCTGGAACTGCACAACGCGGTCGGTCGCGGGTGCGTCGAACTGCCCCTCGACCACGAACTCGCGGTCGCGGAACAGGGCGGCCGGGAGCCGGACCTCGGTCATCGAATCCGCGGCAGCCACCAGGCTCGCCTCCTCGGTCGGCTTCCCTTGCGGGTGGCGGCCGAACCGCTCGGCTGCCAGGCCGAACGTGGCAGCCCTGGGCCGGGCCTTCCCTTGGGCCGTGTCGAGATCCCGCAGCAGGGGGCTCTCCAAAAACACCAGGTTGTCGTAAAGGATGCGGTCCGGGTGCTTCTCGGCGGCCGGTCGCGGCCCGGCCAGCAGAGTTTGAACCTGCCCGGCGAGCCGGGCGGCCTCGTCGCGCCGGGCGGGGTCGACCGCGGCGTCGTGCCACCGGCCCAGGACGGAGTCGGCCGGAATGGTGGGGCCGTTCGCGGGGGCCGCGGGCGAGGTGAACGCCGCGCCCCGGACGAAGCTCCAGACGGCCTTGTTGCCGAACGTGTCGGCGTGCGGGTTGCCGTCGAGGACGGTGTCGGCCACGTCGCCGGCCAGGGTCCAGGTGCGGCCGTTCTTGCCGGGGTCGGCGATGACCAGGTCGATCTCGGTGAGGTCACACGAGTGGTTGGCGTCCCGGGCGTCGATCGCCAGGAGGACGATGTCCCCGGCGGCCACCTTCAGGTCGCGAGGCGGGACCGCCGACACCTTGCCGAGGTCGGTCGCCCCCTCGGCGAGGACGCCCGCTTTGGCCCCCTGGCGGTGTTCCAGCCGCCAGGCGACTCCGTTGCCGCACGTCGGGTGGGCGTGGGCGATCCGGGCGGTGATCCGGACAGTCCCCGCCACCGGACTCGTCCAGCCGACCGCCACGAACTCCTGGGGCGTCGGGTGGACGGCTACCTTGTGCGGCCCGATCGTGCCGGGTACCTGTTCGGTCTTGTCCGAGGCGTTCGCGATCAGGATCGGCAGGTCCGTGCCCTTCTTCCGCCACCCATTGATGGCCGGCCGCGTGTCGGTCCTGGGGGCCTTCTCGGCCAGCAGCTCCAGCGTGCCGGCCGGGATCACGCGGACCGCCGCCCGCGGCTTCTCCGGGCCCTTGCCGGCGATCTCGAGGCCGAGCAGGTCGATCCACCGCTTCAGAAAGGTCTCGTCGAGCTCATTCTTCCGCGCGATCTCGGCCGCGGTGACTTTCGGGTCGGCGGCGGCCTCCGCGGCCGCGGCGAGGTACTTCCGGGTGTCCGCGAAAAGTGCCGGGTAATCGACCTCGTACCGCGGTCCGTATTGGGGATAGTCCCGCAGGAGGACGGGTGGCTTGCCGCCGCCTTCGAACCGGGGACGGTGCCAGACGACGTGCCCGCCTCCCCCCGGCGGAAGGATCTGGTGGGCCGCGAGGTGCAGCACCACCTCACTCTGTCCCGGGGCCGGCTTGAAGGCAAACCGCACCGTTCGTCCTTCATCCGCCTGAGGGTCGTTCGGCAGCTGGCGGACGGTGTTATCGTCCCGGTAGCTGCCGATCGGGACGAACCGCCACACAGGTGCCTGCCAGGCGGCGATCTCGGCCGCAAGTGCCCCGACGTCTTTCTCCGCCGCCTGCCGCCAGCGCGCCCGGATGAGGTCGAGCGGGTACGACGAGGTCTTGTCCGTGAGCGTGGTCCAGAGGATGCGGAGGTACTTCGGATGGAGCTTCTCCTTCGCCGCGACGGCTTCCGGCGTGACCGTGCCGGCGAGCAGGTCGGCCCGGTGGCGGACGGTAGCCGCGAGGTAAGGCTGGAGCGGCAGCTTGCCGTCGGGAGTGTACCGGGCGAAGAACGCACGCAGGTGCGTCATGCTCTCGTCGGTCCAGTCGCGGCGGGTCTTGTCCGGGGAGAAGCGAAGCCCGTCGGGCAGGAAGACGGCGTGGTCGGCGATGTCCTTGGCGGCGTTGAGGTACTTGGTAAACAGGGCAGGGGAGATATCGGCGAGGGCTTCGGAAGCATTGGTGAACCCTTCCCCGGCGGCCCCGTCGGCGGGGAACTCGCGGGCCGGGCGAAGGTCGACACCGGTCAGGTCGCGGACGGTGTAGTTGTACTCGGCGTTGCTGAGCCGGCGGAGGGGGACGAGGCCGGGGTCGCCGGCCCGGGCGCGGGCTTCGCTATCGAGGAAACTCTTCGCCCAGGCGATGAGCTGCTTCCGCTCGGCGTCGGAGGGCTGGGGTTTCTCTTTCGGCGGCATCTCGCCGGCTTCGAGCAGTTCGACCACCGTTTGCCACGGCTTCGGGTCCTGGTGCAAGTGGGCGGCGGTGGCGAACCGGTCGAGGTCGAGACCGCCCTTCTTCGCCTTTGCCGAGTGGCAGCCGACGCAGTATTTGACGACGAGCGGGCGAATTGTGGCAGCGTATTCGGCGGCGGGGTCGGCAAGGGGCTTCTTCGCGTCACCGGTCCCGGCGAAGGTGAACACGGATAGGAGCAGCACCAGCCCGACGGCGAGCCGGGCGGTTCTCGGGTTCATGCTGGCGATTGCGAGCTTCCTTGAGGGAAAGGCCAAGGGATGCGCTCCCGGCGGTGGTGGGATGGAGCGGGGTGGCGGGATGATGAGTTAGGTTACCATTGAACGGCCGGGTACGCCACAGGTCGTTGACCACGAGTGCTATCGCGTGGTTGCCTGACACCCGACGCCCTCGTTCTCTTCGCACACTCGCCCGCGCGGTGTTGGTGCGGTACTTGTCCTGTTGCGGCCCCCTGATCGATGACGCCGGTTATTTCACTGCCCGGGATTCGGCGGGCGGTTTGTTTGCATCGCCGGCTCCGGCAATGGTGAATACGGGCGGGAGCAACAGCGACCGAACGCGAACAGGGCAGTCCGAGCATTCACACTGGTTGTAGCGGTTTTCCGCGGAGAAAGAGACAACAAAACAGATGCCGGCGCGGGGAGATTGCGGGCGCAAGGCCGGAATTGTCAATAGTCTACCCCTGCAAATCCGGGCGAGCCACGGCTTGCCGTACACCGGGTGCGATCGCACCGCTACTTTGAAGCCCAGGAGGCAACCCTGGGCTCGGGGATCGGCGTGTCGTGCCCGTTCACCTGACAAGGCTTGCGGGCGCGGCCGCCGACGGGAGAAGACCGGACGGACGGCTTGCACGGATCGAGACGATGAGCCACATTCCGATCGTGGCGTCCGACTGCCCGGCTCGATCAATTGCCCCCGTCAGGCAAAGACACGTCGTATCCTTCCCTGGGTTATGGGTCGATCGGAGTTCGACCCGTAACCGGTGAACGACACCACCGGGAGGCGGGGCGAAGTTCTGCGCCCGTCCGCCGGCAGCCATGAGGTTCAACCGGGCAATCCGGGTGCTAGAGTTCGCTCGGCGGGGATGGACCCCGGCTTCTGGACGCCAGGGTGCGACCAGACGGCCAGCGAAAGGATGCGTGTAAGTGTAGACAAGAAGCCATCTTGCAAGAATGCCGGACACGGACGTTTGGTCGCCCTGAGCCTCTCCATCGTCTCCTCGTCCGTTCCGGGGCCAGCTGCCTATGTCCGGCATGAACCTGTTCCGCCACCTGATGTTGACGGCATTCCGGACCGGCACACAATGGCCGGCCCGCGGGCGGAACTCGCAGCTCGGCCGGCCGATTGAGATGCTCGAAGACCGGACCACCCCGGCCGCCGGCGGCATCCTCTTCGGCAGCCCGGCGGGCCAGACGGTCGCCAACCTCAACGGCCCGGTCATCGCGCACGCCCATATCGTCGAAATCTTCTGGGGCTCGGGGTGGACGTCCGCAGCGAAATCGGCCGTCCAGACCGCGGTGAGCAGCATCGTGGCCGGCCCGTACCTCAGTGCCGCGGCCCAGTACAACGCCGCCATCGGGTCCGCGTCCGTCGTCAACACATACAGCATCACGTCGACGAACCCGCCCGCGCACTTCACGGGTGCCGACGTCAACAGCTTCCTCGCGGCCAACCTCAAGGACTTCAACCCCCTGGGGTCGATCACCGAAAGCGCGATGACCGACCCGAACGCCTACTACTTCGTGTTCACCCAGCCGGGGAGCACCGACCCGGCCGAGAACCTCGGCGGGGAGCACACGTACCTGTCGAACGGCGTGGCCAATTACCACGTCGGCTGGACCGAGAACGTGGGCGGGACGATGCAGCAGATGATGGACGACGTCACCACCATCTTCAGCCACGAGCTGGTCGAGGCGGTCACCGACCCGGAAGGGAACGGGACGCAGGTGACCCCGACCAACGGGGCCATCTGGAACGAGGTCGCCGACAACGCGGCCGAGAATTACGACTACCGGCTCGGCGGGTACAAGGTCCAAGCTTACCTGTCGGTCGCGGATAACGCGTACATCGTCCCGACGGGGGTGACGCAAAGCCTGGCCCTCGATTCGAGCGGCCGGCTGACGATCACCGGGGACCAGCTGGCGGACAAGAACGACGCCGTCGCCCTGTCCCTGACCGCGACGGGCGGCGTCCAGGTCGTCCTCAACGGAGAGACCACCCGGTTCGACCCCGGGACGATCAGCTCGATCGTCGTCGCCGGCGGGGCCGGCGCCAACACGCTGACCCTCGACTTCGCCAACGGCGACCCCACCCTCGGGGGCAAACTCACCTACACCGGGATCACCGCCCTCGCGGTCGTCGGCACCGCCGCCGGGAACAACACGTTCGCCGTCTCCGGGACCGGGGGTGGGGGCGTCGCCTTCTCGGTCAACGGCCAGTCGTTCACCGCGGCCCCCGGGGTCACGTCGGTCTCGGTCACCGGCCGGGGGAACAACAACACCCTGACCGTCGACTACTCCGTCGGTACCATCTCGGCCGCAGTCAACGCCGACGGCGGGGGCGGGACGAACAACACCCTGATCCTCCAGGGCGGGAGCTTCGCCGCGGGCACTTACAGCCCGACCGGAAGCAGCAGCGGGACGGTCCAGCTCACGGGAGGGGGCACCGGGACGGCCGGGCTGGTCACTTACTCGAACCTGTCCGCGGTGACCGACACGACCACGGTGGCGGCGTACGCGATCGCCGGGACCGCCGGGAACGACACGATCGGCATCATCGACGGCCCCGTGGCCGGCCAGACGCAGGTCAACAGCGGGGGCACGTTCGGGCCGGTCAATTTCGCCAACAAGACGGCCGTCACGGTCGCCGCCCTCGGCGGGGCGGACACGATTACCCTGAACAACCCGCACCCGGCAACGGGCCTGGCCGGCCTGACCGTCGACGCCGGCGCCGGTGGCGGCAACACCACCATCATCGCCGGTACGGCGGTCTCCACCACGGTCACCAGTACCGGCACCGCCGCCCCGTCCGCCCACGACGTTGTGGCCGTCGGAAACGCTACGACCGGGGTCCGGTCGGTCCTCGCCGCGCTCACCGTCTCGAACCCCGCGGCCCTCACCGACCTGACCATTGACGACACAGCCGACTCCGTCGGCCGGACGATCGCGGTCACGAGCACGTCCGCCACCGGCCTGGCGCCGGCGGCGATCGGCTACGACCCGACCGGGCTCGGCGCGCTCACCGTCCTGGCCGGGAACGGCGGGAACACCTTCACCGTCACGGGGACGGCCCCCGGGTCGGCAAACACCTTCACCGGCGGGGCCGGGGCCGATACGTTCGACGTCACCGGGGGCGGGCTCGGGGCGGGCAGCACGGACGCGTTCAACGGCGGGGCCAACACCGGCCCGGCCGGCGATACCTTCAACGTCTCGCCCTCGGCGACCGGCACGATCGCCGTCAACGGGAACAGACCTGGCGGCACCTTGAACGTGAACGTCGTCGGGACCACCAACCCGTTCCTCGCCTCGGCCGGCGGGGCGGGCAGTTACACCTTCGGCGGCGGCTTGAAGCCGATCAACTTCACCCAGATCCAGACCCTCCAGGTTCCCACGAATTACCTGACCGTCACCGTCACCGACGGCCGGACCGCCGCTCTCCCGGGCACGCCTGTCACCTACACCGTGACCGTGACGAACAACAGCTCGCTGGGCCTCGCCGGCGTTGCCATCTCGGACGTTGTCCCGACGGCCCTGATCCCGGCTACCGTTTCGGTGACCGTGACCGGTACCGGACCTCACTCGTCCGCGTCGATCGGCCCGACCGGCTCCTGCACCGCCGCCATCGCCGCGGGGGAGAGCATCACCTTCACCGTCACCGGCAGGATCGACCCGTCGGCAACCGGCACGATTGTGGACACCGCCGCGGCGACCGTCCCGGCCGGGCTGACGGACTCCGTCCTGTCCGATAACACCGCGACCGACACCGACGCGCTCGCCCCGACCGCGGACGTTTCGGTGACCAACACGGATGGGGTGACCTCGGCCACCCCGGGCGCGTCGGTGACGTACACCGTGGTCGTGACCAACACCGGTCCGGGCACGGCCGCCGGGGTGTCCGTCGCCGACGCCGTGCCGGCGGGCGTGACCGGGTTCACCTGGACGAGCGCGGCGTCGGCCGGGGCGTCCGGCAGCGCCGGGTCCGGGTCGGGGTCGATCGGGGAGGCCCTGACGCTCCTGCCGGCGGCGGCGGTGACGTACACGATCACGGCGACGATCGACCCGGCGGCCGTCGGCACCCTGACGAACACGGCGACGGCCGCCGTGGCCGCGGGGACCACCGACCCGGTGCCCGCTAACAATACCGCGACCGACGTCGACGCGCTCGCCCCGATCGCGGACGTTTCGGTGACCAACTCGGATGGGGTGACCTCGGCCACCCCGGGCACGTCGGTGACGTACACCGTGGTCGTGACCAACACCGGTCCGGGCACGGCCGCCGGGGTGTCCGTCGCCGACGCCGTGCCGGCGGGCGTGACCGGGTTCACCTGGACGAGCGCGGCGTCGGCC
>JAQGHQ010000087.1 GCA_028288765.1 Gemmataceae bacterium | reverse complement strand
GCACGCGACCGAGTTGTACCGGCCCAGGTCGATGGCGATAATCGTGTCGGTGGACATCACAAGCCTCCGGTTCGGGTGGGGCGACTACCCCCACGGTAACACCCACGGCTTGCATGGATTCTTTCGGCAAGAGAAGGCGAGACGGCGAGGGCTTGTCCGATGCCTTGGTACGAGCCGAAAGACCCGACGCCACGCGAGCAGTGCCCCTGTTGCGGTTATGTCACCCTCCCGGAACGCGGCATGAGCCTGATCTGCCCCGTGTGCTTCTGGGAAGACGATGCCTTTGTCGGGGATCGCCTCGACGAGCGATCCGTTTGCAACAAGATGACGTTGCGTGAGGGGCGTGCCAACTTCAGCGAGTTCGGTGCCTGCGACCGGGAAATGCTCAAACACGTCGTCCCGGTGACCGAGCGGACACAGTTCGCCCACCGGCCGCTGCCACCCAGAGCCGAGACCCCTGACCCGCCGTCCCCATACGCCTCGTGAGTGATCGCAGAACTGCGTCAGTTGTCGGTCTCGCAAGAGTTGCGGCTTCGCAGTGCGTGGGTCACGAGTGGGTGTGTCTCGGTGCGGCAAACAGTTGTGTAGGCCAAAGACAGCCGAACCCCGCGCTGCACCGGACCCGGCCATCTGACCTGATTCCTGTTGCTCAACTGGCGTCCGTGTGGCTTACTGGTGTCGCAGCCGGGCCGGTGAGCTTCATCGTTCGGCAAGGGGGGTCTTCCGGGTGGATGATGTCGCGCGGGCATTGCTTGCACTACTGGAGCGGGGGGCGGCCGAGCGGGTCGAACACGACCCGGAGTGGCCCTCGCCCTGCGAGGTTCTGCCCCCCGATCACCACGGCATGGTCAATTGGCGACCGGTCCCGATGGACCGGCCTTCCGGGTTCGACGAAATCCCGGTCCACCCCTCAGTACGCGAGTTCTACGGCACCTTCTGGGGTGGCACCGCCGCCGGCCGGCACTCCGGCGAGTCCGTCGGTCTGAGCGCCGCCTGGAATGCGGAGGACGTGGCCCGAATCGCCCGGTCCGTGCGGGAGCAGGTAGCGGCGGGCGTGCCAGAGTACGTGGCGCACACGAGCTCCGATTGGTACTTCGGAGTGGACAACGCGACTGGGGCGGTTTGGCTGTGCGAGCCGGGCTACCCGCCGATAAGGCAGGTCGCTCCGTCACTCGCGGCGTTCCTGGTGGAGGTGCAACGGCCGGCCGAACCCGCCGCTGCACCGGACCCGGCCCGCGAGTCGGCTCCCGGTGATGCGTAGCTCTCCGAGCGGGCCGGGCCGGTGAGCTTGATGTTCGGCCGCCGCCGCAGCTCTTGGAGCTGTGTAGGCTTCGACGGTGGTTGGCATCGGTGGGGCCAATCATCGGGGGTCGTCGCCCCGGAGGACTCGCTCCATCGACGTGGCATGCCACTCGCCAGTTCGAGTAGCGGCTCGCCTGGCGGTGTCCCCGAACCGCCGGGTGCACTGGTCGAGCTCAGCGAGGCCCGCTGCGGCGGCGGCCGAACGACCGACCTCCCCGACGCCGGGGTCGTGAGGACCTCGAACCGGCGGCGGGTGGTCGGTCTCCCGTGCGCCCGCGACCGAACCCGTCGCGGCACCGACCGGGAGGCCGCCGGCGTCTCGGACCTCACGGCCAGGGGGGGGTGCGACATCCGTGCCACACCCGGTCGGTGAGCTCGGTCGTTCGGCCGCCGGAGACCGGAATAATTAGTCGTCTGTGGGATCGTGCTAGTTGCTCTTCGGCGGCAGGGTGGCCGGCCGTCCCATCCACTCTCGCCTCCGGTCAACAACGAGGAAGCCCATCATGAGCTGGGTCAAGGGGCTTGTGGTCCTAGTCTTGGTCGTGGTCTGCGCGGGTTCTCCAGCCATCGCCCGGGCGGGTGGCAAGGGGGACGAGCCGGCGTCGAACGACAAGGTCGAGGTCGCAGAGAAGGCGACGAAGGCCGGCGGGCTGAGGGGGGCTAAGAAAATCGCGGGCAAGGTCAACCCGCTGCTGACCGTGTCGGAGTTGATGGACGAGGCAACCACCACGACCGACGGCGTAAAGCTCAAGTCGAGGGGATCGACGCCTGTGCGGGAGAAGACGTACTTCGGAGTCAGGTACACGGTCCCGAAGGTGACCTTCACCGACTACTACACGAACACGGTTCTGGGTCGCGAGGTTCCCGGCCGGCGTGTCACCGTGACCATCACGGTGGATTGCAATGTCGATTGCCAGGTGCTGGTTGATGAAATCACGTTCGCGTGGAGCAAGGACAAGCCGAAGACGCTCATCGTCACGGTCCCGCCGATCGAGGTCGTCGGGAGCGTCCCGAGCCAGGAGTACCCCTACGAGGTGTACTACGGCGAAGCGCGGAACCGCGATCTCAACACCGACGACGCGAAGGTGTTCCGGAAGGAGATGATCCGGAAGGTCGGGGACGTGGCGACGGATGAGTTCAAGAAAGGCGAGGTGTTCAAGGCTCTTGAGGAGGGGCTGCAGAGCGAGCTGCAGGAGTTCATCGCTGCCGGGTGTCCGAAGGGTACGACCGTTGTCGTCGTTTTCGGGGGGAAATGATGGTTCGAACCACTCTGGCGACTCTGGTGGCCGTTCTCGTGGCGGTCCTCTGCGCCGGTTGCGGGGGCAAGGAGTCGGGCAAGGACAAGGCGGCCGTCGAGCCGGACGTTCCGCCCGCCAAATCCATTGACCGCTCATAAACCAAACCCGCCGCTACACACGGACCCGGCCCGTTCGTTGGCTTCCGAGTCGTCATAGCTCCCCGCGCGGGCCGGGCCGGTGAGCTTAATTGTTCGGCCGCAGAGAGGTGGCTGACTGTCGATCGTCTTGCCACAGATTGGAGGGGCAGTATGCTGCGTGTCGTCCTGACGATGCTGACCGCGGTAGTAGCGATCGGCGCGTCTGCCAACCCCGCGCGGGCTCTCGATTACCGCGAGGAGGTCGGCGGCTGGTGGCTGATTCTCGATCACGACGAGGTTAACGCGATCGCAGCTGCCTCGTCCGCGGCGAAGGCGATCCCGCAACCACTGCTCCGTGTGGCCGTCATCGCCTCGGTGGCCACGATCAAAGCCGCTGACGCCCTCGGCGGCGAGAAGGGTGTGATTCTGTACTCGCTCGATACCGTCGGCGTGAACCCGGTAAGCTGGAAGCCCTTCGCAATCCGTCCATATTCCAATGAGTCCCTCAAGGCGGTTCGGGAGGAAGTGCAACGGACCGGCAGGCAGCAGAAGGATCTCATGCGCCGCGCACTAGACAAGCCGCTCGATGACGAACTTGTGGACGTAGTTGCGGGGAAGCAGAAGGTCCGCGACATCGTCAACAACAACACGGCGAGCGAACTCTATTACAAGTACTGGATGATGGCTGTCCCACGAGAGAGCCGAGGCTTCCTCCGGGACATCGTGCGGCCTGGGCGTCTATCAGCGACTGCGAGGGAAGCCGAAGAGTCAACTTACTTCGACCTCTTCCTCCACTCAGACGGCTCGGCTTCTCTGCGGTACAGGACTGGTTACCTCTGTGCAGAGCTTGACGATCACTACACCACCATCGCCAACCGGCCCGAACCGCTCACCTGGGAGAAATGGACGGTCGAGCGGCAGGGAGACGGAACCGTGAGCTTCAAGTCTCATCGCGGGAAGTATCTGTGTGCCGAGGGCGGTGGCGGCAAGGTGGTCTGGGCGAATCGGGATCTGGTGGGGGAGTGGGAGAAGTTCAAACTGGTCTACCGGGAGGGGAAATACTGCTTGGTCGTTCACCTGGGGCAGTACGTCAAAGCTCTGGATTAGGAGCACCCAAACACCGCTCGGCCCCACTACAGGACAAGAGAAATTTTCGGGAATGGATAAGTTGCTCGGGTTCTTCTCCGGCCTTGAACAGGCGATCCGCCACCTCCTCAGTGGCGCGGTAGTCGTCGCCCTCTGGCTGTTGAGCCGGTACGAGCCGCTCGGCGTAGTCAGTTGGGCAGAGCGCAACCAGCTTATGGCCGCAGTCGCCGTTATCATCGTCGGCATGACGGCGTACACGGCGTACCGGATCATCTTCTGGAACATCGCGGACCGGCTTGCGTGGCAGTTCGGCTCTTCGGCCCCAGCCCTCCACCCAGCCGATCGGTACTCGATCGCCTACGCCTGGTTTCTGCGGTGGCGCCAGTCTGACAAATTGGCCGAGCCGGTGAGCCGCTACCTTTGGTATCGATGGGCTTCGGCGCACTTCACGCTGGTGCTCGGCGTGGCATTGGTCCTCGCCGCCTGCTTCAAGGACGAGGGGTCGTTTGTCGCCAGCTACCCGTGCCGGACCGCGTTGCTCGGGTTGCTGGCGGTGATCTTTGGTGTGTGGCAATGTGTGTTCCTGTTCGGTGTCGAATGGGCACTGCAACAGGCGGAAGAGAAGCCGCCACACAAGGATGTCGCGATTGAGGCATACTATCTTTGGGAGAGTGAGGGCCGCCCAGAGGGCCGCAGCATGGAGTATTGGTCGCGGGCGGAGGAAAGGCTGCGGTGGCGTGGGAGGCCAGACGCCGTTCGTGGTGGTGTTCAGGCCCAGTCGCCGCCGAGCGGCACAGGTCAGGGAGCTGGTACGGCCGAACCGCTCTCATGGCCCACCGACTTGAGAAAAAACGAACCCCCGGGGACGACCTGACAGGTCGTTCCAGCGCACGCCCGAGCACCGTCCGCCCCACTCGCGTACCCCACCGGATCACCGGGCTGCACCGGGATGGTTCCGTCGTCGGCCTCTCATCTCGGGACGTGACAGGCTCCTGTCACGACCGAGGCGGTGCCAAACAGCTCTACGGGGTCGGCCGGGATCACCGTTACGTGACACCCGACTGTCACCACCCGGGGTGACGCCCCAGAAACCTCTCCGTTCCGCCGGACCGGCTCCTCAAAACGATGGCTCGACCCCTGGAGGGTGACCATCCGCGCCGGGCGCCGGCCGGGGGAATCGAGACCCCCGGCGGGCGCAACCCCGGACGGACGGCGTCGGCGCTAGTTAGACGTCGGCTCGGCCGGCGGGCCGCATCGGTGTACGCGCATGTGCTGACAATGCGTTGTCCCGGTCACCGGCGACCGGCGGGGGGGCCAATCCCAAAGCAACGGGGTCCGGGTCGCCGCCGCAGCGAGGCCGGTCGGGGTCGAGCCCCAGGGGTCCAAGCCTCGGTCACGCGGTCGCCCTCGTCGCCCCAGTTCGGCTGGCAGCTCCCCCCGCCGGCCCGGTGTCTCCACGGTCATGGACCCGTCATATCTTTCCTCTCAGGGGGTCTTCGGTTTTTTGGCGCCCGGCCGTCAGGCGGCCAGGAACTTCTTCGGGTCGAACGCCGTCTGCTTCCGCCACAGGTGGTAGACCGTCCGCCCGATCCGCGCCTCCAGGATCGCATGGGCCTTCTTCTTCCCCCGCTTCTTGGCCTGCCGCTGCATCCACGACCGGGCCGCCGGGCCGCTCCGGAGCATCAGCGACGCGGCCTCGGAGAAGGCCCACTTGAGGTGGGCGTTCCCGATCTTCCGCCCGCCCACCCCCTTGACCTTGCCGGCGCTCTCGTGGGTACAGGTCACCAGCCGGGAATAGGAGAGGAAGTTCCCGACCGCGGCGAACCGGGTGATCGCGTCGACCTCATACAGCCTGACCAGGCCGAGGATCGGGCCGATCCCCGGGACCGTCCGGAGGAAGGCGAAGGTGGCCGGGTCGTCGACCTTGGCCGACTTCACCAGGTGGGCTTCGAGGGCCGCGATCTGGGTGTCGTAGCTGTCGATCAGGTTCAGGTCGGAGGCAATGCTCAGCCGGGTGCTCGGGTGCTCGAACCGGTCGGCGATTTGAGCCGTCCGGTTGCCCTTGTCGGTCAGCTTCTTGTCGAACGGGGGGAGGTTGTACTGGCTGTTGGTGTTCTGGATGTGGGCGATCAGCTGGGCCCGCTGGCGGACGGAGAACGACCGCCGGCGGAGCAAGTCCCGGGTCTCCCGCTTGGCCTTCGGGTAGACGTCGGCCATCGGGAAGAACCCACCCCGGAGGAGGCCGGCGATCGTCTCGGCGTCGAGCCGGTCGTTCTTGGCCTTGCCCCCGTGGATGGCCTTCATGGCCAGGGCGTGGCCGAGGACGAAGGGAATGGACTCGCGCTCGCACCGGTCCGCGAGCCAGTACCAGGCGAACATGCACTCGCACCCGACCACGAGTCCTTCCCGGTAGGGTTTGACCGCGTCCAGGAAGGCGGCGGGGTTGGCCGGCAGGTCCTGGGACAGGCGCGTGGTGCCCTTGTCGTCGAGGACGTTGACGAACAAGCTTCTGGCGTGCAGATCGGCGCCGCAGTAGTATGCGTGCGGGGTCTTGTACGTGCGCATCTCATGACCTCCGTGGCGACGGGCCGGCCGGATCCCGCTTCGTGGTTGCCGCGCTTCGGCAGCGGCTGAAAGATCCGCGCCGGGGACCGGTTCAACCGGCGACCCCAGTTTACTTGGCGACAGGTTCGGCCCGTCGCCAACGAGGCCATGAGATGTATCCCGCCGCTGCACCGGACCCGGCCCACGGGTCGGCTTCGGGGAATTCATAGCCCACCGCGCGGGCCGGGCCGGTGAGCTGTTTGTTCGGCGGGGCAGACGCGAATGTTCAACACATGGGAGCAGATCATGCGGCCATTTCTGGTGTTGGCCTTGTTCGCCCTGGCGGGTGTCCTTCTGCCGCGGGCCCCGGCCGGCGTGCAGGATCTCGTGAAGGAGTCCGAGGTCGATGGCAAGAAGCTGAGCGAGTGGGCCGAGCTCCTGCGTGGGAAGGACGTGGTGCAGCGCCAGGGGGCGGTCCTGGCCCTGGCCAAGTTCGGCCCGGAGGCCGTCCCCCAACTGGCCCGGGCCCTCACCGACAAGGAGGTGGTGAACGTCCGCCTGTGGGCCGCTCACGCGCTCGGCAAGATGGGGCCCAAGGCCAAGGCCGCGGCCCCGCAGCTGGCGGCCGCCTTGAAGGACGACAGCGGGCTGGTCCGGGTCGAGGTGGCCAAGGCCCTGTGGAAGGTGGCCGCGGACAAGGCCGCGGTGACCGCCCTCGCGCAGGCGCTGGCGGACGCGGACCCCAGCACCCGGCACTTGGCGGCCGAGGCCCTGGGGGAGGTCGGGCCATCCGCCAAGGCGGCTGCCCCCGCCCTCGTGCGGGCGCTGAAGGACGACGGGTTCGCGGAGTTCAGCCGCCCGGGGGTTGTCGAGCGGCGGGCGGTTCGCGAGGCGGCCGCCAAGGCGCTGATGAAAGTCGACCCGGCAGCAGCCAAGGAGCACGGGATCGAGTGAGCGACTGGTTCGCCCGCCGAACCTGCCGCTGCACCGGACCGGCGGGGCACGTAGGCTTCTCGAGGTTCGTTGCCCACCGTGCCCCGCCGGCCGGTGAGCTAGTTGTTCGGCCGCAGAGGGTGCACGATGGCGAGGGTAGGCGGGTTGCGGCACTGGGCGGCTCTCAAGCGGACGCTCGTCATTCCCGCCAACCCGAACCTCAAGCCGCTCGCCAAGCCCACCGACGAGACGCTCGACCGCTACGAGGCGGAGACCGGGTTCCGACTACCGCACAGCTACCGGTCCCTCATCAAGGTGTTCGGTCCGGGGGTGCTGGCGTGGGACTACCGGATCGTCGCACCCGGCTACCCCGAGCAGGGGTGGGGCGTCGATCTCGCCGCCTTCAACGCGGTGCCGCACGAGGCCCTCAAGGACAGGCGGGTGATGCGGCAGTTCAAGGACCCGGCGCAGGTCCGGCGGCTCGTCTTCTTCTGCCGGCCGGGAGATGGGGACTTGGTCGGGTGGGACCCGGAGGATGTCCGCGACCGGCGGTGGCACGAGTACGGCATCTACGAGTGGGGGCGGGGCGACGCTCTCGGGTTCGTGGCCAGGTCGTTCACCGAGTTCATCGAGGACGTGTGCCTGAGCGAGGCCAACCTGCGGCTCACGCCGGAGCAGATGGCGGAGCTCGGGACGCGGCTGGAGTTCCTCCCAGAGTATGAGCTGGGTGCAGCACGGCAGACCGAACCAGATAGCGTGTTGTCAACCTAACTTTTTCGGTGCTCGTCCGGCCGCCGGGGGATGGCCGGGCGAACCCCCGGCGGCCGGACGAGCACCGACCCACTCCGGGTCGAATGGGGTCCGGTTCTTG
>JAQGHQ010000058.1 GCA_028288765.1 Gemmataceae bacterium | reverse complement strand
GGTCGGACCCGCGACCATCCCCAACCCGGCTGCCGGCACCGCCAGGCCATACGTCCTCAACCGCCGGGCTAAAATGGCCCGACCACGGGCCAGCCGGCTCGACAATGTTCCTTCGCTCCACCCGAGCTGGACAGCCGCCTCCCGCCGAGACAGGCCCTCCAGGTCGCACGCCACGACCGCCGCCCTGCAGGTGTCTGGGAGACCGGTCAGTTCTCGGTCGAGGGCCTCCCGCAGGTCGGGCGGGAAGTCGGCGGCGGGTGCGACTTCGGTCCCCCGCATGGCTCCGGCCCTCGCCTCCCGGGCCTGCCGCGCGGCCGCCACCCGGCGGGCCCCCAGGGCGGTCCGGTAGGCCACCCCGTACAGCCAGTTGCTGACCGCCGAGCGGGGCTTCACCACTCCGGCCCGGCGGGCCAGGACCAGGAAGGTCGCCTGGAACGCATCCTCGGCGTCCTGCCGGTGTCGGAGGACGCGCCGACAAACGGCGAGTACCATCGGGCCGTGCCGGCGGACCAACTCGGCGAACGCCTCCCCGTCCCGTTCGGCCACGAACCGGCCGAGCAAGGTCCCATCCGGTTCCGCAGAGGCTGCCAGAACCAACCGGCTGAGGCGGTGTGTGAGGTCGGCCATCCATTTCTCTCCTGGACACCGTCTATTGTCACCCGGTGGGCCTGCGCGTCTACGATTTTTCGGTAGGGGGTGCGACCGTGAATGAGCCAGGAGCAAGGGCTACGGTCATCGGTCTCCCTCGCGACGTCCCGGCGGATAAAATCCCCTCATGCACCCCGACGCTTCCGCGTTTGAGCGGACTATCCTCGTCGCCCCCGCCGACCGCACCCCCCAACTCGTGTACGCGGACTGGCTGGACGAGCACGAGGACCCCGAGTTCGCCGCCATCGTGCGGTCCGACGATTTCGCCGACATCGCCGCCACAGCGGCCGGGGCTGAATTGACACTGCGGCAGGCGTGGGACGCCGCGAAGGGGGTGCGGCGGCTCACGGGTTCGGTGGGCGCCATCGGCCTGGCGGTGGTCACGTTCGCCCCGATGCTCCGGCTCGTCGGCGAATCTCTCCGGGCGGCGGCGATCGGGGTCGTCCTCTCAGCATCCTCCGGCCGACCGGCCCCGACCTCGGCTACCGCCGAACCCCAGGTCCGGCGGGTGTCGTGACCGACGCGATACCCCGCTCACCTGCGTCAGTCCCAGACGCTGTACTTCTCGATACGGAGCTTTTGCCTTCGGTTGACCACGGCAGAGACAGGACGCCCCGACTTCCGGGCGATGAGCTCATCGGGGACCTTACCCAGGAGCGCGTCTTGCTTGGCTGTCCAGGGCCGGCCTGCTTTCGGGGGTCGCGTGCCGCGCTTCTTATGGGCCTCCGACATCTCCCTCCGGGTCTCCTCCGAGTGGGGTTTGCCCGTCCGTCCTTCCCGCATCGCCTCAATGACGTGTTCCGGGCGGGGCTTCCCACGCTTTGCCTCGGCTATCTTCCTCCGTCGTTCCGGGTCTCCAGCCTTTGCCCAGCCCCGTTCTCGCGCCGCAGCCAACTCGGGTGACTTTGTCGCGCTCGTGGCCTTGAGCCGGGTTCGCGCCATCGTTCATCCCTCCTCGGGGACCTCCCGAAAGGCGAACGCAGCCGCCCGCACGTCTGGGTCCGGAAGCAGGTTCGTCGCCCGCACCTCGACCCGTCGGTGCGACCCGTCCCGGTAACGCAACCGGGCCTCTACGGCAGACCGCATCCCCGGGGTGGCCAGAAGAAACTCCAGCCACCCAGACAGCTTCGCCCGGTCGTCTGGGTGGACCCAGTCGCAAACCCGCGTGCCGACCACCACCTCCGGGATGTGGCCCAGGATGCGTCCCGCCCCCGCACTCGCGTACCGCACCACCCGGTCGGCCCCGACCAGGGCGAACCCGTCGTCGCTCCGCTCGACCAGGGCACGGAACTGCGCCCGGGTGACTAACAGAGCGTTCTCGGTCCGCTTGGAATTGTCCACGTCGATACAGGTCCCGAACCATCGGACGACGTCCCCGGCAGGGCCACGGAGAGGGCATGCGCGGCCGAGGTGCCAGCGATATTCACCATCGTGCCGACGGAGGCGGTACTCGACCGCGTAAGGGCCGAACTCCCGGACAGAGGTGGTCCAGGCGGCCAGCGTGCAGGACAGGTCAGCCGGGTGGACGACCCACTCCCAGTCCCATCCGAGCAGGTCGTCCAGTGGGAGCCCGAAGTAGCTGCGGCACTGGCGGTTCATGTACTCGACTGTCCCATCCGGGGCTGCCACCCAGGCGAGGTCCGGGAGGGCGTCAAGTACTGGGCCGTACCGGCCCGAGTCGGCGGGGTGGTCGTGGGGCATGTGGGCGTCCCGGGGTGGCGGGAGGTTATTGTACGACGCTCGCCAGCCCAGGACGCAGAGCAAGAGGAACCCGAACAGGAACTGAAGAGTGCGGAAGGTCCCGAGGAGTTGGTGGTGGGAGGCAGTCATTCGGCCCCTTTGCGACGATCCGGGATTAAATGAGAACCCTGGACCGAACCGGAAAAGACTTGCGTCCGTGCCGGTATTTGGTCAGACTACCATCTGATTCGATACCACCTTCGACTCGTCACCCCTTTTCCGCGTCGCTTTCCTCCCTTCGGAAACGGGGGTTTCGCGTCCATTTCCATGCCGAGGTGTCGCCCAATGGCCCAGCTATACTTGAGCGAGAACAAGTGGCGGATGGTCCGGCGGGTGTGCCGGAAGAAGCGGTTCCGGTACGAGGACGCCCGGAACATGACCCGGCACGACCAAGTCCACTTCGACTTCCTAGTCGAAAACGGGTTAGCCGTCCCGGCCGGGGACGAGTGGTACGAGCTGACCGACAAGGGGAAGGCCGCGGCCGACCTCGGGGCGTATGAATTCGAGCCTGTCCGGCGCGTGGACCCAGTTCGTCGCTCGACGGTGAAGTGACCCCCGCCCCGTGGGCAGGCTTCGGCGGGTGGAGGGACGGGGTCGTTTGCCGGCCGGCCATGCTGGTGGAAGAGACGGGCCCTGCGGCTTCGCTGACCGGGGCTGGTGAGACGGAGGCCCCGCGCGACTCCCGCTGGGGCAGTCCAGGGCGAACAGCCCGCAGCGCCCACGGCTTCGCCCGTCCGGGCGTAGAAGCCCCGGGCCTCGGCCAGCCGCACGGCCCGCTCCCGCTCGGTACACGGCACGCACCACACGGGTTGCTTGTCCCGCCGCCGGTGAAGATCTCGCCGCGTCGGGCACGCCGGGAGAGTGCCGGAAGTGTGGCGTTAGCGCAGGGGAGGAGATTGCATCTGGGAGGGCGATCACATGAGCCTCCCTCCGTTACCCGTCGCGCACTGCCGCGGGCCACGGCTTTGAGTCAGGTTCCGGCGATCAAGAATCGGAAACTCGCCCTACCCAGTGTCCTTTCGATCGCGGCGAGCCAAGCGAACGGCCCCCTCGTGTGGGCTCAAGCCATCCGCCTGGCTCCCATCCTTGTGGACGTCAACACGACACCGAATGCCCGGAAGGTGATCGAGTCCCTCCGATTCGATCAGGCGGAAATGGTTCGGGATGCCGTTTCCGAGGTGATGGAGAAGCTCAAGTAGGTCCACTTACACCTCGTCGAATGTAACCGGAAGGTATCCCCAGGCTCTCGTCCAGTGGACTTATACAGGTTCTGCTTCGATCAAGAGGGCGTTGATCCGGGTAACGATCGCTTCGTACGCTACCTGGTCCTCCATAGAGTCCCGGTCCAGGTTCCGGATCAGCTCGTCGTAGTTCGTGAACTCGTGGCGGCACTTCGCCATGTGGGCGTTCGGCGTATAGGCTTCCCGATCCCCCGCCGCATAGTCCTCGGGGGAGGGCCGGAACTCCAGGTCCGGGTCGTACTCGGGCAACGCCCGGGTGATCCGGCAGTTTTCCGCCGCGTACTGCCGGGCCTCCACCTCCCACTCCTTGAGCAGCTCTTTCAGACACGGGACGCAGAAGAACCCGCCGCAGCCGTCGGGCACACACTCGTCTGTGAGCCGCTCGCCGCAAGCATCGCAGTCGACGTATCCCTCGTCGAACACGTCAACGACCGGGATGGGGTTCAGCAAAAAGGACATATCGGGCCTCCGGACGATTCGCGGGAACCTGCATCCCTGTCGCGGTCAGACGACACCCCTACCTGCGTTCCTCCAAACCTTCACGGGCGCACTTCGAGACAAGCCATCTTGTCCGTCCCTACCTGAACTCAAGTGCCGGCACCTCTCCTCAATGACCGCCAACATGCGGGCGTCAAGGAAGAGGCGGGCGAACCGGCGGTCGGTCAGCTCCACTCCAGGGCCGCGTCGAGCTGCTCCACAAACCCCCTGGCGAAGTATTCGTCCTCAGGTTTGGGCTCGTCGACGCAGAGATCAGCACCCGGCACACCCGCCCGCAGCGCTTCCGACCGTGCCGCGTCGCCGATTGCCTCAATGGACGAGACGAGCGCGGCCATCTTGGGGTCGGAATCCGTGGATTCCGGGTGGGCCGCGATGTGTTCCTTGAGTCGTCCGTACCTCTCCATGAGATCCGACAGGAGAGCCGAACACACGGGAGGAAGCTCCTGGTTTCCGTGCTGCTGTTGAAGTCGGTCCGTCCGTTCGACGTTGTCCATCGCGACGCGGAGTATGGCTCCACCCTCTGGGGTGAACAGATGGGTCGTGCCCCGGGGAAATCCCTTGACCTCGTCCGGGTGCAGAGCGGCGAACCGATTTGCGGCCATCCGGCCATCTTCGTAGGCTTGCCGTCGAACTTCAGTCATTTCGTCGTTCCTCTGGGGCGGAAGCTGGCCCACCCCACCTGGCACTGCCCCGTGCCGGGTGGGTTCTCCGTTACTGGCGGGGTCCGTGGCGGGCTTCAGCCGGGCGGCGATCACGGTGAGTTGGGCTTCGGTAAGGGGAGGATCGCCGGTCCAGTGGACAGGGCCGACACAGAACAGGTTGGCGACGGCGGCGGGGATGCAGTATTCGTAGATGAGCCACCCCGGGCCGCTGGTGTCCCAGTTCTCGGGCGGGTCGTCGTCCAGGTTCTCGGGCACGTCGACGTCGTCGCGCGTCGGTGTCTTCTCCCGGACCGCGTACTGAGCCGCGATGTCGTCTGGCACGTCGAACGCAAACACAACGTGGTAGGGCTCAAGGAGATCGAAATCCAGTTCGCTAAAACCCCCGCCCACCCAGAGTTGATCCGGTGGGCTGAGGTACACCCCGGTCGCCATCCTGTAGCTGTCCCGAAACCCTCTCTCGGCGATCGAGGAGCAAAGTTTCCGATCGGTCGTGTGATGAAGTCGCATGCGGACTCTCGTTTGTCCAAGGAATTCGGGTCCATCCGGCGGTCTTCAGAAGAAGGCTGGGCGGTTGGGTTACGACGCAAGCCGCCTCTTCGCTCGGTCAACTGCCTTGAACACATCCGCCAGCTCTTGTAGGTGGCTGAATCGGGCCTTCCACCCGTCGATCTGGCGGATGGCGTCCTCAATGGCCTGACGACGGAGATCCTCGTCGCTCATCACCTCGGCGGTCGAGCGGTAGGCCCTCGGTTCCTCCTGATACTTCACGGAGACGTAGGCCACCTGCTGTGGCTCGCCGCCGACGTAGGACACCCGGACCGAATGGAAGCTCCGTTCCCCAGGCTACTCGCGGTGTGTCTTCTCCAATTCCGTCCTTGTAGATGGACGATTATGTGTCGCACCATTCGTTCTCAGGTTGGTTTCGGTCCTTCGCTTTCGCGTCACGGTCGTCTCCTGGGCGTTCATTGTGGCCATGCGGCACCACCCGGACGTACCTTCTACCACCTACCCCGGGGAGTGATGGAAGGCTGGTTTCCATTTTTTTCGCGAGGCCCGACCTCGACATCAGCCCATCCCCTGGGCGCCCAATTGGCCGTGTCGGCTGGCTCGCCTTCCGAGCTGGAGAAAGTGCTCGCCGACAAGGGCGAGCGTATCAAGCACAGGCCGACACCGGACCAGGACTGAGCCGCCCAGTTTTCCTTGCCCGAGCCGGATCAGCTCGCGCCCGCCTTCTGCTTGACCGCCGGCAGGGGATTCGCGGATTGCACCACCCCCGACGGGGGCGCCGGCCGACGCCGTGAGCACCTGAGATCCTGCTGCCCGGAGGCCGCAGGCGATGCACGTTCGATCGCCTGCGGCGTCCGGCGGGTGTCGCCGGTCACTTGCTCCTGACCGCCTCCCGCGGATCAGGGGCTGCCTTCCCATTCGCCTTGGTTTTCACCTTCTCCTTCCTCTTGTCCGCCTTGATCCCCCACGCCGTCTTTGCAACGGCTTCCGGAACAGGGGCGGGCAGAGCGGAGTGCGGCCAACAGCCGCGCATGAGGCTCGCGGTGTCCTTGAGCGAGCCTGCCGCCTCCTGGAGCGAGCCGCACATGCCGGCGAAGAACAGCATGGCCAGGGAATCATCCCTGTGGAACGACCGGACCAGGAGGTCGATGTGGTCGGTCAGGTCGTCGAGCGTGCCGCAGATGGACCCCCACCACAGGATCAGGGCGGCGCGCGCTTTCTCGATGTCGGAATCCTGCTG
The DNA here is from genome assembly GCA_028288765.1 of Gemmataceae bacterium. Classification (GTDB taxonomy): domain Bacteria; phylum Planctomycetota; class Planctomycetia; order Gemmatales; family Gemmataceae; genus Urbifossiella. The sequence continues at coordinate 570 of JAQGHQ010000058.1, read as the reverse complement.
GGACAACGCCGCGTGAAGTTTCGCCAGGGTCATGGCTTACTTCCCCCTTTCTGCTTTTTCGCCTTCGGGGCGATGCGGATGCAGACCGTCGTGATGGCATCGGGAACGGGCTCCGGCACCGGGGTTCTCGGCGGGCACCCGAACATGTAGGTCGCGGCGTCGAGGATCGCGTCCGCCAGCCTGCGGAGCTCCCTGATCGAAGTGTCGGTGGCGTAGAAAGCCGATGCCGGGGTGGACTGGTTCTGGGCGGAATCGGCCAGGTATTGGATGTTGTCGCTCAGTCCTTCCAGCTGGCTGATGGTCGCCGCCCACCACGCGAGCAAGTCGCCGTGCATGCGGTCGAGACCGTGGAGCACGTTTCCCTCTTTTCGGAGCCCCTTGCGGAGGTCGGGCAGTGGGGGCATCACGCACCCCCTTTCCGGACGAGGGCCCTGGGGGAGTGGGGGCAGGGTCCGGGCGTAGGGACGGTTGCGAGGGTGGCGGGTGCGAGACGCAGGCGTTCAAGATTGACGGGGCCGGAACGGGGGTGGTACGGTGACATGCGAGTCCTCCGAGAAGGGGGAATTCACA
>JAQGHQ010000041.1 GCA_028288765.1 Gemmataceae bacterium | reverse complement strand
GGCGTCCCCCCGCCCAGGGCGTTGCCCGGGGCTATGCGCTCTCACCCCGTTGGGGTGAAAACCACTCCCCCGCGGATTTCGACAATGCAATGCAAGCGGACTATACTTTCGGGTCGTTCCGATTCCTTCACACACTCGGAGCGAGCGGGCTAATTTGTCGGACCGAACTCTGAAAGCCTCTGCTGCCGAACGCGGCCGGACTTCTTGTGCTCTCAGCGGCGGGCCACTTCCCGCCCCGCCGCCCGTTCGACGAGAACCAGCTTCTTGCCGGCCACATCCGGCCCTTCCCACGAATGTGACGGTTCTCTCAGCACCACCCGAACCCGCTCGCTCACCGACCCGCGGTCTTGTTCCTTCAGCAATCCCCACCGGGACGACCCCGCTTCCAGTCGTGCCGCCAGGTCTTCGGGTGACTCGCATTCGGGTAGAGCGGCTCCGGGGTCGAGGTACCAGACCGCGTCCCGGGTCCGGTACAGGGCCACGCCCGCCGGCCGGCCCGTGGTCACCTCCCGGACCTGCGCCAGGAACGGCCGGGTCGTCCGGTATGGTTCGAGGTCCGGCAATGCCAGGAGGTAACCATAACCCATCCCCCACACCGAGATCGCGACAAGCGAAACCGCCACCCGCCGCGGCGTGAACCGGACCACTGCCAGGCCGACGCAGACCGTGGCAGTCAGCCAGCCGGCCAGGAACAAGGCCGGCCACGGTAGCCCCGGGAAATCTGCCCACCAGGACCCGAGCGCCGACGCCGGGACCACCGCGGCCAGGCCCGCGGTCACCGCCGCGGCGGCGGTCAGCCCGTACCCGCCGGCCCGGAGCCGACGCGCCCACACGCCCAGGTCCGCCGCCTCCGCGAGCACTACCCGGGCCACCAGGATCGCCGCCGCCGGGAGTACGGGGAGCAGGTAGTAGCTCCGCCGGGACGACGACAGGGTGAAGAACACGAATACCGCCCAGAAGAACACCAGGGCGAACCGGTCGCCGCGGTCGCGGGACTGGTGCGCGCGGATCAGCGCGGCCGGCAAGAGCAGCGACCACGGAGCGAGTAAGCCGAGGATCACATACGTGTAGAGGTAGACCGGGCCGCGGTGGTTGTGGGCGTCGAAGAACCGGCGGATGTTCTCCCGCCACACCATCCCGAGCCCCTCGGCCGACCCGGTCTGCGAGGTCGACACGGCGAACGGGGCGAAGTACACCGCCGCGGCTAGCGGGGCCGCGAGCACCGTCCACCGGTTTAGCAGCCAGCCGTTCCGCCCGACCGCGGCCCGCACCCACCCGATTATCCCCGCCCCTCGCTCTCCCGGGACGGCGAACGTGTGGTAGCAGCCGATGACCAGGAGCGGCAGGGCGAACCCGAGGAGCCCCTTCGTCAGAGATGTGACCGCCATCACCAGCCAGAACGCGAGGACCCGCCGTCCGGACCACCTGTCTTCGGTGCCGGTCCCAATCCACAGGGCGGCCAGCACGCCGGCCACGGTTTCGACGTCGGTCGACGCGGTCCGCGCGAAGAACACGAACCCGTAGCTGGTGGCCAGGACCGCGCCGGCCAGGGCGGCGACCCGGTTGTCGCCGACGAACCGGCGGGTGAGTGCGATCAGCAAACCGACGGCGATTACTCCGGCGACGGCCGACGGCAGCCGGGCGGCGAGTTCGTTCACCCCGCCTGCGAGCGGGGCGGCGGCGAGGACAAGCCAGTACGACCCGAGCGGCTTGTCGTAATACGTCTGGGCGTTGATGGTCGGCCAGAACAGGTCGCCGGTGCGAACCATTTCCCGTGGGATCTCGGCCCAGCGGAGCTCTTCCGACCACAGGGCCCGGTCCCCGAGTCGGCCGAGATACAGGATTGCAGCCCCGGCCAGGACCAGTGCCGTCAAGAGCTGCCACCCACGGGGGTGGCTCCGGACGTCCGTCATCGCGCCGCCTCCAGGGCTGTCGGAACCGGCGGGTACTGTGGCCGGCCGGAGGGCGGGAGGTCAACCCGAATCGGGATGTGTAGGGGCTTTCCCTGGGAGCGCGGCCGTCTCGGCCGTATCAGCTGGGCCATCCGGGGCTCCAGAACGGACACCCCGGGGTGATGAAGTCAGAGCCGCGAAGCGGATCGCCGTCATCCATGTCTGACGAACCCATTCACGGCTTCGATCAGCTCGTGAACCGCGACCCAGGCGGGGACGGCGTTGTCGCGGTCAACAAGGACGAACGGGACCCCGGCCAGCCGGGCGGCCTCGCCTTCCTCCTCGTCCGTGTCCCCGACGCTCGCGATCACCCGGTGCTCCCTCGCCAGATGGACGTGGACCTGTGCCTTGTGCGACCGGCTCCCCTGCCACTTCGGGCAGTAGTGGACGTTCCGCCAGCCCGGCAGCCTGTGCTCCATGACGAACCGGTCGGTCCCGTCCCGGCTCACGTCCATCCGGGCGGTGACGTAGTGAACCGCTAACTTCTGCCGGTCGATCCGCACCAGGACCGCGACCGCCTCCCGGATCGGGCAGTCGAAGTTCGTGCAGATCGTTTCGTCGAGGTCAACGATCAGGGCCAACATCTTCGTCGGCACGTCGTCGCCGAACAGCTTGCGGGCGAGGTCGGACATGGTGAGCGATCCGAACGAGGAAGAAGGATTCACCACAGAGTCACAGAGGACACAGAGAGGAACGGACCGGAAAGACGAATCGGTATCATTCGGGCGCAATCGGTCGCCCGCGACGGGGGGAGCATGGTTTTGAAGCCGCGGGGCGGCGCCGGCCGGTAGCCCGGGGTGAAACCCCGGGCGGGCGAAGACGGTTCTCCGACGCCGTGGAGCGTTCGGACGGCGGCGCGGGTTCGGAACCCCCCGGGCGAGACCGAAACTTCGCGGTGCTGTATCTGACTGCGCCGGGCTGAGCTGTTTTTTGGTCCGGATCAGGAAGACCGAACGGACCCGGTCGCCCGCGACGGGAGGAGCATGGTTTTGAAGCCGCGGGGCGGCGCCGGCCGGTAGCCCGGGGTGAAACCCCGGGCGGGCGAGGGCGGATCTTCGGAGCGGCGGACGGTTCGGACGGCAGCGCGGGTTCGGAACCCCGGGACGCGGCCGGCAGGGCGTTCGTCCGCCGGGGATTTTATCCCCGGCTACCGGCATCCGCCCCGACGGGGCGAAACAGTCAGCTGCCCTCTGTGACTCTGTGGTGAATCCTTCTTCCTCGTTCAAACCGATATGCATTCCAGCCCGAACGTCTCCGCCACCGCCTTGTTGGTCACCTTCCCGGCCCGGATGTTCACCCCCGCGGCAAGTCCCGGGTTGTCCTTCGTCGCCTTCTCGACACCCTTGTTCGCCAGCTGCAGGGCGTACGGCAGGGTTACGTTGGTGAGGGCGTACGTGCTGGTCCGGCCGACCGCCCCGGGCATGTTGGTCACGCAGTAGTGGACGATGTCGTCGACGATGTACGTCGGCTTGGCGTGTGTCGTCGGGCGGCTCGTTTCGAGGCACCCGCCCTGGTCGATGGCGACGTCGATCACCACCGCGCGGTGGGGCATCCGCTTCAGGTCCTCGCGTCGGACGAGATGTGGGGCCTTCGCCCCGGGGATCAGTACCGCCCCGACCACGAGGTCGGCCCACTGGATCGTGTCGAGGATGTTGTGCCGGTTACTGAACAGGGTGGTCACGTTCCGCGGCATCACCTCGTCGAGGTAGCGGAGCCGGTCGAGGTTGACGTCGAGGATGAACACGTTCGCCCCGAGCCCGGCGGCGACCCGGGCGGCGTTCGCCCCGACCACCCCGGCGCCGATGACCACCACCGTCGCCGGGGCCACCCCGGGCACGCCCGCGAGCAGGATGCCCCGCCCGTCGAACGGCCGCTCCAGGTACTTCGCCCCCTCCTGAATGCTCATCCGGCCGGCCACCTCGCTCATCGGGGTGAGCAGCGGGAGCCCGCCCCTCGCGTCCTTGATCGTCTCGTAGGCCACCGCCGTGATCCCGGACTTTATTACTGCCTTCGTCAGAGTTTCGTCCGCGGCGAAGTGGAAGTAGGTGAACACCGTCTGACCGGCCCGCATCAGGGGCCATTCGTCGGGCAGTGGTTCCTTCACCTTCACGACCAGGTCGGCCCGTGCCCACACGTCGGCTTCCCCCGACACGATCTCGGCCCCGTCCGCCGCGTACTGGTCGTCGGTGATCCCGCTTCCCGCCCCGGCCCCGGCCTGGATCAGCACTTTGTGCCCGGCCCGGGTCAGCTCCTCGACCCCGGCCGGGGTCATCGCCACCCGGTACTCATCCTGCTTGATCTCCTTCGGGACGCCGACAATCATGTGCCGCCTCGGTTGGTGTGGGTTCTGGCCCCGGCATTGTCCGGAACCGCGGGCGGGTGAATCAAGGGCAACCGGGGGCCGGAGGGCCCGTGCGGCGGCGGTGTTCGGGCACACCGATGGTTCACCACCCCGCCCCCGACAAGACACTGAAATGGCTTCGTCCGGCCGCCGTCACCAACCTATGATGGGATAGACCCCGTCGCTCATGTCTCTTCGGTTCTCGATGTCAGGTGCCGAATGCCTTCTCGCCCTGCCGTGGCGTCCATCCTCGTGCTCTGGTTCGCGACACTCGGGTTCGCCTTCTATCGGGATGTGTGGCCGCGCATCGCGGCGTCCGGCCCGCCGCCGATCGCCGTCGACCTGTCGGACGAAGCGAGCCAGTTCGTCCCGGTCCGGTGGCAGGTCTTCCGCGGGGACCAGAAGGTCGGCCGGCTCTCCACCCGGATGACCCACGTGGACGCCGACGACACGTTCCTGTTCACCCACCAGTACACCCACCTGCAGTTCGACTTTTCCGGCGTCCGGATCGTCGTTCCGGAGCTCACCACCACAACCCGCCTGACCCGGTCGGGTGCCCTGCAGGAGCAGACGATGGACGGGCGGTTGGTCGTGCAGATTGCGCGGCGGCAGAAAAGCGAGCCGGCGTACGACGTACTCGCCGAGGGGCAGGCGAAGGTGGACGGCCGCGTCGAGAACGGCGTGTTCCTCGGCCGGTGCTCGATCGTCTCGCCGATCTTCACCGTGAAGTCCGATCTCGACCCTGTACCCGTCCCCTCCGGGCAGGCGCTGAACCCGCTCCAGCCGGTGAACCGGATCGCGAACGTCCGCCCGGGCCAGCGGTGGATCGTCCACGAGATCAACCCGCTCGAAGAGGCCGCCGCCGCCTTGTTCAAGGAGAAGCTCGGGGCTTACGGGCTCAGGCTCCCGGACAGGGTCCGGGAGCCCCTGATCGCCGAGGTGCGATCGACCGAGGAGTCACTTGGCTGGCGTGGCGAGACCGTGCCGTGCCGGGTGATTGACTACCGCAACGGCAAGGCCCGCGCCGAAACCTGGGTGCGTGTGTCGGACGGGAAGGTGCTCCGGCAGGAGGCGTTCGGCGAGGGCGAGCGGCTCGCCCTGGAGCGGGAAGAATAAGAGGAACGAACACAGAGGCACAGAGTTAAACCACACAGAGGAGGAACAAGAACCAGGAAAGTTGAATAAGTTAACAATTTTATTGACATTAGTTGTTACTGGATTGCTCTGTGTGGTTTAACTCTGTGCTCTCTGTGCCTCTGTGGGTCGTTCCTCTTCAGTTTCCCCTTCGGTGAGTCATGATCGACATCGTCGACGTCACGAAGCGGTACGGGCCGAAGGCGGCCGTGCAGGACCTGTCGCTGCACGTCCCGACCGGGGAGCTGTTCGCGTTCCTCGGCCCGAACGGGGCCGGGAAGACGACCACCATCAAGATGCTCTGCGGTCTCCTGTTCCCGTCGGCCGGCACGGTCCAGGTCGGCGGGTTCGACCTCACGGCCGAGGGCGACAAGGCCCGCGCCCTCATCAGCTACGTGCCCGATCAGCCGTTCCTGTACGAGAAACTCACCGGCCGCGAGTTCCTTCAATTCACCGCCGACCTCTACGGCATGCCCCCCGCCCGCAGCCGGGAGAAGATCGCCGAGGTGGTCGACCTGTTCCACCTCGACGACTTCGTCGACGACCTCACCGAACGCTACTCCCACGGGATGCGGCAGCGGACGGTGTTCGCCGCGGCCCTCGTCCACGAGCCGCGGCTGCTCATCGCCGACGAGCCGACGGTCGGGCTCGACCCGAAGAGCGTCCGCGAACTGAAGACGCTCCTCCGCCGGCTCGCGGCGGACGGGGTGACGGTCTTCCTGTCCACGCACACCCTCGACATCGCCCAGGAACTCGCCGACCGGATCGGGATCATCGACCACGGCCGGCTGATCGGGTGCGGGACGCTCGCCGACCTCCGCAAGCAGGCCGCGATGGACGGGAGTCTCGAAGACCTGTTCCTGAAGATCACCGAGGAAGCCGCCGCCGAACCCCCAAGCCCGGAGACGGCCGTCCCGGGGCTCGCGAGGTGAGTCATGGGCACCGAACATCCCCCCGTCGCCGACCAAGCCCGGGTGTTCCGCCGGCTGCGGGCCCGGCTATTCCGGAATGCCCTGCGGGTGGCGCTGGAGGCGGGCCGGGTCCGGCTCTTCTCGATGCTCCTGACGAGTCTGATCGTCGCGGGGTTCACGTTCGGGGTCGGGTACTACCTGTTCGACCAGCTCGCGGAGAAGAAGATCCCGGTCAAAGGGTCGATCGTCGCCAGCCTGTTCGACCTCCTGTTCTTCACCCTCGGCGGAATGCTCGTTTTCTCGACCGGGATCATCCTGTACGCCAGCCTGTTCACCGCCCCGGAGGCCCGGTACCTGCTCAGCACCCCGGCGCGGGCCGACCGGATCTTCGCGACCAAGTTCCAGGGGGCCGTGGCGTTCAGCTCGTGGGCGTTCGTCGTCCTCGGGGTGCCGGTCTTCCTCGCCTACGGGCTCACCGCCGGGGTGCCGTGGTACTTCTACCCCCTGCTCCCGGTCTTCCTCCTCGGGTTCGTCCTCCTGCCGGGGTCGGTCTCGGCCATGCTCTGCCTGCTGCTCGTCCGGTACATGCCGCGGAACCGCCGGCAGTTTCTCGTCCTCCTCTCGCTCGGGCTCCTGGTCCTCGCGGGGGTGTGGCTGGTCCGGGTCGGGATGGCCGCGCGAAACTCGCTCATGAATAACGGCCGCGAGCTCGACGACCTGATCGGCCAGTTCGACCTGGTCCGCAGCGGCCTCGCCCCGAGCCACTGGATGACCCGCGGGGTGATGGCCGCCGCCCGCGGGGACGCCGCCGGAACGGTGCTCCCGCTCGCGCTGGTGTGGACGAACGGGCTGGTCGGGTACGTCCTCGCGGCGTGGGTCGCCGGGCGGGTCTACCGCCCCGCGTACGACCGGCTCGCGGGCGGCGGGCGGGGGAAGAAGGTGTTCCGGCCGAGCGTCCTCGACCGGGTGATGGGGGCGCTCGTCTTCTACCTCGACCGGCCGACCCGGGTCCTCGTGGTGAAGGACTTCCGGACGTTCCGCCGCGACCCGACCCAGTGGGCCCTGCTTATCCTGTTCGGGGTGCTGATGATGATCGGGGCCACGAATTTCCGCCAGTATTACAAGGCCGACCTCGCGGTGATGGACAAGTACGCCATCAGTCTGATGAACCTGGGCGGCACGGCCGTCTTGTTGTGTGCCGGGCTGAGCCGGTTCATTTACCCGCTGATCAGCCTCGAAGGCCGCAAGTTCTGGATCCTCGGCCTGACCCCGGTCAGCCGCGACCAGATCCTCCGCGGGAAGTTCGCGTTCGCCGCCACGGGGTCGCTCCTCATCGCCGAATTTCTGATCCTGGCCAGCGACCTCCTGATCGGGCTCCCGCCGGAAGGGCTCGCCCTTCACGCCCTGGCGGTGGCGGTGGTCGCCCTCGGGCTCAGCGGCCTGAACGTGGGGTTGGGGGCGTACCTGCCGAACTTCAAGGAGACCGACCCGTCGAAAATCGTGGTCGGGTTCGGCGGGACCGTGAACATGGTGGTCGGGCTGATGTTCCTGGTGAGCGTGGTCGGGTTGATGGTGGTCCCGTTCCACGCCGCCCAGCTCGCCCGCGCGGCCCACGGCGGGGCGGGGGTCTCCCCGTGGGTGTTCGCCGGGATACCGGTCGGGCTGGCCCTCGGGGCCGCGGCGGTGGTCCTGCCGCTCCGGGCCGGGGCACGGGCTCTAAATATTATGGAGTTCTGAAAGTATATTATGTTATATAATTGTTAATAATGTTCTGCGCCGGCGATCCCCTCCAGCAGGGACGCGGCACGGCGGGTTACCTTACTCTCACTTTGAGGCTGGAAAACTCGATCAACACGAACTGCCCGGCACCAGCGACGGGAACACTCCGTATGCGTGTCCTCGAAGGCCACAAATATCCGCACTATCATTGTGGCGACGATCGGATGTGCCCACACCACCCCCAGTTCGTCCTCCCTCGTTCGCCCAGGGCTACCGCCCTCGTTGACCTACACAATTCCTGTGACGATTTGCCGATCGTCACAGGGATGGTTGAAAATCACGGAGAATTCGCATGGCTCGCGAACAAGGTTTGCCTCAGGTTGCCAAACTCAAATCGAATCTTGAATAGTTCCGATGCAAACTGCTGTCTTCATTGATGTTACAACGCAATACTTGTGTGGTACAACGAAGGCGAGAGCTTTGGGCGGCCAGAAGAGCTTTGGGCGGCCAGAGGCGTGTGCGCGGTTCGGGAGCCAGCAAATCTTAACGAATCTTAACCATCTAGCTTGATTATTTTGCTGGAAAGTGTCTGTGGTTCAGGGGTTCCGGAATCGCCGTTTGGGACGTGTAAAGCTGGTCTCATTCGGGTGGTTTTGACACCGATTTCGGGTGTACGCACATCCGTTCGCGCGGCCGACCGGCGACGCCCAGACGAATTCCGACCCGTCCCCTTCATCGGCTGACAGACCACTAGGGTCGGGACGCATCCGGCAGCATTCGCCGGGATGCCGGACGGGTAGGTCGTTGGGGTTGTAGAGGTGATGCTGCCACTGCGAAGCAGAGAGCGTTAGGTAAGAGGTATGGATTTGTGAAGGCATTTGGTGCTATGATAGTAGCAGACTTCTCGCCGGAAGACTTCTTGCTTCCACATGGACGTGGACCTCTCCCCGCATAATGCGGCACGTCCGGTCACATTTCCTTCGGAGGGCAGCGAATGCCCCTCGCACGTTCGATTGTCCGCGTAGCCCTGTTTTCTCTGATTGTTGCCGCGATCGTCGCTCCCACTACCGGGTTGTCCCACCCAGTTCCGGTGAGCCAACCGGCCCCCGCCAAACCCGTTACCCAGACCGAGGTTGAAGTTCGTTGTGTCGACGATAGTACGATCAAGCTGAAGATCCTCGACGAGCGGCTCGAAGTAGGAACTCGGTACGGCGCCCTTCAAATCCCTGTCGCCGACATCCGGCGGGTCGAGTTCGCGACCCGGACCCCGGCCGACGTGGCGGAGCGGATCGGCCACCTGATCTCGAACCTGAACCACCCCGACTTCGACATGCGGGAGCGGGCGACGGCGGACCTTCGCGACTACCGCGAGCGGGCTTATTTTCCTCTTCTAAAGGCCATCAAACACTCGGACCTGGAGATCAGCCGGCGGGCCGAGGAGTCGGTGCGGTATCTTCAGCAGAAGCTGCCGGCGGGGAACCTGGAGCCGCGGGAGCACGACGTCATCTACACCGACGACTCCAAGATCACCGGTAAACTGAACGCCACCACGTTGCGGGTCCAGACGTTCCAGTTCGGCGAGCAGAATCTCCGCCTGGCCGACATCCGGACGCTCCGGTCGGCGACCGGGGTGGCGGCCGAAGATCTGGCGAACGCCCCGGCCGCCCCGGCGAATATGTCCGGCTTTCAGAACCAGTTCGGGAAGGAGGTGGCTTTCGTCGTGACCGGTCCCCAGCCCGGCGGTCAGGCGATGGGGGTGTGGGGTACGGACGCGTACACGCTCGACTCGAACCTGGCCGCCGCGGCGGTCCACGCCGGGCTGGTTCAGCCGGGCCATTCCGGGGTGGTGCGGGTCCGTGTTGTGGCTTCCCCACCCCAGTTTGTGGGCAGTTTGCGCTACGGAGTCGGGTCGGCCCCGTACGGGAACTACCCGGCCGGCGCGTACGAGTTCGTGCGGAAGTAGGAAGAATGGCCACAAAAAGCGCAAAACGGAAGATGGCTACTTATTTGTGCTTTTTGCGGCCATTCGATCTGCCGCTATTCATTCTTTGCGGCTCGGATGAGTATCGTTGCGGCACAGTCGATCTCATCCTCGGTCGTGTATCGGCCGATGCTCAGCCGTACGGCCCCGCGTCCGATTTCCGGGGGGATGCCCATCGCACACAGGACCGGCGATTGAGAGACCTTTCCCTCGTGGCACGCCGACCCGGTCGAGGCCGCGACTCCGGGCACCTTCTCCAGGAACTCGGCGCCGACATGGCCGACGAAGTTCACGTTGAGTGTATTCGGTAGCCGCCGCTCGGGGTGGCCATTCAGCACGAGTCTGTCGCCGAGAGCTGACTTGAGGCGGTCGTGGAGACGGTCGCGCAGCTGGCGGAGGCGGTCGGTGGCCGCGGGAAGGGACCGCGCGGCCACTTCGGCGGCCTTGCCGAGCCCGACGAGGTACGGGACGTTCTCCGTCCCGGCCCGTCGGCCTTTCTCGTGTCCGGCCCCGTGGATGAGCGGTTCCACGGTCATACCTCGCCGCACGAACAGGGCCCCGACACCTTTCGGGGCGTACAGTTTGTGCCCGGCGATGGTCAGGAAATCGACCCCCAGCTCGCGGACGTCCACCGACACCTTGCCGAGCGACTGGGCGCAGTCGGTGTGGACCGGTACACCGCGTTCGCGGCAGACCGCGGCGATCTCCTGGATCGGCATGAGCGTGCCGACTTCGTTATTCGAGTGCATGACGGTGACGAGCGTGGTCCGTGGGGTGATCGCCCGCCGCACGTCGTCCGGATTGACCAGCCCGAACCGGTCGACGCTCAGGATGGTGACCCGACACCCGAGCCGCCGCAGGAACTCGACCGGCTGGAGCGTCGCCGGGTGCTCGACGGCAGTGGTGATGACGTGGCTCGAACCCGGCGACCGTCCGCCGAAGAGCCGGGCGAGGAACCCGCGCGGCTGTCGCAGGCATGTCCCCTTGATCGCGAGGTTGCTCGCCTCGGACCCGCCCCCGGTGAATACGATCTCGTCCGGAACGGCGCCGATCAACGCCGCGACCTGGGCCCTGGCTTTCTCGACCGCCTCGTGAGCAGTCTTTCCGTAAGCGTGACTGCTGGAGGGATTCCCCCAGAGATCGCGGATGGCAAGGGCAATGGCGTCGGCGACCGCGGGCTCGACGGGTGTCGTGGCGTTGTAATCCAGGTAGATAGGGGATCTGGTCATCCGACAGAATTGTGTAAATGGTCGAATAGTTATCGGGCCACGCTCTCGGTGGGGCGGGTGATCGCGGCCGCGGGCGATGTGTCAGCGGGCCGGACGCTGAACAACCACCACCGGGCCGCCTTCGGGCCACCCCGGGCCTGCCGGTCGAAGTAGACCTTCATTGTCCCCAGCGTGGTGACGATCTCGTACCAGTGCTTCCGCACATACCGCTCCCCGCTACCGGCCCAGCACGGACCGGTCTCTCGCCAGGAGCGGAGGGCCGCTGTAACTTCCACGTCCTGGTCTCGCCACAGAAATCGGCGAGGGAGGCCGGGCTCGCCGGCCGCCATTCGGGCGGGGTCACAGGTGGCGACGACGGGAATGAGAGGATCACCGACGAACTGCTCGTCCACGGGACTCGCCTCCGCGAGGAGCGGTCATGAAGGCCCCGGCCGTCTGCAGAACAGTCTACCAGAACGCCGGGAGGACTGTAAGAAGCCCGTCTTCGATCGCCCAATTCCCTCCAGAGTCGACGTTTACCGGACGCTCCCCGGCAGGGGTTCAGCGGGCGATTGACCAGCTGGTCGGCAACCCGCACCAGCTCCGCCGGGACCGTACGGCCGCGGGAGGAGCACGCGGCCTGTCGGGTCGGCAACCGGGCCCCCTGCCAGGGGTAAGGTCGAGCACGAGTCGAGGTAGATCAGTCGGATGGTGTCGGTATACAATCCTACACTCGCGGAGGACCGCGCCAATGCTCGAAGTGGCCGAAGCCATCGCCGAAGTACTCCGGCACGCCCGGCCGCTGGGTCCGGTGTCGATGCCGCTCGGCCCGGCGATCCTCAACCAGGTGCTGGCGGTCGACGTGGTAGCCGACCGGGATTCACCGCCGTTTGCGAAATCCCTCCGGGACGGCTATGCGGTCCGGTCGGCGGATTGCGTCGGCGGTACGCCGCTCCGGGTGGTGGAGGAGATTGCGGCGGGGGTGATGCCCCGGAAGGTGATCGGCCCCACGGTATGCGCTCGCATCTTCACCGGTGCCCCGATCCCGGACGGGGCCGATGCGGTGGTGATGCAGGAAGACACCGAGCCCGCCGACGGCGGGCAGGTGCGGATCAACGACCCGGCCGTGCGGCCCGGTCAGTACATCTTTCCCCGCGGCACGGAGATGCGGGTCGGGGATGTCGTGCTCGCGGCCGGAACCCGACTCAACCCGGCTGCGGTCGGTGTGCTCGCCGGCGTCGGTTGTGCAAGCGTGCCTGTGTTCTCGTGGCCGCGGGTCGCGGTGCTGGCGACAGGCGATGAGCTGGTTGGGCCGACGGGAGAGCTGGGACCGGGACAGATCCGCAACTCTAACGGGCCGATGCTCGCGGCCCAGGTGGCGCGGGCCGGGGCCGTCGGCCACGATTGCGGGATCGCGCGAGATGACGGGAACGAGTTGCGGTCGAAAATCGGCGACGCCCTCGCGGGGTCAGACGTCCTGCTCCTGGCCGGTGGGGTATCGGCCGGAAAGTTCGACCTCGTGCCCGGGGTGTTGCAGGAACTCGGAGTAGTGCCGCACTTTCACCGGGTGCGGATGAAACCGGGCAAGCCGTTGTTCTTCGGGACGAAGGACGGCACACTCGTCTTCGGGCTCCCCGGCAACCCGGTGAGCGCGTTCGTGTGCTTCGAGCTATTCGTCCGCCCAGCCCTACGGGTGATGGCCGGCGACCCGGAGCCCGGCCCGCGGACCGCGTCGCTGGCGCTCGCCGAGGCGGTTGCCGAGACGAACGACCGGCCGACGTACCGACCGGCGAAACTGGAGGCGGGAAAGGTCGGGTGGGCGGTGCGCCCACTCCCGTGGGCCGGGGCACCGGACCTCCGGGGATTACAGCCCGCCGACGCTCTCATGGTTCTCCCCGCTGGCGATGCCCGGTATGACCCGGGGATGCCGATCCAGGTGATCGTAATCGGATGAACGAGCCACAGAGGGCAGAGAGGAAGAAACACAGAGGAAGATGGAGGTGGAACCTTTTTCTCTCGGTTCTGGTTTTCATTCCGTTCTCTCTGTGACTTGCTGAGTTGAAATGTCCGCGTGGCTCGGGCCGCCACTATAGGCCCTGGTTCCGTTGGGGCCGCCCTCCCTGGCGGCCCGCCAGCAGCCAAGCGTTTCAACCAAACCTCCGTGATCCGTGGTGAACCTTCTTCTTCCGGAAGGATTTCAGCGTGAAGCCCCGTGTCTTCCTGCCCGCGATCCTCTCCGGGGTACTGCTCTGGGCGGCGTTCTTCCCGCTCGACGTCGGTCCGGTCGCGTTCGTCGCCCTCGTGCCGTGGCTCACGCTCGTCCGGTCGCCGGCGTCACCGCGGCGGGTCTATTTCGCCGGGTACGTCGGCGGGCTGGCGTTCTTCCTCCCCGCGCTGAACTGGCTCCGCGTCGCCCACCCGATGATGTACCTGTCGTGGGTGGGCCTCTCGCTCGCCTGCCCCGTGTTCTGGGTCGCCGCGCTGTGGCTGCTCCGCCGCGTCGATCGGCTGAAGGTCGTCCCGCTCGCCCTTTCGGTGCCGGTCGTGTGGGTGGCTCTCGAATACGTGCGGGCGCACTTCCCCACGGGGTTTCCGTTCCTGACCCACGTCGGCATGTACCAGATGGTCGGGTTCGGGTGGTACTTCCTCGGCTACAGCCAGCACGACTTCCTGTCACTCGTCCAGATCGCCGATCTCGGTGGCGTGTACGCCGTGTCGTTCGTCGTCGCGGCGGTCAACGGCCTGGGTGCGGAGTGGGTCCTCCGGTGCGGGGGCGTGCGGAGCTGGCTCCGGTGGCCGGGTGACTCGCCCCGCCCGGCGTGTCCGTGCCTCGTCCCTTCGACGGTAGCGGTCGGGGCTCTATTCGCCGCAGCCGTGGGCTACGGGCGGGCGCAGCTCGTTCACCCGGACTTTCAGCCCGGCCCGCGGGTGGCGGCGATCCAGGGGAGCGTCCCGCAGTTCCAGAAGAACCTCCGCGGGGAAGAACTCGGTGACTCCTACAAGAACCAGCACGCACAGGCCCTCCGGCAGTCCCCCCGCCCGGACCTGATCATCTGGCCGGAGACCTGCTGCCCGATCGACTGGTACGAGGTAGCACCCGGGGACGACCTGCGGAGCACGCCGGATTCATTCCAAAAGGGGTACAGTCGTTCACAAGCGGAATTCATCGGTCGGCCGCTGGGGACGCACATTCTGCTCGGGCTGAACGGGCTGGAATGGGAAGCCGGGCATGCGTGGAAGTACAACTCGGCCCTCGCCCTCGGCCCCGGCGGCGAATACCTCGGCCGGTACGACAAGATGCACCTCGTCCCGTTCGGGGAGTACGTCCCGTTCAAGGAAACATTCCCGTGGATGAGCGCGTTCACCCCGTACACCCACGACTACAGCTGTCGGCCCGGTGAACGGTGGACGCGGTTCCCGGTCCGGACCGCCGACGGACGGGAGTTCACGTTCGGCTGCCTGATCTGTTACGAGGATTCCGATCCGTACCTGGCCCGGAAGTACGCCGGGCCGGCCGAGCCGGTGAACTTCCTCGTGAACATCTCGAACGACGGCTGGTTCGACGGCACCGAGGAACACGAACAACACCTCGCGATCTGCCGGTTCCGGGCGGTCGAGACCCGGCGGAGCGTCGTCCGGGCGGTGAACATGGGGATCTCCGCGGTGATCGACGCGGACGGCCGAGTCGTCGCGCTGCCGGGGGAATCGTGGGCGGCGTCGAAGAAGACGGAGGCCGTCCTCACGGCCGTCGTCCCGATCGACGAGCGGCACTCGTGGTATGCCAGGCTCGGTGACTGGGTGCCGGCGGGGTGCTGGGGGTTGCTGGTAGTCGGCCACCTCGTCGCGGTGGTCCGGCGCCGTCGGGCGGCCGTATGACAACGCCGCCCACCTTCGGCCGCCGGGCCCGCCGGTTCGTGGCCCGTTGGGCGGTACTATTATTCGTCGTGTACCTGGGTGCGATCGTCGTGTTCCTTTCCCTTGAAAACTCTTTGGTTTTCCAGCCATCGTCCCCGGCAGAGTCCTGGCTCGCCCCGGCCAACCCCCGCACGCAGGACGTGTGGTTCACGGACGCCGCCGGCACGAAGGTGCACGGCTGGTGGCTGCCGCCGGCCCGAGCTGAGGCCGGGGCTGTGCTCGTCGCCCACGGCAACGGCGGAAACGTCACCCACCGCGGCCGGCTCGCCGCCGACCTGCACGACGCCCTCGGGGCCGGGGTGCTGCTTTTCGACTACCCGGGGTACGGGAAGTCCGAGGGCAGGCCCAGCGAACAGGGGTGTTACGCGGCCGGCGATGCGGCTTTGAAGTGGCTCAAGGACGAGGCGAAAATCCCGCCGGGCCGGGTCGTGTTGTTCGGCGAGTCGCTCGGCGGGGGGACGGCCGTCGACCTCGCCACCCGCCACGACCACCGGGCGATCGTGCTGGTGTTCACCTTCACCTCTCTTCCGGCCGCGGCGAAGTTCCATTACCCGTGGCTGCCGACTCACACCCTGATGCGGAACCGGTTCGACAACCTGTCGAAGATCGGCGACTGCACCCGCCCGGTGTTCATCGCCCACGGCACGGCCGACGAGATCGTCCCGTTCCGGCACGGGGAACAACTCTTCGCTGCCGCGAACGAGCCGAAAGAGTTCCTCAGGCTGGAGGGCTTCACGCATAACGTCCTGTTCGGGGACTTGGTCTGCGGCCCCCTCGGCCGGTTCCTCGAACGATATGCTCCATAAGCCAATAGCTGGGCGGCCGTCCTACCCGAACCCGCCCAGCCCCAAAAGCGAGACATCTCGCTCGACGCGCCAATCGCTCCCTTCCCGCATCCCGGCGTCGACAGCCCGTTACCCCGGGAGCAGCCGGGGGCGAGGTGGTTGACCGCGATCGCCCGCCACCCAGGGGTTTCCGTGTGGTCCGCCCGCGGGGCGCGCGGCCCACACCCCCGGCCGAGAAATCCTCCGCATCTCTGTATTGCACTACAAATGGCCTTGCATTACTATACATCTTGTTTGGCCGGTTCTCCGGCCGGCCCGCCCGCCCGA
>JAQGHQ010000025.1 GCA_028288765.1 Gemmataceae bacterium | reverse complement strand
ACGCCGGGCGGCGGGGCGACCGGGATCGGGGCCGCCGGCGCGGGCCAGACGAGTGCGACCGGCGTGCCGGCGGCCCCGGCGGCGAGCATCGTCTACCTCCGGGACCTGGTCACCCGGGACGAGAAGGGCAAACCCCGGGTCGAGCTCGGGGCCCAGCAGTACGACCAGTCGGCCACCCTGGACGGACGGCCGTCCGTCGCCCTCTCGGTGTACGGCCTCCCCGGGGCGAACGCGCTCGACACCGCCGCCGGCGTGTACGCGAAGATGGAGGAGCTGAAGAAGCGGTTCCCGGAGGGGCTGGCGTACGAGATCGTGTACGACACCACCCCGTTCGTCCGCCAGTCGGTGAACGAGGTGTTCAAGACCCTCCGGGACGCGATCATCCTGGTCGCCATCGTGGTCCTCGTGTTCCTCCAGTCGTGGCGGGCGGCGGTCATCCCGCTCGTCGCCGTCCCGGTCGCCGTGGTCGGCACGTTCACCGTCATGTGGGCGCTCCAGTTCTCGCTCAACAACCTGACCCTGTTCGGCCTGGTCCTGGCGATCGGGATCGTGGTCGACGACGCGATCGTGGTGGTCGAGAACGTGGAGCGGTGGATGGAGCACGGGGAGGAGCCGAAGGAGGCCGCCCGGAAGGCGATGGACGAGGTGACCGGGCCGGTCATCGCCATCGCCCTGGTGCTCACCGCGGTGTTCGTCCCGTGCGCGTTCATCCAGGGGATCACCGGCCAGTTCTTCCGCCAGTTCGCCGTCACCATCGCCGCCTCCACCCTGATCTCGGCGTTCAACTCGCTCACCCTCAGTCCGGCCCTGGCCGCCATCCTGCTGAGACCGAAGACCGCCCCGAAGGACCTCCCGACCCGGCTCCTGGACGGCGTCCTCGGGTGGTTCTTCCGCCTGTTCAACCGGGGGTTCGAGGCGGGCGCGAACCGGTACGCGGCGGTCGTCGCCCGGCTCGTCCGGGTCAGCCTCGTCGTCCTGCTCGTGTACGCCGGGCTGCTCGTCCTCACGTACCACGAGTTCACGACCACCCCGACCGGGTTCGTCCCCCAGCAGGACAAGGGGTACCTGCTCCTGAACCTCCAGCTGCCGGACTCGGCCTCGGTCGAGCGGACTAACCGGCTGTTGGCCCGGATCGAGAAGTTCGCGGCGGACACGCCGGGGGTCGGGCACACGGTCGGGATCTCGGGCCAGTCGTTGATCCTGAACGCGAACGCCCCGAACCTCGGGTCGATGTACGTGATGCTCAAGCCGTTCGCCGAGCGGACCGGGCCGGACCAGACGGCCGACGCGATCGGCGCCAGTCTGGAGGAGAAGTGCCGGAAGGAGATCCGCGGGGCGGTGGTGAAGGTGTTCGGGGCGCCGCCGATCGAGGGCCTGGGGACGACCAGCGGGTTCAAGCTGATCATCGAGGACCGGGGGACCACCGGGCTCGGGACGCTCCAGCGGGTGAGCGACCAGATCGTGGAAGAGGGGAACAAGACCCCGGGGTTGCAGGGGTTGTTCAACACCTCCCGGTTCGACACCCCGTGGCTGTACCTGAACCTCGACCGGACCAAGTGCGAGGCCCTGGGGGTGTCGGTCGCGGACGTGTTCGACACGCTCCAGTATTACATCGGGTCGTACTACGTGAACAACTTCAACGAGTTCGGCCGGAACTGGCAGGTGAACGTGCAGGCCGACCAGCGGTTCCGGGATAGGCCCATGGACGTCCTTATGCTCCAGGTGCGGAACATCCAGGGGCGGATGGTCCCGCTCCGGACGGTGATGACGGTGGAGGACAAGAGCGGGCCGGTCTCGGTCCAGCGGTACAACATGTACGCGGCCGCGGCGATCACCGGGACGTCCGCCCCGGGGACGAGTTCCGGGCAGGTGGTCCCGCTGTTGGAGGGGATCGCCGGGCGGGACCTGCCGCGGACGATGGCGTTCGACTGGACGGAGCTGACGTTCCTCCAGAACCAGGCGGGGAGCACGGCGCTCTACGCGTTCGCGCTGGCGGTGGTGTTCGTCTTCCTGGTGTTGGCGGCGCAGTACGAGAGCTGGAAGCTGCCGCTGGCGGTGATCCTGGTGGTCCCGTTGTGCCTGTTGTTCGCGGTGATCGGCGTGAACATCGCCGGCCAGGACGTGAGTATTTTCACCCAGATCGGGTTCATCGTGCTGGTCGGGCTGGCGTGCAAGAACGCGATCCTGATCGTCGAGTTCGCGAAGCAGCGGCAGGAGGAGGGGAAGGACCGGCGGGAGGCGGCGGTGGAGGCGAGCCGGCTCCGGCTGCGGCCGATCCTGATGACCTCGTTCGCGTTCATCTTCGGGGTGGTCCCGCTGGTGATCTCGACCGGGGCCGGGGCCGAGATGCGGCAGAGCCTCGGGACCGCGGTGTTCAGCGGGATGCTGGGGGTGACCCTGTTCGGGATCTTCCTCACCCCGGTGTTCTTCTCGGTCATCCAGTCGTTGGGGTGGAACGCCCCGCCGCGGGAGCACGCGCCGCCCCCGCCCCCGCCCGCGTCGCCCGCCGGCGGCGAACGGCCCCCTGGTAACGGCGCCGGCCACCCGCATCCGCCGCCCCCTCCCCATTAGCCCGGATGTCTCACCGCGGAGGGCGCGGAGATCGCAGAGGAAAGGCCGGAGAGAAGTTCGGACCCGAGCGTGTGATCCGTCGTGCGGAGGAGCCCCGCCCCCCCGTTCGTCGCACTCCGGCCCGGATTCTCCTTTGCGTCCTCCGCGCTCTCCGCGGTGAGACATCCGGGCTAGCGGACCGGGCGCGAACCCGGGGCGTCCGGACCTGGTCGTGAATAGTGACGGCCGGGAGGCGGGAAGGGCGTCGGGACCGCCGGATCGCCGCGGTTCGCCTCCCGATTCCGGACGATTCTCATGTAGGGTGGGCACTGCCCACCAAGACCTGAGGCCAGAGGTGGGCGGTGCCCACCCTACAACGCTCACTCCCCGGCTTCGGAATCCGGAGGCGAACCCGATCGCCACAACGGCCGGGGATGGGGTGGACAACGCGGCGAAGGGTGGGTAGAATTCTTTCAACCTTCGGGAAATGCGGGCTCGTTTTCGGTGGTGCCCAAATTCCCGATTCTGTACTCTTGGGGATTGGTGTAACGGTAGCACGACTGACTCTGGATCAGTTAGTCATGGTTCGAATCCATGATCCCCAGCTTTGGATAAGGCCCGCCGTAACAGGGAGTTACGGCGGACCTCGTTCATTGAATCCTTCGTTGTCGTATGTGTAGACCACAGGTTAGACCTAGCCGTAGTCCCTTAACTGTCGTTTATTGACGATTCCACTCACTCCGGGACGCCTACCACGGTTGTCCTGACCCATATTCCACTATCCGCGGGACCGCCCGCTACGCCCTCCTGCGAGAGGTGGCTCGAAAGAGGTGGAGTCCGCAACGGGTCCGGTTCGAGGCCCAGAGCCGGTACCCGACCAACCGCCGGGGGGTCGGGGGGCGGCCGCGGAAGCCGGCCCGGGGGCTCGACCCCGAGGGCGTGCTCCGGGAACTCGGCCGGGTGGCCGATCGGTGAGCCGAGTTTCCGGAGCAGGTGACATGTCCAGGCGCGGGGCGAGGGGACTACTTTCCCGGCGCGGCGTCAGGAGAAGTATCGATGAAGCCGACCCAGTACGGCTTGTCCGAGGCGGACAGCCTGTCCCCGCGAGGTGCGGTAAAGACCTCCTTGCCATCGTACTCCAGGTGCAATTCCGCGTGAGCCAGTCGGCCGACGGTGAACTGCCAGACGGGTTTTGAGCCATCCTTCGGGTCCACCCGGGCCTCGACGAAGAGCATGATCTCCGGGTTGGTCCCGTTGGCGAGGGTGAACAGCCCGCCCTCCCGGATGCCCGCGGGTTCGTCCCGGTAGGTGTGGAGCGGACGCTCCAGCCGGCGCAGCTCGTACCGCGAGTTGTCGGGGTCCCAGAACTGGTGGCCGGTAAACTTTTGGGCCACCGCCTTCAGCTGTCGCTGCCGCTGCGGTTCTTCAGCCGCCGGGGCCGGGGCGCCGGGGATGTCCTTGAGTTCGACCCCCGAGTCGTTCTCCCCCCACCACGGGGCGCCCTTCCGTCTCGCCCGCACCTTGCCGCCCGACGTGTTGCAAATGGCGAACACCCACTTCGTCCGGTCGCGGACGTTCTGGTAGAGTTCGAGCAGGGCGAGAGGCCGGCCCTTCTCGCCCCACCCCCACAGGCTACCCCGGTCGTTGTCCCGGGTCGAATCGCCGAAAAGGAGCAACGGCTTCTCGATCCGCTTGACCGTTGCCCACTTGTCGTCGGTCAGGACTTCGAGCTCGATCCCGTCCACCACCTGTTCGGCCGCCCGAAGTCTTTCCTTGGCGGCGTCGGGGCCGGGAGGCTCGTTGTCGACCGGGCCCCTCCCCGCGCCGGGCCCGCGCCCCCGGGGCGTACCCATTGAGGCGTCCACCGCGACCAGAAAAGAAAGCGCCAGCAGAGGTGCGCCGAGTATCAGTTTGGTCGCTGTTCGGGCCATTGTTTGACCTCTCTCGTGGATGACGGGTTGAACCGGTGCATGGCCGCCGGCCGTGGTCCTCGCATCGCCGGTTCGGGGCGGGCCGAGAACTAGTGTTCGAAGTCCTTCCGCATCGTGAAATGAGGAAGAGCCGGGACCCGATGCCTGGGAATCGGTTCCATCAACCCGATCAGAAACACGTCCAAAATGTCGGTCTGTCGCCGCCGCTGAGCATATACGACAGTCCGCCCCAGGCGAACCTCAATTCCGGTGGACCGCCCCCGACGGGGTCGACACTGTGTCGCTCTCGGCGGGCGGTGAGGACCGCCGACGGTCGGTTGGTCGTCCGGGCGGGGCCCGCTAACACACAAGACGGTATGGCCGGCCCGGAATTCGTCGCTGTCGTTCCACTGCTGCCCGTCCATCGCAGGTGGCGGCGCAGGGTGGATACCCCAAACGTCATGGGCGCTCGTGTTGCCTCTCCCTACTACCGGGCCGCCGGGTTCCGCCTCCTGTCCCGCACCAGCGGAACCGCGGTCCCGACTCGTATTGAGTTTCGTATCGCGGGGAAGCCGGGTAGAATGACCGCGAGCAATCGGCCAGCACATCGACTTCGTTCCTGGTTGGGTGAGTCACCAGGTCGAAGGCCGTTTACAGAGGATCCGCGATGAGAGCCCTGAGAGCCCTGAGAGCCGAGCGGCCACTGGTCGGCGGGCTGGTGTGGTGTCTCGTCTCGTCGTTGGCGGTCCACGCGACCGGCAGCGCCCAGCCACCCCCCAAGAACGATCCCCCCGAAGAGCCGAAGAAACTCAACGAGGCGATCGAAAAGTCAGTCAACTGGTACGACGTACTCCCTGAGGAAGGTGCGACGCCGCTCACCCCGGTTCCGGTCATCCGATGGCGCAACGTGGTTCGCGGCCAAGAGGGGGAGGCGATGATGGTCGTCTGGTCCCATAACGGCCGGCCCGTAGCTATGGCCAGCATTTACCCCTGGGAAGGGAAAATGACTCACGAGTTCGATTCCCTCTCGCACGGGGCAAAACTGATTGCCCGCGACAAGGACCGGGTGATCTGGGCGCCCGAAACGGCCGGGGTGGAATTCAAGGCGGTTCCGAAAGCTCCCCAGCCCGCGAAGACGGCCCCCGAGCGGCTGCGCCAGATGAAGACGATCACCGAGGGCTTCAAGGCGACGATGACGGGATGGCAGGCGGACAACTCGGACCAGGAATCCCTGCGGCTGCTCCCACGGCCGCTGCACCGTTACGACCTGGCGAACGCCAAGGACCCCGACCCGAAACTGCTGGACGGCGCCCTCTTCGCTTACGTCCAGGGGACGGACCCCGAAGTGGTGCTGGTCCTCGAAGCTGTCGGCACGGCAGACCAAGCCGAATGGCAGTGCGCCTTCGTGCGGGCGACGTCGGGCGGGCTGGAGGTGAAGTCGGGCGACGAGGTGGTATGGACCGCCCAGAAGCACCCGGCCAACCGGAACCCGAAGCTCCCGCACTTCTCGATGCAACGGGTTCTCGAGAAATAACCAGGGCGCGGCATTTACCGGAAGCGAGGTGAGACGGTGACACCCCAAGCGATTCGGATCCCGCTCTACGCCTGCCTGATGACCGCGGCCCTCCTGTGCGGGTCGGCCGCCCCGTCGGACCCGCCCCAGGACGCGAAAAAGGACACCCCCGAAAAGGGGACCGGGGCAGACGCCGACGAGAATTACCGCCCCGCGGTGGAGCGAGTGGTCGGTGGGATCGAACTCGAAGTTCTGCGCGACGACAAATGGGCAACGGTCAAGCGGATCGAGAAGCCGCTACTCTACTACGGCGACCCCACCCGGGACAACGACCGGGGGAGCCTGTGGGCGTGGGGCGAGAAGGGCCGACCCGTGGCCCTGCTCGAACTCTACCAGGGAGTGAACGACCGGACGAAGTGGGCCTTCGCCGTCTGCAACACGTCCGGGGGGAAGCTCCGGGCCAGCCGTGGGGGCGACCCCTGGTGGCGGGAGAACGACTCCGCGTCCGAACTGAAAGACATCCCCGGAGCCCCGGCCCCGGCGGCGGACGCTCCACTACGGGAACGGCAGCTCAAGCAACTGGCCCAGAAGTTCACGGGCCACCAGTTCTGGGATCCAAACAACTCGCGGTTCGAACTCCGTCGGCTCGAGCGGCCCCTGCACACCTACCGGGACGAACCCGCGGGCATCCGGGACGGCGCGTTGTACATCCTTGCCAACGGCACCAACCCCGAGATCGCGCTCTTCGTCGAGGCTCGGTCGAACCCGAAGGATGGCTCAAAACCCGTCTGGCAGTTCACCGTCGGCCGACTGGCTCACGCGGAATTGCACCTGGAGTACGACGCCAAGGAAGTATTCGACGCGCCGCGCGGGAACCGGGTGTCTGCCTCGGACAAGCCGTACTGGCTCGGCTACATCAACACCCCTCCCGCCGCCAAGCCGGGGAAGTAGCCGAACGGTTCGGTGCGAAGCGCAGGCGGCGGAAGGTTCTGTCCGGATCCGCGGGTCCGCGCCTATTCGCCCAGTTCGATCTTGTGCGACCCACTATTTACGGCCCGTCCCTGTGCCCCCGGGCGTTGAACCGCTGGTAGGTCACCTCTTGGGCGTGCCTTCCCAAAAGTACGTCCACGTATCGTAGTCCTCGGGCGACTTCGCATACGGCCGGGTGAACACTTCGGCCTTGTCGAGCTTCACGGAGACACCACTGGCGGTCATGCAGATCACGGCGTACCGCCAGGATTTCGGACCGCCCTTTTCATCCGCCGGGGCCACCGCTTCCAGGCCAACGATGACGTCGGGGTTCGTGCCGTTGGCGGCGAAGCCGCACAAGATCCCCTGGACGACGCCATGGTTCGGCGAGGAATACTCGTGTAAGGGCCGGGCGAGCGGGCGGAGGTCGTCGGCCGTCTTCAGCAAATCGTCCCGCGACGTGGCTGTGAATCGCTGGAAGAGTTCCTTCATCTGGCGCATCTGACCCGCTGCCGTCTCGTGGGGAGTAGGGTCCTTGATTGTGACCCAATCGACCCCGGCTTTGCGGGCTTGGAAGCGATGGCCGTCCGGCCACTGGCCTTCGACCAGACCGGTCGATGCCGAGGTGAAGCAGTACAGCCACTTCGTCCCTTCCTTGCGCTCGTAGGCTTCCACCTTCCCGAGTGCGACGGGCCGACCGTCCACCTGCCAGACCCACAACGTCGCCATCTCGATCTGCCGCGGGACGTCCGTGTATTTCATGAGCGCATCGGTATGGACGGTCGCTTTCGTGGCTCGATCCCCGACCGTCGTCTTGACCTCTATGCCCTCGGCCCGCGCCCGGGAATCGACCGCCAGCTTTTTCAGTTTCGTTACAGCGGGTTCCTCGCCACAAAGAAAAGCGGTCGAGCCCAGAACGCACCAGGCGCAGCAGAGCCAGAGGATCATGAGAAGGCGACACATACCCGCGTTCCTTTTCGTGGGTTGGGATCACTTGCCCGGCTTCAAGAGGATCTGGGCGGCGCGGAGGCCGTCGCGGGGCGGCCGGCGGTTTGCCTTCTTGCCGGGCAACGTGCCGCCCTGCTCCTCCGGCAGGTACGCGTTCTGCACCTCGTGGCCGACGCCGTCGCCGTCGTCGTCGAGTTGTTGGTGCTCGGTCGCCAACTGCTCGGCGCTGGCGTAGGTTTGGGCGATTTCCTTCGCCACAACCACGTACAGATCGAAGAGGGACAGCGTGCCGTCTTTGTCCACGTCGTGCTCGGCGAGATTCAGATCGGCGGCCAGAAACTGTGCGAACACGCCCGGGAAGGTCGTCTCGTTTGTCTCCGCGTCGGCTTCCGTCGCGGCGATGACGACGCGATCGCGCCGCGCCAGCGGGCGGACGAAATAGCCGCCGAGCGACGTCGTCATCACGAAGACTTGCTCCCGGCAGGCGACGTCGGCGAAGAGCTTCCCGAACTCCGTCGCGCTGATGTCCGGGCCGGGCAGGTTCCACCACACCTGGCGGCCGTCGTGGTGGCAATGGCCGAGACAAATGACCCACAGGCCGTCCTCCGGCCGGAGCGCTTTTCGGACGTCGGCGACGGCAGCGGACACCGCTTCCCGCGTCGCCGGTCCGGTCGCCCGCGGGAGGTCTTTCGGGCGTTCGGCGCCGAAGACGACGTGCTGCCGCTCCGCCGGGATGCCCAGCGTCCGGGCCAGGCCGTCGCCGAGCTTTCGGACGGTATCGGAGAACGACTTGACGTGGTCGGCGTCGCCGGGATGGCCGCAGAGGATAAGTGCGTGCCGCACCCCTTTTGGCTCCGGCCCTTCGGGGGCCGCGTTGGCGGGATCGGCCGGCTTGACCTCGGCCTTCGCCGACGGCTCGGACGGCCCGGGAACCGGCTGGGCGACCACGGCCCAAATCAGTGGTAAGACCCACGCCATCTTACTTGCCCTCGACCGTGATGAGGTCCGCCCCATTCGGAGCCTGTCGGATCCGGGCAAGCAATTTGCCGTCCGTTGTCACGACCTTGTCCGCGTAAATCCGGTAGAGGTGCTGTGTGTCGTGGGGATAAGGGTTCGTCTCGCTCGGGACAGATGACCAGACCTCCTTGTCCTTCCGCTGGACGTGCAGTTCCCAGTCGGAGAACCGGCCGCAGGCGTACTCCCATTGCAGCTTCCCGGCTTCTTCGCGGGCCTCGATCACGAGCAGGACTTCCGGGTCGGTTCCGGCTTCGGACACGAGCGCGAACACCGCCCCGTCCACCACCCCGGTCT
>JAQGHQ010000005.1 GCA_028288765.1 Gemmataceae bacterium | reverse complement strand
GAATTCCCATCGGCCAGTTTTGTGCATGGCGCACACGACTGCCGCGACCGCAGGGGGTGTCTTCAGGGGCATGTGGAGCCGAGGTCGTCTAGCTTTGGCTTGCGTGATCGGTTTGGCATACACTGAGCTCATCCGTTTCCCGCGCACCTAGCAATGAGGCGGCAGAATGGCCATCGAGGGTGAAAACCGCCAACTTGGCGGACTGGGCCGGGGGTTCTGGATTGGGCTCGCTGTTACCAGTGTCCTCATCTTCGTTATCGCGATCGTCGCCCGATTCGTGTTCGGGCGATGACCGGATCAACACCGGGGTAAGCCACTACCGGAATTCCGAACAGCCAGGTGTAGGCTTCTCCCCCACACGTCCCCCGGGGCTGCAACTGGCGGGCTGTCACTTCCCCTCGGCTTTACCCTTCCTCGTCCCACCCGGCAACAGGTCGCAGACGTTCACCCCGTAGGCTTTCGCGAGGTTGTACAGCTGGTCCAGGGTGGGCACCCGTGTCTCCGTCTCGAACCGGCCGATTGTGGCCTGGTATTTCCCGGCCGCCTCGGGTGTCGTACCTGGGCCAGCCTGATAGCCGCGATTGATTCTCGAAGCCTACGAGTCGAGCAAGGCCGAGAACGATAGGGACTGGTAAACGAGGGGGTTGACCGACCTCGTGGAGTAGTGCAGGCTTACGATTTCATAATTTTCTCACGAGGGCCGACGACGTGCAGGTCAATCTTCCCAATCTCGAATGGCGCGTCCTTCGTGAGGTCGCCCGGACCCGCCGTCCCGCCATCGGCAGGGCGCTCCGTTTGGACATGAACCGCAGGACCAAGGACGGGAGTTTCCTGACCACCCTTGTCCGCCAGGGCCTGCTCGAAGTCGTCACCGCAGGGAAGACGCCGTTCGACGCGACCTACCGCCTGACCGAGCGCGGGAAGCACGCGGCCGAGTACGGGGTGTACGAGGTCGAGTGGGCCGAATTCAAGGCTCAGAGCGAGAAGGCGAAGGCGTGAGGGGGAAGTGGGGTCCGGGGGTGGGGGTCAGTTCACTCGCAACTCGGCCATCCGCTTCCGGAGCCGGTCACACGCTGCCTTCCCCGCCTTCTCTCTCGCCGCCGGGCTCCGCATGACCACCGGGGCATCCGGTCCTCTCGTCGCCGCGAAGAACCTCTCTAGGGCTTCTTCGCTCGTCACCACCTGTCCGCCGAACTTGCACGTCTCAAGGACTACCCGGGCCTCGCCCACCTTGATCCCGCGGCCCTTCCAGACGTACAGCCGCTTCACCCGAAACGGCTTCCCGCCGATCGACGGGAGACTCGCCGCAGCTTGGGCGAGGGTGAGGACGGTTTCGGCGAGGATGGGGTGGGGGGGCATGGCGGTCAGGACTCGGGTAGAACGGGCCGGGTCAATTAAACATCCCGAGCCCCGGTTCCGCCGGCCAGTGGACGGTCGGGGGCGTCTGCCGGCCACGCTTGGGTATTTAGCAGCACTCAGGCGCTCAATCTGGCGAGTGTTGGAGCTCGGTGCAGGACTCGCGACTTAGTCGATGGTCTTCGATCCCAGGGCCGTGGTCTGGACTTGGCGCCAAGTCCCATTGCCTGTGTACCACGCCCGTGTTCCGATCTGAGTGAGCACGAGGTGCCACCGCGGGTGCAGCGACCCCCAGTGGTAGAACTCCATATTGGAATCGTCGCCCTCTTCGGCGTCCCCGTAGTTGCAGTCGTACGTGTCCGCCAAAGTCTGGTTGTGTCCGACGGCCTCGAAATCGTCTACGGTAAGGATCTGCCGGAAGACGTGCTGGTTGCTATCGATCAGGAACACCCGGCGGTCAGGGAGGACCACAAAGTTATAAGCGTGGTCCAGAGTCTCGACGGCGTACACCCCGGCGGGGGCTCCAACGGAGAGGTAGAGCAGAACGACTCCTGCCCGGTTGGGGAGGGTTTGGAGAAACGTGCGCAGGACCGGAACGCCACTGCCAGACACGTTCCCGATTGCCCCGTCTACGGCTCTCGGTGGGGTCCCCTCGGTCAGTGCCCGGGCGGTCTCGACGGCACAATGCGCGCAATTCCCGAGCGGGTTAGCTCCGAGGTACGGATTGACTTCGGAAAAGTAACTTATCAGATGCTGGATTGACATTTCAAACTTCCCAGGCCGCAGCGCGTGATCGCCCCGGGTGGGCCGGGCGGCGGGGCCGACCGGGGCAGGCCGAGAGCCCTCCCGGCAATACGGCAGAAGCGGGGTGGATCTTTCAGCAGCGATTCCCGGGCCGTCGTGTTTGTCGGGGTCGAGAGTATTTACCAGCCCTGCCCGG
This sequence comes from Gemmataceae bacterium, assembly GCA_028288765.1. GTDB lineage: Bacteria > Planctomycetota > Planctomycetia > Gemmatales > Gemmataceae > Urbifossiella. The sequence continues at coordinate 1,093 of JAQGHQ010000005.1, read as the reverse complement.
CTTTGGCAGGAATTAGAACGTCAGCCTGAGTTCACTCCTTCCCCAGCACCAAATCCACCACCCAGCACCCCCGCACGTGCGGCCCATCACCCCGGCAGTGGGCGAGAATGTTGGGGTGGTCGCACCCGGCATCTTGAAGGGCGTCGGCCAGGATCGGCAGCGGGGAGAAGTCGCGGGAGTCGTACATCTGCCGGGCGAGGGTGACCGCGGTTGAGGTCTGCCAGGCGGGGTCGGGAGTGACGGGGCGGAAGGGGTTGAAGATGTCCTGGAGTAGGAGACGGTAAACAGCCCGTTCCGTTTTAACCCCTTGGGCGTGGATGTCTCGATGTTCGTCCCGGCTGAGCTTCCGCCGACTCTTCCACCATCGAAAACGTCGCTTCTGCCTGCTTGCTTCCTCCACTCGGCCAAGAGAAGCTTCGTACCCGGCTATCGCACTTGCTTGGCGAATTACCTCTTCGACCCGAAGTAGCGGCCACAACGCGTTCACGGCCCCCTCGGCCTCGAAGACTGGGTCACCAGCACCACGCCACTTGAGGATGCTCGCCTGCTGCCCGGCCATTCGGATCGATTCCAACTCCGTCGACGAGCTTGATCCGTCCGCGAAGCGCTCGATGGCTTCCAACAAATGGGTGGTTTCGATCGAGTCATAGCGGGCTTTCTTGATCCGGTGGCAACAAGCTACAGCAAATAGCCTCAGCTTCCGGTCGTTTCCCTCCAGCCGCAGAAACTCAAGCATCGGCGTCGGGTCGTCGCACGCCAGCCATTCCGCCTCGGTCATCGGTCGGCCCCCGGGGTCTGTCGGTGGATGATACCCGGGGCGGGGGCGGGGGTGGTAGGGGGTGTGGCGATCGGGTAAGCTATCGAGCGGCCCGGGAGGCGGGGAGGCCGAGGCCCGCGGGTGCGCTTCTGAAACTTCGTGGCTCACAGGGCGGGCCGGGCCGGTGAGCTTATTGTTCGGCGGTAGCTGAGATCGAGAACCCGGCCAGATTTTTTCCTTACAGGTTCTGACAAAACCCTGGGGAAGACTCGATTTCCCAAGAGTTTACGGCCACCAACGGAGCTTTTGCCAGAGCCTATTAGGCACAACCGGGTA
>JAQGHQ010000001.1 GCA_028288765.1 Gemmataceae bacterium | reverse complement strand
CTCGACCCACCCTACAAAACCTGATGGTTTCAACAAAGCAACCCCCACTCTGATAGACTGATTTCATCAGTCAGCACATCACGAGTCATTCGAGACAGCCCATGTCGACCGAACCGAATCCGTCACCCGACTCCCCATCCGTCCCCCCGAACCCCGACACCCCACCGGCCGCACCCGATCGGGAGATCACCCTCGAAGAGTGGATCGCCGCCGGCCAGGGTTGCTGCGGGCGAGACGCCGCCGGGGACGACTGACCGGCCGGACCCCCGAACCCGGTCTCCTCGGCGCCCGTCCTCTCGTTACCCGTCACGTTCCGGAGGGCCGGATGTACGTCCCCGCCGCGTTCGCGGTCGCCGACCCGGCCGCCCTGTCCGACTTCATGGCCCGTCACAGCTTCGCGCTGCTCATCGCGGACGCCGGCGGGGAGCCGTTCGCCACCCACGTCCCGCTCCTCCTCGACCCGGCCGCCGGGCCGTACGGCACCCTCCGCGGTCATCTCGCCCGGGCCAACCCGCACGCCGAACTCCTGGCCGGGCGGCGGGTGCTGGCGGTGTTCTCCGGCCCGCACGCGTACGTCTCCCCGACGTGGTATCAGGCCGAGAACACCGTCCCGACCTGGAATTATGTCGCCGTCCACGCCTACGGGGTGTGCGAGCTCGTCGACGACGAGGCCGAGCTCCTTTCCCTGCTGGCGGACACCGTTTCGACCTACGAGGCCGGGATGCCGACCCCGTGGGCGTTCGCCCCGGAAACGCCGTTCGCCCGGAAGATGGCCGCCGGGGTGGTCGGGCTGCGCATCCCGATCGACCGGCTGGAGGGGAAGTGGAAGCTGAACCAGAACCACCCGCCGGACCGGCGGGAGCGGGTGGTCCGGGAGCTGGGACGGTCAGCCGACCCGGCCGCGCGGGAGATCGCGGCGCTGATGCAGGCACAGATGAAGGAGTAACCACAGAGTCCCAGAGGGGACGGAGAAAATACGCAGTCGGAAATGTGACGACCAAGTCTCTTGTTTTCTTGGCTTCCGGAGTCTCCCATGATCCCGGTCATCATCCAGAAGCGGGGGGCGGTCCATCTCGCGGACGAGGAGCAGGAAGCCCCGTCCGACCGCCCCACGTTGAACCCGCCGGCCCATCTCGTGGGCTTGATCCCCGAATCGGTGGCCCGCGAGAACCTCGTCGTCCCGCTCTCGCTCGACGGTGAAACCCTCTTCGTCGCCGCCGCCGACCCGACCAACATCCCGCTCGCCGACAAGCTCACCTTCATCCTGAACAAGAAAGTCCGGCTCGTCGGCTACCCGCGGGACGTCATCCAGGAAGCGGTCGACCTGCACTACGGGCAGACCGAGACCGAGTCCGTGGATTCGATGCTCCGCGAGTTCACCGACACCGCCGTCGAGTTCACCCAGACGGAGGCCGGCGGCACCGCCCGGCCCGCGCCGCGGGCCAAGGGGAGAGGGCTCATCCGCGGCATCGGTAACGCGGTCGTCGAATTCAAGAAGGGGATGAAGGCGATCGAGGACGAAGACTACGACGAGATGAAGGCCGCCGAGCGGCGGCGAATCTCGCCGCCGACACAGCCCAGGCTGGACCGGTCCAGGTTCGCACAACCGGGCGAAGACACGACCCCGAACTACGGGAGCGACGGCATGTGGTACTACACGGTCGAGGAGGGACAGCGGGCGTTGATGACCCGCCGGGACGGGCGGATGGAGGTGATCGTCGGGCCGAAGCGGGTGTGGAAGGGGAATAGCCGGTTCGACAAGATGCGGCACTTCGTCGCCCACCCGGGCGAGTTCCTGATCGTCCGGTTCCGCGACGGCCGGCAGGACCACCTCCCCGGCCCGGCCGACCTCTGGTTCGACCCGCGGGTCCACGAGCAGGTCACCCGCCAGGACGCGCTCCAGCTCGCCGCCAAGGAGGCGGTGATCGTGTACAACCGCCCGACCGATTCCGGGGCCGTCTCCCGGCGGATCGTGTCAGGCCCGACGCTGTTCGTCCCGGCCCCCGGCGAGTGGCTGCACACGTTCACCTGGCACGGGTCCGAGGGCGGGTCGCAGGGGGTGAAGAAGGTCGCCAAGGGGCTCGTCTTCCAGAAGCTCTGGCTGATGCCCGACCAGATGTACCACGACGTCCCCGACGTCCGCACCGCCGACGACGCGGTCCTCACCATCAAGCTGATGGTGTTCTTCGAACTGATCGACATCGAGCGGATGCTCGACGCCACCCACGACCCGATCGGCGACTTCGTCAACGCGGCCACGTCCGACGTGGTCGACTTCTGCGGGCACCGGACGTTCGAGGAGTTCAAGCGGGACACGGGCCGGCTGAACGAACTCGGGACGTACCGCCAGCTCACCGCCCGGGCGGCGCAGAACGGCTACCGGATCAACATCGTCGTCTACCGCGGGTACGGGGCGCCCGACCGCCTCCAGGCGATGCACGACCAGGCGATCGAGGCCCGCACCAAGCTCCAGCTCGAACGGGCGACGGAGGAGCAGGCCCAGACCCTCGAAGACTTCAAGCTGACCGCGCAGATGGCCCGGGCGACGCGGCGGCGGACCGAGCAGGCGGTCGAGGTGGAGTCGGAGATCGAGCTGGCCCGCAAGCGGCAGGACGCGGAGCGGCAGCAGAAGGAAGCCGAACGCACGGCGGCCCGGGAGCAGCACCGCCGCGACGCCGAGACCGAGCAGGAGATCCGCCGCCAGGCCGACGACCGGCAGCGGCAGCACCTCGCCGCGATCAAGGACATGGGCGTCGACCTGACCGCGTACCTGACCCAGGGCCGGGCCGACCGGGTGATCGAGCTCCGCGGCGGGAAGGGGGCCAGCCCGCACATCCATCTCGACCAGCGGGACGGCGAGCGGAACGGGGGGTGACGGGATTCATCCCGGGACCGCGGCCATCCCGGCCGCGGCCGGCTCGGCGGCGCCCGTCATTTTCTACCAGCTGTTCTGTTCGCGCACCCAGAGGATTTGGGCCATATGATGCCGGCAATGCCACGCGTACTGGCACAGGGCCGCGCTGAGGCTGACGGTCTGCCCCGTCTCGGGGTGGAAGTAGGACCGGGTAAACTGGTCGGCCGTCATCGCGCGCATCAGCTTGACCCACCGGGCGTGTAGCCCTTGCAGCATGGCGAGCGGGGCCCGGACGTCGCCGGTGAGTGAGTCTTCCAGTGCGGCCCAGCGGGTCTCGTCATAGGGTTTGATCGTCGGCTGTTCCTCGGTCAGCGTCCACTTGAACCGGATGTAGGCGTTCGCGTGGCTGTCCGCCATGTGATGGACGATCTGCCGGACGGTCCAGTTCCGGTACCGCGTGTCGAGCTGGTCCTCGGACAGGCCCGCAACCGCGGTGCTCAAGGTGGTTGGGGCGGTCTCGATCACCGCGACGAACTCGTCCCGGCGCTGCGGGCCGTAATGCTCTTCGGGGGCAAACGCGCCCGCCGGATTCTGGGGAGCTTCCATCATCACCTTACACGGTCAGGGTGCCGACCCGGCGAGCCAGATCTTCCCGCAAACCCGCTCTTCCCCGTCGAACTCCACGATCACAACGGCTTCATCCCGCTTCCAGACCGAGAAGCGTTTGCCCGAGAGGAGCACCGCGGTGTGGACATCCATGCCGCGGTATTCCCGGTAGGCGAATTCCCCGTCTCTCATCTGCCAGACCTCGGCGTACTCCGACACCTGGGGCCGCCGGTCCGACCTGTAGTCCCCCGGCGGCTCCATGACCTCCCGGACCTGCTCGTCCGACATCCCCGCCCCGACCTGGTCGAACTGGTCGTGGAAGGCGGATCGGGCGCACCAGTGTCGGTATCCGAAGTACGACACGGCCGCGAGGACGAGCAGGACGGCGGAGACCCAGAACCACCTACGACCCGACACCGGCTACCCTCCATCAGGCAAACGCCGTGTGCCGTTGCCCGGCTCGCGGCGGATAGTAGTGACGCTCGAAAAGGGTATTCGTGGGCAGGGGCCAGCGCCAGACGGCCGGGCGCGGCGATCTCACAGCAGCTCGGACCCGCCGACGTCCGCCAACAGCTGCGCTCAGCTGCCCGGTCCGCGCCGGAGAGCTTCCGAACCCGGAAGCGCGAGCACGGGTCGTATGAACGGCCGCGCGGGGGTCAGGCGAACCTTGCCGACCGGCCGTCGGACAAACTCCTTACCATTACAGGAAATTGACTCCATCCTACTGGTGGTTTCCCCGGGCCACAACCGGGCCGGTCGGTACAACGCCCCTCATGAGTTACTACCTGATTTACCCCCTGCTCGCGGCCGGGGCCGGGGCGTGCATCGCCCTTCAGGCGTCCGCGAACAGCCGGTTCCGGGACAACATCGACAACCCGCGGTACGCCGCGTTCTTCTCGATCTGCGGCACGTTCGTCACCGCCGTCAGCGCGATGCTCGTCCTCCGTCCGCCGCCCCCGTCGGCCGACGGCCTGCGGCAGACGGAGTGGTGGAACTGGATCGGCGGCCCGCTCGGGGCCCTGATCGTCCTCGCCGGGGCGACCCTCGTCAGGGACCTCGGGGCGGCCCTGTTCATCGCCTGCGTGGTCGCCGGCCAGCTCCTCGGCTCGCTCGTGCTCGACCACTTCGCCCTGATGGGCCTGCCGGAGCAGCCGATCACCCCCGGCCGGGTACTCGGCGCCCTGCTCGTGGTGGCCGGCGTGGTGTGCATCAAGTATCTGTGACCCCGGGCGAGCGATCGTCTTCGACTCGCGGCTCAGGGCGTCGCGGGTTTTCATTCCGAATTCCGAATTCCGCACTCCGCAATCGAATGAACCCGATCGATTCCCTCTTCCGCCGCCTGCGGGCCGAGAACCGCAAGGCGTTCATGCCGTTCGTCACCGCCGGCGACCCGGACGCCGCGTTCACCCGGGAGCTGCTCCCGGTTGCAGCCGACGCCGGCGCGAGCCTCATCGAGATCGGGTTCCCGTTCTCCGACCCGATCGCCGACGGCCCGGTCATCCAGGCGTCGTACACCCGCGCCCTCGATAAGGGGCTGAAACTCGCCGACATCTTCGCGGCGGTCAAGGACACGACCAGTCGCCCCGGGTGGCAGACGCCGCTCGTCGCGATGGCGTCGTACTCGCTGCTCTACAAGAGAAGCCCGGAGACGTTCATCGCGACCGCCCAGGCGGCGGGGTTGTCCGGAGCCGTCGTTCCCGACCTGCCTGTCGAAGAAGCGGGGGAGCTGGCGAATCTCGCCGCCGACCGCGACTTCAAGCTGATCCTGCTGGTCACGCCCACCACCTCGCCGGCCCGGGCCGAGAAGATCGTGAAGGCGTGCGGCGGGTTCGTCTACGTCGTGAGCGTGGTCGGGATCACCGGCGAGCGGGACAAACTCCCGGCGCAGCTGCGCGAGCAGATCGCCCGGCTGAGGGCGATGACCGATCTCCCGCTGTGCGTAGGATTTGGGGTGAGCAGGCCGGAACACGTCCGGGAACTGAAGGACCTCGCCGACGGGGTGATCGTCGGCAGCGCCCTGGTGAAAAAACTGGAGGCGGCCGACACCCCCGACGGGCGGGCGAAGGCACTGGCGGAAGTTCGGAAACTGGTCAGCGAACTGAGCGGGGCGCTGGGGTAAAGACCAGTCAAACCAGCCGCACGATGAACGCAGATCGAAGACACGATCAAGACCGAAATTAACTCACATCGACCGTCTTCGATCCGCGTTTATCGTGCGGCTACTTCTTCTCTTCCGGCTTCACCACCTTGATCGTGTGCAGCGGGAACAGCTTCCACCCGCAGTCCACCTCGCCGACCAGGCCGGCGAGCGTGCCTATCCGCCGGTCCTGCTCCAGGGTCAGCGGGACCGCGACCAGCCGATCCATCCCGCCCTCGGTCGCCACCTCGAACGCCGCTATCTGGGTGTTCAAGTCCACCGCCAGGACCTCCAGCTTCTTCAAGGCCGGGTTAAGCAGAAGCGGATCGCCCTTCCGGACCGGTAGGGCGTCGACCAGCTGTTCAATCCCGCCCGGGAACTGGTACAGGGCTTTGATGTTCCGGACCGTCAGCAACGGATTCCCGGCCTTCGGCTGGTCGATCTGCACGGTCCACGCGGTCCCGCCCGGCGGCCGGGTCGGGAGCGGCTTTGCCCCCGGGAACGCGACCGACTTGAACCCGTCCTTCGCCGCCCCGCCGCTGAACTTGGCGACCACCCCGCCCGCATCCCCTTCCAGTCCGAAGACGTTGATCCCGCGGAAGTGGAGCGTCCCGGTCACCGGCTCGGCCAGCCCCTTCACCGCGACCGTCATCAATTGATTGGCGTACTCGTACCGGACCGCCTCCACGCTCGCGGCCGGGACGAGCGTGGCCACCCCCTTCTGGTAGGTGGTGGAGTTGAGCTCGCGGACCTCCACGGCGAGTGGGCCACGCTTCGCGTCGTCCGTCGTCCCCTTCGTGTCGGCCAGCCATGCCAGCCGCCGAACCCCGACCGTGAGCTTCACCCCGGTCAGCTTGAGCTCCTTCCCGGTGGAATCGACCAGCGTGACCGGGTCGCCGCCCCCCGGTTTGTCGCCCGCCTGTGGGTCGCCCGCCAGGACGGGTGCGAGGCCGCCGAGCAGGATCGCCCCGACCACACCCCGGATCGCATTTCCTGTCATCGTCGCCTCCCGAACCGGTCGCGGCCGCCGGGGAGGCGGGCTGGAGATTCTCGCCCCGGGTGAGAAAACCATCGTCCGCCGGTCTTCTGAACGGGGCAAGTGAAAAAGTTACCTCCGGTTGAAGAGGCCGACTTGCGGGCCGACGGGCGGCGCGACATAATCCAACTCGAACGGTGGTAAACCCCACTCCGCGCACGGCTTCCTCACCGGCGGGACGGAAACGGGTCGAAACGTGGATGACATCTTCTTGCCCAGTGGTCGGCTCCGCCCGGATATCCTGGACGAAGCCACGACTCGGGTTCTCCGGGAGTCCCTGGCCCACACCCGGGCCACGAACTGGGACAGCGTCCGGACCCCACACCTGTTCATGGGCCTGCTCGCCGCCCCGGATTCGGGCGTGTTCAAATGGGCCTCGCGTCTCGGGGCCGACCTGCCCGGGCTGCTCGACCAGTTCCGCGACCTGTTCCACCAGGACAACGCCGAACCCATCCCCCCGCTCCTGCTCAATCGTGAATTCCTGTCCGATAACGTGATCCGGCTGCTCCGCGACGCCCACGGCCGGGCGACCGAGTCCGGCCGCGGACACGTGACCCCGATGGACGTGCTCATCACCCTCTTCACCACGCCGAACAGCATCGTCGCCGAGTGCTTCGAGCGGATCGGGGTGACCGCCGCCAAGCTCACCGAGCTCGCCGTCCTCGCCGAACGCGATGCCCCTGCTTGATGGTCGAACGAGCTACTGATCGCCGCGCAAAAGACGTCAAGTTGTCCTCGCCAAATGCCCTGGCTTCCAGGCCAGTGACAACGGATTGACTTGACCTTCTTTGCGCACCGGTCAGTAAGCAGACACCACCCAGCACTTCTTACTCCGGGCGTACTTGACCCCCGGTCTCAATTCCTGCCCGGCACAATTTTTCTTTTCGCGCGGCGCCGCTCCGGTCCGTGAACTAGGTTTCCAGCGTTCCATATTGCGCCCATGTTGCCACTCACCCCAGCGTGGCTCTCGGGGAGGCTCTCAAACATGTGCTACACTCATCGCCCGGCCCGCCGGGGCACGGTGCTACCCACTCTCGGGGTCTGCCTGATCGGCCTGTTCTCGTTCGTCGCCCTCGCCGTGGATCTGGGGATGCTCGCCGTCTCCCGGACCCAGTGCCAGAACGCGGCCGACGTGGCCGCCCTGGTCGGGACCCGGAACCTGGACAATAAGAACCCGACCAGCACGACCTACGACAACAACCGCCCGGCGGCGGTTGCCGCGGCGACCGCCGCGGTCCCGGCCAACATCCACCTGAGCACGAACTTCACCTCCGCCCAGGTCCAGTCGGTCACGGCCGGGGTGTACGGGTACGACCCGGTCGCCCAGACGTTCTCCGTCACCTACCCCACGGCGCCGCCGGCCGGCAACTCGTGGACCGCGATGCAGGTCGTGGTGAGCGTCTCCCAGCCGACCTATTTCATGCGGGTCATGGGGGTGATGACCATGCCGAGCGGGGCCCAGGCGGTGGCCGTCCACCGGCCCCGGGACGTGGCGTTCGTCCTCGACATGACCGGGTCGATGCGGTACGCGACCACGATGACCTACAACGGGGCGTCTCTCAACCCGGACAACCTGGTCCCGGCGTTCGGGCACTACGCGAGCGGCCAGGCCAACCTGATCGCGACCGCCAACCAGTCCAACTCGAGCGGGGAGGCGATCTCCCGGAACAATTACGGGATCACCACCCCGGGCGGGCCGCCGGTCCTCCAGGACTTCTACTTCGACCCGGCGAACGTGAGTAACCCCACGATCCCGGCCTTCCCGGTGACCAGTAACCCCGCCCAGCTCCTCAACGCGTTCCAGCGGTGGAACCCGCCGTCGTCGGGCGGGGACCCGACCAACTACGTCCCGCCGACCTACGACTTCACCGGGTACAACGCCTTCAACACCGGGACCGGGGCCAGCCCGAAGGGCCCGACCCCGGCCCCGGACACGTTCGAGACCATGACCGACTCCGCGGCGACGGGCGTCACCTACGTCGGGGACCGGTGGCGGCGGCTGGACGGGTCGATCAACAAGACCGAGACCACCTGGGGGGTGGTGAACGGGACCCCGGGGACCAACCCGGCCAAGCTGCCCGCGACTACCGCGGTCGACCTACTCGGGTACAAGACGGCCGGCTCGAACGTCCAGACCTCGGGCGGGACCACGATCACCACCGTGGACAAGTTCCGGGACGCGGTCTGGGAGGCGAACGGGTACGACCTGGACGTCAAGGAGTACCGGGCCGACCGGGGGCCCGCGGGCCCACTGGACCCGGCCGGTTACACCGCCCCGCTGGTCGCGGCGGCGGACCGGTTCAAGGGGTACTCGATGGGCCCCGGGTACTGGGGCAAGACGTTTTACGTCTGGCCGCCCGACCCCCGCACCCCGGTCGGCAACCCGGGCGACGCCACCTACCAGGCCGGGGACTGGCGACAGCGGTATTTCCAGACCGCCGGCGGGGCGGCGTTCAACCCGCAGACCGGCGCCGTCGACCCGACCCTGCTGAACACCGGCGGCGGCCAGACCCTGGCCCAGTACCAGAACTACGGGAGCCCGCCGTTCCAGATCAACTACCCGGCCGTCCTGAAGTGGATCAAGTCCGGCCCGCCGGTTATTCCCCCGAACCTCCGGGCCGGCCGGATCCTGTACTACTCGTCCATCCCGGACGACGTGAACACCGGCTCCGGGACGACCCAGCAGCAGCTCGACAAGGTGTTCTGGAAGTGGTACATCGATTACGTCCTGGGGGGCGGGTACTACGGATACCTCGCCTACTATTACAACCTCTACAGCGCGAACTACGGCCCCTACCCGTTCCTGTACGGGTTCGCGGACAGCTGGTCCGCGGCCGCCCAGGCCGTGTACACCGGCAATATGAACACCTGGACCGGGCCGGGCGGCACCTGGGCCTCCCGGCGGCCGTACCTGGCGTACACCGACAGCCCGGCCCGGCCCCGGCTGCAGTTCTGGTTCGGTCCGCTGAGCATGGCCGAGTTCATCGGGACGGGGAACTCGATCGGAAACTGGAACCCCGGGACGAGCCACGAGGCCCAGTCCTGGCAACTCAAGGCCGGGATGAACTCCGTCCTGGACGACATCCGGAACAACCACCCGAACGACTCGGTCGGGCTGGTCGACTTCGCGTACCCGGCGTACCGGGGGGTGCGGGTCGCCGAGGGCCAGGACTTCACCACCCTGAAGAACGCCCTGTTCTATCCGAAATCCCTGCTGACCACGATCAAGGGCGGGGACACCACCACCGAGATCCGGCCGTACGACGTCAACTACACCAACGTGGCCGGGGACGAGATCCCGAACGCGAACGGGGGGACCGACCCGAACACCGGGCTGGCGATCGCGTACAACCTGCTCAGCCCGTCGGCCAACCTGCCGGCCCAGTACGGGACGGTCCGGGGCCGGATGGGGGCGAGCAAGGTGGTCATCTTCGAGACGGACGGGGTCCCGAACTCGTACACGTCGATGACCTTCAACAAGACCGGGTACAACTCGTACTACACGAACATCGCCGACGGCGGCCAGCCTGGCAACGGGCAGGACCCGTCGATGAGCTCCGCGGTCGCCGTGGTCAAGCAGATCGTCAAGCCGATGGCCCTGACCACCGGCGGGGTGGACAGCGGGCTGAGCCTGCCGAACGCCCCGGCCAAGGTGTACCCGATCGGGTTCGGGGACCTGTTCGACCCGGTCGCCTCCCCGAACGCGACCTTCCGCCCGACCGCCCTCCAGTTCCTGGCGAACATCGGGGCGGCCGGGAACACGCTCCCGGCCGGGTCCACGACCATCCCGGCCGGCCAGCAGATTACCGGCCCGTACCAGAACCGGATCACCAACCTCCGGACGTGCTTACAGAACATCTTCCAGAGCGGCGTCTCGGTCACGCTGATCCGGTGACCCTCCGGGACCGCCCCGGAGCCCGTCCGTCACGCCGGGCGGGCTTTTTCGTTTCTCCCCCCGACTTTCCGCCCCGGCGTGAGCTAAGATTCCGCGGGACAGGGGTGTAAAGCTTCGGAAACGTGACCCGGAACCTAACCCCCGACCCCCTCCCCCAAGAATGGGGAGTCGGATCATCCTCCTCTCCCTTGTGGGGTGAGGGGCCGGGGAGGGGTTCGTCCGAGACAGACGGAGGGCGAATGGTGACCGCCGCGGTGTTCGAGAACGTCGTGAAGACGTACAAGACCGGGGTGCTCGGGCGGGGCGGGGTGCCCGCCGTCCGCGGGGTGTCCCTGACCGTCCCGGCCGGGACGGCGTTCGGCCTGCTCGGCCCGAACCGGGCCGGGAAGACCACGCTGGTCAAGATGCTCCTGGCCCTGTCCCGCCCGACCGCGGGGACGATCACCCGGCTCGGCGCGCCCGCGGCCGCCCGCGCGACGCTCACCCGGGTCGGGTACATGCACGAGAACCACGCCTTCCCGCGGTACCTGTCCGCGGCCGAGCTGCTGGCGTTCTACGGCGGGCTGTCCGGGGTCCCGGCCGGGGACCTCGGCCCGCGGGCCGACCGGCTCCTGGAGCGGGTCGGGCTGGCCGACCGCAAGGCCGAGCCGATCGCCCGGTTCAGCAAGGGAATGGTCCAGCGGCTCGGGCTCGCCCAGGCGCTGGTCAACGACCCGGACCTGCTCATCCTCGACGAGCCGACCGAGGGGCTCGACCTGTCCGGCCGGCAGCTCCTACGGCAGGTGGTGCGGGAGTTCCGGGCGGCCGGGAAGACCGTCCTGCTCGTGTCGCACGTCCTCACGGAGGTCGAGGAGCTGTGCGACCGGGTCGCGGTGGTGGTGGCCGGGCGGGTGGTGCATACCGGCCCGATGGCCGACCTCCTCCGCGACGCCCGGACCGGCGACAGCCGCACCCTGGAGGCCGCCCTGCGGCCGCTGTACGAGAAGGAGCACGCGGCATGATCCCCGTCCCGACCGCGATCCGGACCGTCCGCTGGATGGTCCGCGACACGTTCCGCCAGTCCCTCTCCACGAAGCTGTTCTGGGTGATGCTCGGGCTGACCGGGCTGTGTACCCTGTTCTGCCTGGGGGTGTCGGTGGACGCCCCCCCGGAGCGGCCCCGGGCCCCGGGCGAGCTGCCCCTGTTCGTGCCCAGGCAGCAGGCCACCCCGGAGGTGCATCAGGAGGGCATCTTCGTCCCCGAGGGGAAGGTCCGGCTCGGGTTCGGGCTGGTCGAGTTCGACATCGTGAAGAGCAGGGCGGACTCGGTCCGGCTGGTCCAGCTGTGGCTCGCCGGGATCCTGGCGGACACGGCCGGGGTGCTGCTCGCCCTGCTCTGGACGGCCGGGTTTTTGCCGACGTTCCTGGAGCCGAACGCGGTCACGGTGTTGCTGGCGAAGCCGGCCCCGCGGTGGGCGATCCTGGCCGGGAAGTACCTCGGGGTGGTCCTGTTCGTGGGGGTCCAGGCGGTCGTGTTCGTGGCCGGGACGTGGTTCGGGCTCGGGTTCGCGACCGGGGTCTGGGACGGGGCCTACTGGTTCGCGGTCCCGCTCCTGGTGGTCAACTTCGCGGTGTTCTACGCGGCCAGCGCACTCCTCGCGGTCTGCACCCGGAGTACGGTGGTGAGCGTGTTCGGGACGCTCCTGTTCTGGGTCCTGTGCTGGGCGATGAACTTCACCCACCACCGGGTCGTCGGGTTCGACGTGCCGGGGATCACTCCGGAGGCGGTGACCCTGACCGAGGTCGGGTACTGGACCCTGCCGAAGCCACTGGACATGAGCGGGATCTTCTTCGAGGCGATGGGGGCCAAGGACTACTCGACCCCGGTCCCGGAGCTGGAGGCGGTGAAGCGGCGGGGGGTCTTTCACCCCGAACTGGCGGTCCTCACCTCGCTGCTGTTCGCGGCCGGCGTCCTGGCCCTGGCGGCTTACGAGTTCCGGCAGATGGATTATTAGGAGTCCGGCAGGAGTAAAGCGACCCGCAGGATGACGAGACACGGGGGCCGAGGCGTCTTGTAGGGCACGCACTGCGTGCCGTTTCGCTCACAAACCCCGGCACGCAGTGCGTGCCCTACGAAGCTGGTAGATCTTCTCCTGCTGCTTGCCTGAGACGAACGGTCACGGCCGCCGGCCGGGACCCGGTTTCCACGTGTAACCGGGTCTCGGCCGGCGTCTTTATTTTTCGTTGAATCGGAGCGTGGCGAAACTACCGGCCCGGGGAGCGGGCTGGCCGTCCGGGACCAGGACCTTCGCGCGGACGGTGGCCGTCGCGGTCGTCGGGTCGAGGACCGCGGACATCCCGGTGACCACCCCGGGGTACTCCTTCCCGGCCGCCCCGACCCGGACCACACACGTCTGTCCGACGGTCACCCGCCCGACGCCCGCCTCCGCCAGCTGGGCCGCCGCCTCCAGGTCGCGGAGTGAGGCGATGACCACCGCCGGTCCGCCGGGGCCGACCGCATCCCCCGGGGCGACGGTCATCTGGATCACCGTCCCGTCGGCCGGGGCCAGCAGGCGGGTGGCATCGAGGGCCGCCTTCGCCCGGGCGATCTCGACCCGGGCCCGCCGGACTTCCGCCTCTCTCTGCCGAACCATCATTTCCGGGATGGCGGCATTCCCCGGAGGGGTTTTTGCCTCGGCCACACTGGCGGCGGCCTCGGCCGCCTCGAGCCCAAGCCGGGCGTCGGTATCGTCTAGCCCGACCAGGAGGGTCCCGGCTTTCACCTCATCACCCGCCCGGACATGAACCCGGGCCACCACCCCCGCGGTCCTGGGCGTCACCCGGAACGACCGGGTGAGGGTGAGATTGCCGGTTACCTCCAGGGGCGGAGCGGCCGGCCGGGCGTCCGCCGGCTTTGGTGCCGGTTTCGCCGTTTCGACCGACCGGGTCGGTTTCCGGACCGGGACCCAGGCCGGCTCCCCGCCGGGGGGCTGGCTAAGTATCCAGGTCTCCCCCGTGGCCGGGTCCAGCAGGACCGCCCCGCTGCCGGTCGTGGCCACGGAGTACCCCTTTGCCTCCCGGGCTCCGGGTCCACCGTCCGGGCCCGCCGCCAGTCCGGTCAGCCCGCCGCCGATGGTCACTACGGCCGCGACCGCGACCGCCGCCAGGACCAGTTTCTTTCGTGTCATGGCTGCCACCACCCCTCGTGCCAGAGTTTCCGGGTTCCCCACGGTTGCGCCGCTCACGAACCCCGCCGCCCGTCGCGCCGTGGCCGCCCCGAGGGTAGCCGGGACGGCCACCGGGGCGACGCCGGCTAGGTATCCCGGAAGGCCCCACCCCCGCCGGGACAGCCGCCGCGCCAGGAGGTCCCGGGCCCGGGCCTGACGGCTCGCGACCGTCCCCTCCGGGATTCCGAGCTCCGCCGCCACCTGCCGGCGGTCCTTCCCCTCCAGGTCGGCCAGGACGAGGACGGCCCGGTACGCCTCGGGGAGCCGGGCCAGTTCCTCGTCCAGAACCCCCCACAGCTCGACCAGATCGTCCGTCGGGACCGGGGAGGGGAGAACGACTCGGGCCTCCCGGGCCCGCCGCCGGGTTGCCGCCCGGCGGACCGCAAGGGCGGTCCGCCGGGCCACCCCATGCAGCCAGTCCCCGACCGACCCGCGGATGCAGACGGCCCCGGCCCGCCGGGCGAGAACCAGGAACGCCGCCTGGCACGCGTCTTCGGCGTCCTGGTCTTGACCGAGGACGCGCCGGCACACTGCGAACACCATCGGCCCGTGTCGGCGAACGAGCTCGGCGAACGCCGGCTCGTCCCGGGTGCGGGCGAACCGGGCCAGCAACAGCGTATCGGGTTCATCCACCGGCGGGGTAAGAAGATGAACGGTTCGGCGGAGGCGTTCGGCCTGGGGCATACGGCTCTCCCGGGACACCATCCAGTGTTCGCCCGGCGGGGCCGTGTTCCAGCATTTTCCGGAGGCCGACCGGCTCGCGTTGGTTCCCGGTCGGCCCGGGCCGGCGCCGGGCGGACTTCCCGGGCCAATGGGTTCGGCCGGCGCGCCTATCCGCCGAGCGGCGATTTCTCGCCCGGCCGGACGAAGGTGATCTTCACCGCCGGGCGGCCGTTCTTCGCCGGCTTCGTCACGGTGGCGGCGGCGACCGGCTTCTCCCGGGCAGCCGGTGTCGGGACCGCGACCGAGGCGGGCTTCGCCCGCGGCGTCGGAATCGTCCCGGAGTCGGCGGGTTTCGCCGGTGCGGTCGGGACGAACGCCGCCAGCGCGGGGACCGCCGGGGACTGGACAGCCGCCCCCACAGCCGGGGCGGGCGAATAATCGTCGGCGTCGAGCGAGAAGATCTCGTTCGCCGCGACGACGGGCGGGGGCGGATTCGCCGGCTGGGGCGTGACCGGTGCGGGGGCGGCGTCGGGGTCGAGCGAGAAGAAGTCGTCCAGCCCCTCCGCGGCCGGCGATGGGGAAGTCTCGACCGAAACCCGCAGCTGGTCCGGCGCGGGCTCGGGCCCCGCCGCGTCGAGCGCGAAGATCGCGGCGACCGGCTCATCGGGCAGCTGGGAAGCGGGGGCCGGCGTCGGGCCGGAGATCAGCTCGGCCACGGCACTCGGGATGACGACCGATTCCGGCTCGGGCGCGGCGGGAGCTTCCTCCAACGAGGCCGGGAGAGGTGGCGATTCGGCCGGCGTGGGTGGTGCTTCCGCGACCGGGGCCAAATCCGGGACGGACACCGGTTCGGGCTCCGCGACCGCAGTGGGTGCGGGCTCGGGCTCAGGCGGCGGTGGCGCGACGAGCACCGGGGCCGGTTCCGGCACGGGTGTCGGGATTCGCCCGGCGCGAGGCTCGGGGACGGGCACGACCGCGGGCGTCGGCGACCGCGGTGCGGCGACCGCGGCCGGCCTGGCGGGTCCGGCTTCGATGAGGTCCGCCACCACGACGGCCTCGAGTACCGCCGTGTCCACGATCTCCTCGGCATCGATCAGCTGGGCGTCCATCACCTCCGCGTCCACGAGCTCGGCCTCGATCGGCTCGGCCGCGACGGCCGGGAGGGTGGCCGGCGGGCCGGCCGGGTGAATCCCGGCCGCGACCGGCGCCTCGACCGCCTCGACGACCACCGCCGCCTCGATGGGGGCCCGCTTCTCTTGCCACGCCGCCGCGATCTTCTCCTGCAGCGCGAGGATCCCGCCGACGCTCTTCCAGTGCAGCCGGCCGCACCTCCGGCGGACCCCCCGCAGCTGGTCGACCAGTTTCAGCGCCCACGCCGACTTGACGTAGGTGAGCGGCGGCTCGGGGACCATTTTCCCTTCGAGGATGAAGTCCGCCAGCCGCTCGCCCTCCTCGAAGTTCTTCATCGCCGGCATGTTGATGTCGCGGGCGTCCTGGACGATCGTTTTCAGCGCCCGCCACGCCTGGCGGAGGATCTGCATCACCTCGGCGACGAGCTCCGGGTGCGGGTTCTCGAGGTGGAACAGCACCCGGGTGAAGAAGAACGCCTTCTCCGCGTGGTGCTCGGACTCCATATAGAACCGCTGGACCTCCAGCCCGAACCGGTAGCGTTCGACGAGTTCGTCCCGCCACCCCGGGTTCACCCCCGCGGCCATCTGGACGTGGCACAGGTACACCCGCCGGTCGAGCGACTTGAACCACTCCCAGATCCGGTCTATCTCGTCCTGCAGCCGGTCGATCTTCTTCTTGATCCGGCGGCTCGGCCGGCCCGAGGTGTTTTCCAGGGTGGCCTTCTCCTTCTTCAGCTCCTGGTAGTCCTCGTTCTTCCCCCCGGCCCCCTCGTACAGCTTCTCGAACACCTTCTCGATCCGCTCGTCGTTCCACGGGGAGTCGCGCATGAGCTGGTTGAGTTCGGCGAGCTCGCCCGGGGCGAGCGGGCGGCCGTCGTAGATCCCCTGGTACTTCGGGTCGTAGGTCGTCTCGGCGTGCTCGTCGTCGATGAACTGCTGGACCTCCTCGGCCGGGACCAGTTCGGTGTTCTTCTTGATCTTGAACGTCATCCGGTAGTACTTGTACGTCACCCGTTCCTTCAGGTCGGCGGCGTCGGTGAACAGGATCCAGGCGGAGCGGTGGTCGACCACGGCCGGGACGAACTGCTCCTTGGCGTTGTCCTCCCGGTCCGGGTTCGACGGGTGGGTCCGGTACATCTCCGGGATCTCCTCCTCCAGCTCCTCCTTCTCCCGGTCGAACACCCGCACGTCCTTCCCGGCCGTCGGGCCGTCCAGGTGCGGGGGCAGGCCCAGCTGCGGGTCCTTCTTGGTCTTCCGGACGATCCGCCCGGCCCGGTCCTGGTGGTGGTACAGGTCGCGGGTGTAAAGCTTGTGGTCGGCCGCCAGGGACAGGTCGTTCTCGGTCTGCATCATGCACATGTACCCGAACTCGACCCGGAGCAGCCCGTGGGTCATGGCGTCGCTCCCGGCCACGCTGACCGCGACCAGGTCGGCGTTGAACTCCCGCTCCCGGGACACCGCCAGCCGTTGGAGGGTGAACGCCTTGTACGCGGTGACCAGGAGCTTCCGCCCGACCCACAGGAACCCGCCGACGAAGTACCCGACCGCGGACAGGGCGTTCGGCTGCCGCTTGCACCAGTTCACCATCCGGTCGAACAGGTCCTCCCCCTCGACCAGGTCGTAGATGATCCGGTTCACCACGTACCCGTACCCGGCCGTCAGGCCGGTCTGACAGAAGTGCCCGAACTCGTGGGCCATGATCGCCTTGAACTCGCTCAGGTTCACGGCGTTCACCAGCCCGAGCCCGATCAGGAGGTCCTTTTTCGGCTCGGTGAACACGTTGATCAGGCTGGTCCGGGGGATGACCGCGGCGTTCACCTCCGGGGAGACGAACACCTTGTTCGGCTCCGGGGCTCCGAGCTCCTCGCACAGCTGGTGGATGAACCCGAACAGGACCGGCTGCTCCTCCTCCGTGATCTCGATGTGCATCTCCTTCTCGACCGGGTGCCGCTTGAAGAAGCCCTTCACCAGGAACAGGAAGGAGAGCCCGCAGACGCCCATCCCCGCCATCTTCACGACGGGCCACTTGCCGAGGGTGACGAAACAGTACGTCCCGAGCAGGACGCACAAGGCGATCAGCGCCATGTAGAACAGCAGGAACACGAACAGCCCGGCGAGGAGCAGGTTCTGCTGCGACTTGTACGAAGGGGCGTACTCGGTCAGGTCCTCGGGCACGTCGCTCGGGCTGGGCGGGTACGGGATCTTCAGGCCGGCCATGACAGACCTCGGCGGCAGGGCGGCGACCGGGGGGGTATCGGCGCGGGCGGCAACCCGCGGACGCTGCCGATCAACTTACCCTAAAACGATGACGGACGCCCCCGGACTCTGTCAACCCTGTAGATGAGACGAGCCGGGTGAATTAAAGTTACGAATCTCCCGGTCCGGGGTGGACCGGGTCCCGAGCCCCCTGAAAGCCTGATAATGAGCCAATCGACCGACTGGTGGGCCGCGGCCCGGGCTCAGGTCCTCCTGAACCCCGCCGTCACCATGCTGAACACGGGCTCGTTCGGCCCACTCCCGCGGCCGGTGTTCGACCGCGTCACCAAATTGCGACTGGACCTCGCCGCCGGGCCGACCGACTTCTTCGTCCGCCAGGCACCGCCGGTCCTCTGGGCCGCCCGCGAGCGGGCGGCGGCTTTCCTCGGCACCCGGCCCGGCCGGCTGGTGTTCACGGCGAACGTGTCGGCGGCGATCAACCTCGTCGCGTCCGGGCTTCAACTCGCCAGCCCGGGCGAGATCCTGATGACCGACCACGAGTACGGGGCGATGGTCTGGTGCTGGGAGCGGGTCGGCCAGCGGCAGCGGCTGGCGGTCCGCACGTTCCCGCTCCCGACCGTGCCGGGCGACCCGGGCGAGGTCGTCGACGCGGCCGTGGCGGCGATGACGCCTCGCACCCGCCTGTTCTTCTTCAGCCACGTCCTTTCGCCGACCGGCTTCGTCCTGCCGGCGAAGGAGCTCTGTGCGGCGGCCCGGAAGCGCGGGATCGTGACCGTGGTCGACGGGGCCCACGCCCCCGCGATGATCCCGCTGAGCGCGGACGACGTCGGGGCGGATTTCTACTCCGGGAACCTGCACAAATGGCTGCTCGCCCCGACCGGGGCCGGGTTCCTGGTCGTCGGCCCGGGGAACGAGGACCGGCTGCAGCCGCTGCACGTCAGCTGGGGCTATAAGACCGACAAGTACCCGCTGGGCGAGACGACCGGCGGGCCGGGACCGGATTCCCGCGACGCGTTCGGCTCGACGCCCCGGGTCCGGTTCCTGGAGTTCGAGGGGACGCGAGATATCTGCCCGTGGCTTGCGGTACCGGCGGCGATCGACTTCCAGGCGGGCCTGGGCTGGGACAGGGTGCGGGCGCGGATCGCGGACTTGGCGGCGTACACCCGGCGGGTGATCGGCGGCACCGGGCTGAGGCTCGCCACCCCGGCCGCGCCGGGGCTGCACGGCGCGATGACGGCGTTCGAGCTGCCACCGGGCTCGGACGCGGTCCGCCTCCGCAAGGCGTTCTGGGACCGGCGGATCGAGATCCCCGTGGTCGAGCGGCCGGACCGGCTGCTGCTCCGGGTGAGCCACCACTTCTACACGACCGAGGCGGAGATCGATCGGCTGGCGGCGGCGGTCCGGGAGGTCGTCGTCCGGTAACTCGTGGCACCCGGCCGGCCCGGGTTCTCCGTCTCAGTCGTACAGCCACACGTCCACGCTCTCGCCGGGGGCGAGTTCGCCACGGTCGCTGCCTACCAGCACGAACCCGTCGGCGGTAACGGTCGTGCTGAGGATCGACGCCCCGCCCACCGCGGTCGGCTCAACGGTCCCGGTCGTCACCCGAACGCGCAGGTAGTCCACCCGCCCGACTGCGGACGTGACCCCGGCCGCGAGCGGGAGCGTCACCCGCCGGTAGGGCAGATCCCCGCTCCGCCCGCCGACCCGCCGCACGACCCGCCCGGCGAACAGGTCGTACGCGCAGAGGCAAGACACCGGGTTGCCGGGGAGAAGGAGGACGACCCGCGGGAACCCCGGTCCGGCGCCGGGCGGGGCAGGGCCCAGAAACCCCACGCCCAGCGGCCCCGCCGGTCGCATCGCGATGCCGTGGACGGCCAACTCCCCCAGCTCGGCGACCGCCCGCGGGGCATGGTCCTCCTTCCCGACCGACGTACCGCCGGACACCAGCACCACCTCGGCGTCGGCCTCCCGGATGGCGTCTCGCACCGCCTCGTACCGGTCCGGGAGGTAGCGGACCGGCAGGCACACACCGCCGTCGCGGCCGACGAGTGCGGCGAGCATTGGGGAGTTGCTGTCGACGATCCGGTACCCCTCCGGCAGCGAGCCTGGCAGAAGGAGCTCGTCCCCGGTCACGAGGATCGCGGCCCGCGGCCGGCGGACGACGGACACCGTTCCCACGCCGACCGACGCGATCAGCCCGACGTCCTGCGGCCGAAGTTTCCGCCCGGCGGGGAGCACCGTCTGCCCCTCCGGCACGTCCTCGCCCACCCGCCCGACGTGTCGGCCCGGCGAGACGATTTCGCAGGCCAGGACCCGCCCGCCGGGCTCCTCCCGCGCGACCTCGGCCATCATCACCGCGTCCGCCCCGGTGGGGACGGGGGCCCCGGTCATTATCCGCACCGCCTGGCCCGGCCCGACTTCCCCGGCGAACGGCCGCGCCGGGAGCGCTTCCCCGACCACCGCGAGCGGGACCGGGTGGGACGCATCGGCCCCGACCGTGTCCGCGGCCCGGACGGCGAACCCGTCCATCGCCGCCCGCACGAACCCCGGCACGGCCGCCGCCGCGACGACCGGCGCGGACAGGACGCGGCCGGCGGCGTCGAGGAGCGGGACGACCTCGCCCAGAAGCGCGGCGGTACGGGCGTCGAGCAGCTGGAGGACGGCATCGACCTGGGCCCGGTCGCGGAACCCGCGCATCCGGACGTCGACGAACGGGGGCTGGTCCTGGGGTGCGGTCATGGCATTGTCTTCAAAGGCCGCCCCGGGCTCCCGCCCTGGGCTACTGACGAACGCCCCTCCGGGGGGGAAGTCGGTTCGGGTTCGGGAGCCGCGAAGCGGCGGCCGTTCGTCGCCCAGGGCGGGAGCCCGGGGCGGCCTTTTTCGAGCCCGGGGCCTGCGCAATCCGCACAGCCCCACTTTCTTTCCGGGCTTCGCCGACCGGCAATCCCCGCGGGATCGGCATAACCGCCCGGGAGCTCTCCCCGGAAGCCCGGATTTGCTCAAGTCCCGCGTTGCGACTCGCGCAACCCAGGTCTACGGTTGGGTTGTAGAGGTAGATCGCACCCAGTTGCGAATCGCCCCAACCGCGGACGGCCCGGGTGCGAACTCCTGACCCATCAGGGATGGTTGACACCGATGAAGGAGCGGACGATGCTCACCAAACGACTCTTCCTGGCGCTGTGTGCCTTGGTAACTCTGATTCCGCTCGTCGGCTGCCGGCACCACTGCTGCAGCAAGCGGGACAGCTTCGCCCCGCCGGCGGCGTGCTGCCCGACCCCCCCGCCGGGGGGCTTCCTGCCCCCGCCGGCCCCGTAATCCGGACTTGAGCGGAACCCGATCCGGCCGGCGCGAGCGCCGGCCGGCCGGGCCGACGATTCCCGAGAACCAACCGTCCCGTGCGATCCGCTGGAAGCGGCGGGTCGCGCGGGACATGCTATTCCCCACGTACCCGTCCGACACGTCCCACGCCGCCAGTCAGACCCACCCGTTCCCGCCGAGTCCCGGGCGTATCCCGGCCGGTTTCCCCGCGCGTCCCAACGCAGCGCGAGTCCTCCCGCCCGTCGTCCGAAACGGCTGCTCCGCGTTTGCCCGGCCGCCCCCAGAGCGCAGGATTCGGCAGACGGCAGAGGAACAGCCGCGGCCCAGAACGGGCGGACCGGGATGATCCCGGCCCCAATCGGACGGCCGGGACGCTGCCCCGGAACGGCCGGAAGGGATTCCCCGGACCTCCGACGGATCGGACGAGGAACTGTTCCGCGTCCTTGCCGCGAACAGGAAAGGAGGCTCGCGTGGCCCGACGACTTCTCATGCTCTGCTTGCTCGCCGTGTTCACCCAGCTCGCGTCCGGGTGTTACTGCGTTCGCCAGCGCATCGCCAATCGATGGCATTACTTCCACGGGGCGGGGTGCGGAGCTTGTTGTACCCCGGCGTTCCGGGTGCCCACCCCGGGCCCGGTTTTCCACGGCCCGCCGATGGCCGGGTGCCCGTCGTGCTACACCCCGCCGGAGGGGGGCCCTGTGGTGTACGGCGGCCCCATTGCCGGGCCGGGCGGCATTCCGATCATCAGCCCCCCGATGCCCCTCCTGCACGGCCCGACGATCGAACCGCCCGCGCCAGGCATCCCCAGCCCGATGCCTCCCAAGGCCGGGAACTGAATCCTCGGATCGAATCCGAGGATTCACCACAGAGTCACGGAGAGCACTGAGGGGATACCAGGACAGAGAGAAGATCATCATCGATCTCGTTTTCCAGTTTTGTGGTCGGTTTTCTCTCGGCACGTCCGGGTTCGATGTTCTCTGTGACTCTGTGGTTCGTTCCTCTTGAGTACACGTCCGGGCGAGCCGCGGGTCACCCCCGCGGCTCCTCTCTTTTGGCTTTCTCTTCGGCCGAACTGCCCCGCAGGTACAGCGGCTCCAGCGCGAACAATTCCCCCCGCGACACCGGCGGCACCTGTTGCCCGGCGCGGAACAGGCTCTCGACCGTCGGCTCCCAGTCCGTCTCGGGAGCGAGACGACAGCCTTGCGGGACACCGCGGTCCGCGTACACCTTCACCCCCGGCCCGATCACCCACACGTCTGCCCCGGCCCGGGTCAGCGAGTCCTCGGCCCGTTCGATCCGGAGCTCGTCGGCCGGGAGTGTCGGGGCGCCCTCCGTGGTCCGGGTGAACCGCTGGAGGTAAATCTGTCCCTGAAGGGCGTCGGCGATCACCCAGATGTGTCGGGCCTCGGCGGGGGCCTGAAGGGCGATCGCGGCGAACGTGGGGACGGGGACGAGCTGACACCCGGTCGCGTAGGCGAGCGCCTTCGCCGATATCACTCCGACTCGAAGCCCGGTGTAGCTCCCGGGGCCGACGCTCACCATCACCCCGGTCAGGTCGGCGGGCCGGAGCCCGTCCGCACCGAGCACCGACCCGACGACGGCGGCGAGGTCGCGGGCGTGCCGCCGGGTCTCGTCGAGGGTGACGGCCCGGACGACGGCCCCGCCCCGGGCCAGCCCGACCCGGCCCGCCCGTCCGGAGGTCTCGATCAGCAGCCAGTTTTCGGACATGGGGCAACGGGGGTTCCGTCGGTTCGGCGGGCCAGTACAATCCCGTTCATTCTGGCAGAACGGTCCCGCCCCGGCGAGCGGGGGGCTTTCCCCCGAGATTACCGATGTCCGACACGCCTACCATGCACATCGACGGGGCGGCCCGCGGGAACCCCGGCCCGGCGGCCTACGCCGTGGTCATCACCCGACCGGGGCTGCCGGTGGTCGAGGAGGCGGACACGCTCGGGTCGGCGACCAACAACGTGGCCGAGTACACGGCCCTGGTCCGGGGACTGGAGCGGGCGGCGGAGCTCGGGCTGAAGAAGCTCGCGGTGTTCAGCGACAGCGAGCTGTTGGTCAAGCAGATGAACGGCGAGTACCGGGTGAAACACCCCGACCTGATCCCGCTCTACGAGACCGCGAAGCAGCTGGCCCGAGCGTTCGACGCGCTCACGATCACGCACGTCCGCCGCGCCCAGAACGCCCGGGCCGACGCCCTCGGCAACCAGGCGCTCGACGGGAAACCCCGAAGACGGGGGGCGGAAATTCTCCCCTCTCCCCTTGAGGGAGAGGGGCCGGGGGTGAGGGGAACGTCCGGCACAGTAACCCATACCCCGCCCCGGGGCCCCGGGAAACCCGTCTCCGACACCGCCGTCCGCGACGACGCCCTGGCGCTTTTGATCTCGGCCGCCCAGGCGTGGGCGGCCCGCGGGGTCGGGGCGGTCCCGGTCGAGGCCGTGTGGGACCAGCTCTGGTCGATCATCGAAGACGGCGGCGTGCTGAAGAAGAAAAAGACGAAGTGACCCGGAGCTGTTCATGCCCGACATCCTGTTCTTCGACGCGATCACCGAGACTGACACCGGGCGGGTCGGTGGGAAGGGGCTGAGCCTCGGGCGGATGGCGGCCGCCGGGCTGCCGGTCCCGCCGGGGTTCGTGGTCACCACCGACGCCTACCGCCGCTGTCACCAGGCCGGGGGCGCGGACATCGGCCGGGCGGTCGGGGAGGCGTACGCCCGGCTCGGCTCCGGGCCCGTCGCGGTCCGGTCCTCGGCGACCGCCGAGGACGGGGCCGACACCAGCTTCGCCGGCCAGCAGGAGACGTTCCTCGGGGTCGACGGGGCGGCCGCCGTCCTGGACGCGATCGAGCGCTGCTGGAAGTCGCTCCACACCGAACGGGCGGTCGCGTACCGGGCGCGGCAGGGCGTGGACGACGCCGGGCTGGCAATGGCGGTGGTGGTGCAGAAGCTCGTCCCGGCGGAGGTGGCGGGCGTCCTGTTCACCCGCGACCCGCTCGACCCGGCCGGGAAGCAGATGCTCGCCGAGGCCTCCTGGGGGCTCGGCGAGGCGGTCGTCTCCGGCCGCGTCACCCCCGACCGGTTCCACCTCGACCAGGCCACCGGGGTGGTGATCGACAAGCAGCTCGGGCCGAAGGCGGTCCGCGTCACCGCCGCCGGGGAAGAGCACGTCCCGCCCGAGCTCCAGCGGCAATTCTGCCTGGACGAGGACGCGCTGGCCCGGCTGGCCGACCTCGGCCGGCAGGTGGAGCGGTTCTACGGCGACCCGCGGGACGTGGAGTGGGCCTACGCCGGCGGGGCGTTCCACCTCCTGCAAGCCCGGCCGATCACCGTGGCGACGGCCGCCGAGCGGGAGCAGGTGCGGCAAGCGGTCGTCGCCGACCTGCGGGCGGAGGCCGACCCAAAAGGCACCGTCTGGGTGCGGTACAACCTGAGCGAGGTGCTGCCGGCCCCGACCCCGATGACCTGGGCGGTGGTCCAACAGCTGCTCGCGGCCGACGGCGGGTTCGGGGCGATGAACCGCGACCTCGGCGCGCGCCCCGACCCGGCCCTCGGGTCGCGGTCCGCGTTCGATCTCGTCGCGGGCCGGCCGATGATGAACCTGTCCCGGCTCCCGCGGATGCAGTTCGCGAACCCGCCGATCGAGTACCCGGTCGCCGCGTACAAGGCCGACCCCCGCAAGGCCCTCGACCCGAAGCCGGTCCTGAACCCGCTCCGCGGCGGGGTGCTCCGCGGGCTCGTCCGCCTGCCAGCGACCTTCTGGCGGCTGATCCGGATGATGAGCACGACGCGGGCTCTCGCCGCGACGTTCGCCGAGCGGTTCACGAAAGACACCGCCCCGCCGTTCGTGGCCGCGGCCAGGCAGGCACTGGCGCAGGACTGGCCGACCCTCGACCCGCCGGCCCTGGTACGCGAGTTCGAGCGGTGGGTGAAGAAGACCCTGACCGAGTTCGCCCGGGAGAGCCTGAAGCCGACGGTGTTCGCCGACCTGGCCTGGAACACGCTCCTCGACCAGCTCCGGCCGACCCTTGGGGAGGAGCGGGCGAAGACGGCGGTCGGGGAGCTGAGTCTGGGAGCCCACCCGCCGCCCGACGCCGACCTCGCGACCGCGGTCGCGGCCCTCGGGGAAGAAACCGTCGACCGGGCCGAGTTCATGGCCCTGTTCGGGCACCGGGGGACGAACGAGATGGAGCTGAGCCAGCCCCGGTGGAGTGAGGTGCCGGACGAGTTGGATCGGCTGGTGTCCGTTTCCGGCGACCGGGCGCCGCACTTCTCCGGGCTGGGGGAGACGTGGGCGAAGATCGCCGACGAGGCGAAACTCTCCGGCCCGCTCAAAGACCAGTTCAAACTCCAGGTCGACCGGCTCCGCACCTACCTCGGGCTCCGGGAAGCCGCCAAGCATTACCTGCTGACGGGGTACGCCGTCATCCGGCGGGCCCTCGTCGAACTCGACCGGCGGTTCGGGCTGAGCGGCGGGGTTTTCTTCCTCACCCCGGCCGACTTCCCCGACCTGTTGGCCGGGAAGGACGTGTCGGGCCGGATCGCGGCGGCCCGCAAGCGGCGGCAGACGGAGCTCTCCCTCGAAGTCCCGCCGGTAGTGTTCGGCGACGACCTCGACGCGATCGGCCGGCCGCTCCCCGAGCCCGCGGGCGGTGACAAGCTCGACGGCGTCGGGCTGTCCGCGGGCGTCGTCGAGGGCCCGGCCCTCGTCCTTACCGAGCCGACGGCCGCGCCGCCCGGTGCGGGCGGGTACGTCCTGGTGTGCCCGTCGACCGACCCGGCGTGGGTGCCGCTGTTCGTGCGGGCGAAGGGGCTGGTGATGGAGACGGGCGGGGTGTTATCGCACGGCGCGATCGTGGCCCGCGAGTTCGGCCTGCCCGCGGTCGCCGGCCTGCCGGGAGTGACGAAACGGTTGAAGACTGGCCAGACGGTGCGCGTCGACGGCGGGCGGGGGACGGTGACGGTTCTTGGCGACCGGGGGGTGTGAGCTTTGTAGGGCACGCACCGCGTGCCGTCTTTCCTGTCCGGCGACCACGATCAGGAAAGCGTCCCAAGGTACGCTGTATCGCTCGCGGTGAGGAAACGGGCATGCGTTTACCCGTCGATCGCGCTCGCCCGGAAGTTCTCCGGTACGGTCCAGTCGTGGGTGTGTCAGTGGGTGTTCCCGTCGGTTAAACTGTCGA
>JAQGHQ010000549.1 GCA_028288765.1 Gemmataceae bacterium | reverse complement strand
GGCCAACCGGCCGGTCGCG
Source organism: Gemmataceae bacterium (assembly GCA_028288765.1). GTDB lineage: Bacteria > Planctomycetota > Planctomycetia > Gemmatales > Gemmataceae > Urbifossiella. Next base: position 11,403 of record JAQGHQ010000549.1, on the reverse strand, counting down.
AGCGTGAACGTGGGGACGAACGGCGGGACCGCGTGGACCCGGCCGGGTTCGGTGCCGACCGGGTCGAGCACGGTCCTGGTGGCGAGCGAGTCGTACACGGCGGACGCGATCCAGGCGGTCCAGCTGACCGGGTCCCCGACGGGGGGCACGTTCACCCTCACGTTCGGCGGCCAGACCACGTCCGCGATCGCGTACAACGCCACCCCCGCGGCGGTCCAGGCCGCGCTACAGGGGCTCTCGTCAATCGGGAGTGGGAACGCGGTGGTGACGGGCGGTGTCGGGGGCGGGTGGCAGGTCCGGTTCGCCGGAACCCTGGCCGGGGCGTTCCAGGCGGCCCTGACCGCGAGCGGGGCCGGGCTGACCGGGGGGACGTCCCCGGGCGTATCGGTGTCCGTGGTGTCGGCCGGCGGGGACACCGGGATGGTGGCCGCGGTGACCGACCCGCTCGGGCTGGTCAACCGGACGTACTCCGACGCGATGGGTCGGACGACCCAGACGGTGCAGGACTTCACCGACGGGGGGATCACCAACTCCTCGAACAAGACGATCGCGTACACGTACAACGCGGCCGGGATGACCAGCCTGACGGCGGCCCTGGCCGGGGGCGGGGTGGAGACGACGGCCTACGTGTATGGGGTGACGACGGCCGGCAGCAGCGGGATCAACTCGAACGACATCGTCGGCGTGACGCAGTGGCCGGACAAGACGACCGGAGCGGCCAGCAGTTCGCAGCAGGATACGGTCACGGTCAACGCGCTGGGTCAAACCCTGACCAGCACCGACCGGAACGGGTCGGCCCACACCCTGACGTACGACGTCCTGGGGCGGGTCACGAGCGACGCGGTGACGACCCTCGGGACTGGGGTGGACGGGTCGGTCCGGCGGATCACGACCGCCTACGACGGCCAGGGGAACCCGTACCTGGTGACGAGCTACAACGCGGCCAGTGGTGGAAGCATCGTGAACCAGGTCCAGCGGGCGTTCAACGGGTTCGGGCAGCTGACTGCCGAGTACCAGGCGGTCGGCGGGGCGGTGAACACCTCGACCACCCCGGTGGTGCAATACGCCTACACCGAGATGGCGAGCGGGGCGAACCACAGCCGGCTGACCAGCGTGACCTATCCTGACGGGTATGTAGTCAATTACACTTACGGGAGCGGGCTGGACACCAGCATCAGCCGGCTGACGTCGCTGACGGACTCCACCGGCACCCTGGAGAGCTACAAGTACCTGGGGCTGGGCACCGTGGTCGAGCGGGACCACCCGGGGAGCGGGGTGAACCTGACGTACATCAGCCCGACCAGCTCGACCGGGGATGCCGGGGACGTGTACGTCGGGCTGGACCGGTTCGGCCGGGTGGTCGACCAGAACTGGTACAACCCGACGACCAGCACCTCGACAGCCGACCTCCAGTACGGGTACGATGCGGACGGCAATCGGCTCTGGCGGAACGATACGGTGAACACGGCGTTCGGCGAGTTGTATACATACGACGGGCTGAACCAGTTGGCATCGTTCGCCCGGGGGACACTGAACGGCACCAAGACGGGGATCTCAGGAACCGCCAGCCGGACGCAGTCGTGGGGGTACGACGCACTCGAGAATATGACGTCGGTGACGACGAACGGCACGGCCCAGACCCGGAGTGCGAACGCCCAGAACCAGTACACGGCGGTGAGCGGGGCGACCACCCCGACCTACGACGCGAACGGGAACATGACGACCGACCAGGCCGGGCTCCAGTACGTCTACGACGCCTGGAACCGGCTGGTCACGGTGAAGTCGTCGGGCGGGTCGACCCTGGAGACGTTCAGCTATAACGGGCTGAACCGTCGGGTGACGAACACGGTGGGGAGCACGACGACCAACCTGTACTACTCGACCAGCTGGCAAGTCGTGGATGAGCAGGTCGGGACGAAATATACGACTCGGTACGTGTGGAGCCTGGTGTACGTCGATGCGATGGTCCTGCGAGACACGGACACGAGTGGGACCGGGTTGACGGCGACCGGGACCGGGTACCAGCGGCTGTGGCCGGCCCAGGACGCCAACTGGAACGTGGTCGCCCTGGTGGACGGGACCGGGGCCGTGGTCGAGCGGTACGCCTACGACCCCTTCGGGGCGGCGACGGTAATGACGGCGAGCTACGGGAGCCGGTCGGGGTCGAGTTATGGGTTCAGCTACGGCTTCCAAGGCATGTGGCAAGACTCGCTGAGCGGACTGGACGGGGGCCGGATGCGGTGGTATAGCCCAACACTTGGGAAGTGGACAAGTCTCGACCCGATTCGGTTCGAGGGCGGCGATGTTCGGCTGTACGGGTTCGAGGGGAATGATCCGACCAACGGGCTTGATCCGACTGGTTTGGACGCCACGTTCAATGAGAAGATAAACGCTGTCGTCGCTTACGGCTTTGAGCGGGCCTCGATCGCTGGCCGCCTGGTTGGTGAGGGAGAAGAATTAGCAAAGAAGAAGTTTGGAAACAATCTAGCTGATTTGCACGACGGGAAAGGCGACGCATGGCGCCATGCATATGTAGCTTGTAAACTTCGCCAACACCCAAAAATGGCATTGTATCAAGCCTGGGCTGGTGTGAACGACGAATACAATAGTGCCAAACTGGGAACATTTTATCCGGCATTCGGCATTCTGTATGCACATGAAATCGAGGGTAATCGTGGCGGGCAACCCCGCATTGAATTTGCTATGGATATGCACAACAACAGTGTTGGACTCGGTATTGGATCGAATCCGTGTGTCGATTGTGAAAAAGAAGTTGACAAGGCTCTGGCTGATGGTCGGTTGATTTGGATTAGGACTGACAAGATTATAGGGCGAAACCCAGACGGAACGGCTATGGTAACGCGCGTTCTCACAAGCGGTGATGGCTCTGGCACTGCGACGGCTCGTTACTATACAACTGGAGCCGATGCGTATGCCATGAATGGTAATCTACAGGCAACTGATGTATACGGTAATCCGACTGGGCGGTTCATTGAAGGCAGGTATTATCCCCTCTATCCATCAGGAGGACTCGGATCGCACTAGGTTGGTCGCCCTGTGAGGACCAAGACAACCCACAGAAAAAAGCGATTACAATGCGACAGATGCTAAATGTTATACTCGCCGTCCTCGCTGTCTCCATCATCGCCAGTGTGGCTGCTTTCGGGTGGTCGCAAGGGTTGGCCGAATACAGGTCGCGGGCATTGTGGCGGCAGATAGAGTGCGGCCCAGGGGCGATTGTTGACTTCACCAAACTCGGCCCGTCCAACTGGGACAAGCTGTTCATCTTCCACCCATACACTCCAAATAGCAGAATTTACGAGGCTCTAGGTTGTCAGTGGCCGGACGCCGAGCGATCTAGTATTGGATCGAACGAAAGCGTGAATTTGGTAGTGTTTATGAGAGCAGGTCGGGTGGTCGGGTGGTTCGATCACCCCCGGAATCGGGGCGACTTGAAGGATGTGGCAAGCATGGACGGACATCTCCGTGAGAAGGCACAGTTTATTGTCCTACTTGACCAGGATCAGCGATTGGTACTCGCCTCTCGTTGATGCCTTATCGTGATTTTGACACACAGTTGTGTATCTGCTACGTCGTAGCCAAATTGGGCGACACGCTTGGGCGACAGGGTGGCATGTCCACGGCTTTGCGTGGACATGATCGAGAGTCAGGCAGATCGCAAGACGCGAGCCTCGACACACAGAGTGAGGCACTCCAGAGAGATGCGAGACACGGGAGTGAATAACAACAACCGATCGAACCCAATCCCCACCATTTCTTAACATTCCCTGGGTCTCCGGCAGGCAAGCCGCCCCGGTAGGATGACCGCTGGTGAGGTCGGGCCGGACTGCCCGCGTCGCACCCGCGGAAATGACCACATTATGACGCGCACCCCACCGAAGACGGCGGCCGGGAGAGGAGTCCGGCGGGCGAGCGGGCGCGCCGCTTGGGTCGAGACCGTCGGTGGCTTCCGCGACCGCTCCGGCCCCCCATGTTCTCAAGGGGAGCATCCGAATGCTCTGGGGCTGCCAAACCCTGCCATTCCCTGCCACCGGCCGGTCACCCGGTCATCCCCGACCGCGCGCCGATCCACCACAGGTCCCGCCCAGCTCGCACTGCCGGGGAGCCGTTTCTGCGGTTCGAAGCCAATCGACACCGTTTCTTCACATGGCTGGGGGCCGGACCAACTTGGGAAGTCGTTTTTGCCGACCGAAGCCAATCGACCTCGATCCTTCCGCCTCCGCGGGCCAGGCTCGATCGGTGGGGCCGGCCGGTTCTGCGGACCGAAGCCAATCCGATCGGCGGCGGCCAACGTCGCGTCCCCAACGCCATCGAGCACCCGAACGACGAGAAACCGGGCTGTCCAGACCAGAAACCGATCACCGAGGGGCTGTCAAACCCTGCCAGAGTCTGCCACCGACAGGCTACACGAGAATTCGACATCTCCAGGAGGCAGTCAAACCCTGCCAATTCCTGTCATATGCTGTCACCAGCTGGTGGTCGATGGCACCGGCCGAACACCCGGCACCAGGCCTGCCAAAACCTGCCAGTACCTGCCACTGACCACGACCACAAGAACGGCCGGTGGCATGTCCAAAACTCGGCCTGTTCGAACAGAGACTTTGTTCACTTCCGATCTGTCGCCGCACTCAGGTCGTCGATTGGAAGGGGACTTTAGCAGACGAGGGCTGCGGAAATGTGAAAACTGCCAAACGAACCCAATCGGCATCAATCCTTCACATTCAGCGGGGGAAGGACCAGACCCGCGGTGAGGTCATTTCTGCCAAACGAACCCAATTCTCATTTTCCAGCACTGCCCAGTGCCTGCCAACCCCTGCCAGCTCTTGCCAAAAACAACCTCCGGCCCGGCCTCGGACGGCCAAAAGGCCGGAACCGGCGAGACGAATAACCTCGGGGGTGGAAACCCCCGAAGGATGGTCTCTCAGGGTGTTCCCGAGCACTACCGTCGGCGGCGACCGACATCACTCCGGCCGCACCACCAGTTCCGCCCCGGGTCGGGCGAACGATGGGAGTGCGTCCCGCAGGACGCACCCCCTCCGACCCGGCGGGTGCCTCCACGGATCACTTCGCGGTCAGGTTCAGGTACATCTCGTTCGCCCCCTCCCGGACAAGGACCTTGAGCTCGCTCTTGCCCGGGGTGGCGTACTTCTCCGGGATCGTGCTCTTCTCCTTCGTCTCGCCGTCGTAATACCCCTTCCCGGTCTTCACCACCGTGACCACGAACTCCCCCGCCGGGCAGCCGTCGAACCGCCCGTAGGTGCTCAGCTTGAACCCCCCGGCCTCGTCCGTCAGTCCGTCGCACACGTCGACGAATTTCTTCGTTTCGGCGTTGAGCCGGTACAAGGAGACCGTCGCCCCGGGCACCGGCTTGTCTTCGAGGGTGATCCGCCCGGTCACGGGGTAGGTCGGCAGCAGCTTCCGCTTCGTCCCCGGCTCCTCCGTCTCGGGCAGCGTCAGGTCTTCGGGCAGGATGCCGTCGAGCAGCACGTTGGCGATCAGCGGGGCGCCCGGCTTCATCGTCACCCACGCGACGTGGTCGAACTCGCCGTACTCGGTCCCGCGGAGCCGGCTCCCGCCGCCGGTGGTCGCCAGCTGGTAGTAGTTGTTCCCGTTCCGGACGAACTTCTGGTACCGGTGGACGTGCCCGCAGAAGACGGTGTACTTTCGCCCGGCGAGCGCCTGCTCGACATCCCCCCAGCCGTTCTTGTCGAGGTCCTTCGCGGTCCAGATCGGCTTGTGCAGGAACACGAACGTCCACCGCACCCCCGCGGTCGCGGCGAGCGTCTTGCGGACGTAGTCCCGCTGCTCCGGGTCGATCCCGCTCACGAAGTCCGGCGGGTTTTCCGAGCACAAGGACAGGAACAGGCAGTTCTTGTAGGTGAAGTGGTAATACTTCCGGCCGTACCGCTCGCCCCACTTCTGGACCTGCATCTTGTTCGTCAGGTCGTGGTTCCCGGCCACGTAGAAGAACGGCATCTCCAGCTTCCGGACGTACCCGTCGAACTGGTCCCATTCCTCCGTGATGACTTCCTCCTTGGTCGTGTACCCCTCGATCAGGTCGCCGACCGACATCACGAACTGGGGCTGAAGGAGGTTCACCTGGGACACGGCCCGGGAGAACACCTTCTCCCGGTGTCCGCCGGTCCGGTCGGACACCACGGCGAACTGGAACTGGTCCGCGGCGGCGTTCAGCTTCAGGGTCGTCCAGGGGTTCTTGCCCTCGGACTCGACCCGCAGGCCGTTCGGGTCGGCCACCGTGGGGTCGGCGGCGGTCCTCGACTGCGACAGGCTCACGGTCACGGCGAGGAGTGCGAGGACCCCCCCGCCGAGCAGCAACTTCTTCATGGCAGCTTCTCCGTGTGTTGGGCGGAGCGAGTCCATGAAGATACCCGCCCGGCCGATCGCTGAGTAGTGACCGTCCGGGGGCTTCACGGAACTTTCGCGCCCCGGGCGTCCGCGGGGTCGGGCAGGCAGCAGGATGAAGATTTACTGGTTTGCGAGTGCGGTACGGGCATCGGGCCACCGGTCTTTGTTAACCCCGGTGCGGCGGGTTGCGGCCGTGCTCGGCCTGGTCGTTTGGTCGATCGTTAGGTGAGCGGTGGATGAAAACTGACCCATGAGAACGGGCCGGTCGGGCTGGAGTTCTTGTGGCACAGGTCTGGAGACCTGTGCCACAAAACCACTCAGCGGGTCGGGGTTCACTTGCAGCTCTCTTACCTGCGAGATCCCTCACTTCACGTCGAAGGGGTCGAGCTGGTTCCTCGGCTGCTTCACGATGGTCGCCCGCAACGGAGAGGTGGCCGGGTCGGTGAATTTTTTGTCGAACGTCGGCGGCTTGCCCTTCGCCCGGAAGAGCGGCGAGTCGAGCGGTTCGTACAGGATCGTCACGACGTACTCGCCCTCCGGCGCGCCGTCGTAGGCCGCGTAGGTGGTGAGGGAGAATGTCCCGTCCGACTTCGTGGTGGCGTACGCCCGGGTCAGCTCGGGGTCGGGTGAGTTCAGCGGGTTGAGGAAGACTGTGACGTTACCGACCGGCTGCCCGCTGATGAGCAGTTTGCCGTCGGTCGGGTAAGTCGGCTTCTGCCTCGGCCCCCCGCACGAGATGACTCCCAGCAGGACGACGACGACGGCCGTGCGGACGGTGGCGGATCTTAGGGAACACACGGGGGTATGACTCCGGAAAGGGGATGCCCGGACCAGGCCCGTTCGGGACCGGTCCGGGCCGCGGCCCGGACCGCCGGGGCCGGTGGCCGGCCCAGGGCGGACGGTCGAGGTCAGAAATCGCCGGGCAACACTTCCCCCTTCGCCCGGGTGATCAGGTAGCAGATCGTCTTCGGAGAGGTGCCGGTCGTCATGAATCGGACACTCCCGTCGCTCAGCAGGACGTTCGCGCCGCTCGTGTGGAAGCTGTAGATCCCGCGGGCCGTCGACCCGAGCGGCTGGCTGTTGGTGCATCCGATCACGCACGTCCCGGGGGAGATGGTGCCAGTCGAGTCCGACCCGCTCAGCCAGTTCTCCCCGCTGAACGGGTCCCCCCACCCCCCGCCCTGCTCGGTCCCGCTCGAGACCTTCTGCCCCCGGGTCCAGTTGTCGTTCTTCCCGGCGATCTCGGTCAGCAGAATGGTGTTCGACGTCCCGTCGGTGATGGAAAGGATGCCGTTCTGTTGGTTCGCCGACAGGACCCCGTCCCGGCTGCCGCCCGGGTTGTTATCGACCACCACGGTCCACAGCGATCCCATCACCCCGGTGAGGATGTGGTAGTCGCTCGCCGCCGCCTGGAACTGCGGGAGGCCGAACGCCCCGGCCAGGGGGGCGGGGCAGGTGTACACCTTGTTCTGGTCCGGGTTCGACGGGCACACGAACGTCTTGACCGGGGTGGCGATCACCGCCGCGTTCCCCCCGGCCACAAACGGGACATTCAGGTTGTACTGCTTGAAGAGGTTGTCCTGCTCGATGTACGGGAGCAGGTAGACCCCCCAGGCGTGAGCGTTCGACGGACTGGTGGTGAAGATGTAGGCCGGCGGGAACTTGTCGTTGTTGGAGTTCGCGTAGTTATGAAACGCCAACCCGAGTTGCTTCAGGTTGTTGCTGCACTTGGCCCGGGCGGCGGCCTCGCGGACCTTCTGGACGGCGGGGAGGAGCAGGCCGATCAGGATCGCGATGATCGCGATCACCACCAGCAACTCGATCAGTGTGAACCCGCGGGGGCGGACAATACGGCACATGGGCGGCCTCGACAGGGAATGGTCGGGTACGCGGCGCCGGGACAGAAGTGGGTGGGTCGAGATCGCCCCGCTTGGCCGACCGGATACTGTCTATCAGACCGAACGTCGGGGCGTCTGTGAAGGAGCATTTCGGGATTTCATTCAGACTTCCCGCCGTCTACCCGGAGAAGGGGGCGTACTTGCCCACAACCGCCTTCGCGGTTCGCAGGCCGTCTACAGCCGCCGAAACGATCCCGCCGGCGAACCCGGCCCCTTCGCCGACCGGGTACAGCCCGGGCACCCCCGGCGACTCGCGGGTCGCGGGGTCGCGGTCGATCCGGACCGGGGAACTCCCCCGCGTCTCCGGCCCGGCGAGGACGGCGTCGGGCAGGAACCGCCCGTGCCACCGGCGGTCCATCTGCGGGAGCCCGGCGAGGAGCGCGTCGACCACGATCGGCGGGAGCACCGCCCGCAGGTCGCACGGGACGCCGCCGCGCGGGTAGCTGCTCGCCGGCATGGTCGTGGTCGGCCGTGCCCCGAGGAAGTCGCGGGCGAGCTGGACGGGGGCCTTGTACTCGCCCCGGCCCAGCTCGTAGGCCGCCCGCTCGTACCGCTCTTGGAGCCGGACCCCGGCGAGCAGATCGGTGCCGCCGAACGCCCCGACGGGGATCGTCACCACCAGCCCGCTGTTCGCGAACGGCGAGTCCCGTTTGCTCAGGCTCATCCCGTTCGTACAGAAGTACCCCTCCTCCGACACGCTCGGGATGACATGCCCGCCCGCGCACATGCAGAACGTGAACAGGTCGTGCGCCCCGCGGGCGACGAGCGAGTAGTCGGCGTTGCCCAGGATCTCCTCGTACCGCCCGTGCCGGGGGCCGAACTGCACCTCGTTCACCACCGCCTGCGGGTGCTCCACCCGGACGCCGAACTGGAACGGTTTCGGGGTCATCGGCACCCGGCGGGCCGCGAGCATCGTGTACGTGTCGCGGGCGCTGTGCCCGGGGGCGAGGACCACGACCGACGTCGGGACGAACCCGGACGAGGTCATGACCCCCCTGAGCCCGGTGTCGTCGAAGTGGAGGTCTTCCACCCGGGTGAGGAACCGGACTTCGCCGCCCGCGTGTTCGATCTCCCGGCGGATCGCCTTCACCACGGCCGGGAGCCGGTTGCTCCCGAGGTGCGGGCGGTGGTAGTACAGGATGCTCGGCTTCCCGGCCTGCTGGCCCTTGCACTCGGCGAACAGTTCCAGCACCCGCATCACGTCCGGCCCGGTCCCGCGGCAGGTCAGCTTGCCGTCCGAGAACGTGCCGGCCCCGCCCTCGCCGAACAGGTAGTTGCTCTCGGGGTGGAACGGCCCGCCCTCGTCGAACCGGCGGACGTCGCGGATGCGGTCGTTGACCCGGGTCCCGCGTTCGAGGACGAGCGGCCGGTAGCCGTGCTTCGCCAGGAAGTAGGCGCAGACCAGCCCGGCCGGCCCCGACCCGACGACGACCGGCCGGTCCGGGAGGGGCGTCGGCCCGGGGGCGGGCATTGAGAAGGGGGGCTCGTCGTGGAGTTCGACCTGGGCCGCGGGGTGCGGGCGGGCGGCGGCCGTGTGGACGATCTGCCGTTCGTCGGCCGGGAGATCGACCTCGAAGTTGTAGACGAACCGGAGGTGCCGCTTGTCGCGGACGTCGAGCGCCTTGCGGACGACCCGCCACCGGCCGAGATCGGCCGGGGTCAGGCCGAGCGTCCGGGCGAGATGATCGGGGAGGCTCGTCTCCGGCTCTTCGACCGGGACCCTGAGGTTCGAGACGCGGATGGACATGCAGGCATTGTAAGAGTGCTAACCACAGAGTCACAGAGGGCACCGAGGAGGACAAAACCCGAGAAGACTGAAAACGATCGTCTTCAAACCTCTCGCTCTTCTTCTTTCTCTGTGCCCTCTGTGACTCTGTGGTTAATACTCGTTCTGCAATTCCCCATCTATCCAATTTTCGAGCTGATGTTCACGAACGTGTGGATGTGCGGGAGGGCGCGGAAGCTCCAGACGAACCCCGGGCCTTCCAGCCGCCAGTACGTCCACGGCTCCTTCTCGGACGTCTTCCCTTCCTGGTAGAACGCCAGGCCGATCTTTTCCATCCCGCCGTTCGCCTTGATGATCTCCATCACCTCGTCGCCGTCCTCCTTCCGGTAGGGCGCGACGAGGTCCTTCATGACCTTCTCGACCAGCGCCTTCTGGTCCTTCGTCATGTCGGCGAAGCTCAGCCCCGGCACGGTCGCGCCCTTCCCGGGGAGTTTCACCGTGTCCACCCCGTCCCGCCACCGGCCGGGCATCACGGCGACCTTCCGCTGGGCCTCGTCCAGGACGCCGAACACCTCGTTCACCGCCTTCGTCTGGTAGTTGAACACGTTGGTGCTGGCGTACCCGCTCGGGCTGTGCCCGTAGTACAGCGGCCCGCCGAACGCGGTCTGTTCCTCCGAGTTCCCGTCGCACCGGATCGTCAGGTGGTGGCCGCTGAACACCAGCGAGAACTTCTTGCCCGCCGCCGGCTCGCCGTAGATCAGCGCCCCGATGCTCTCGAAGTCGCCGCTGTTGTCGAACCTCCCGTTCCGGCTGAGCCGCCGGTACCCCTCCTCCCCGTTGGCGATCGAGTGGAAGATCCGGTTCAGCAGTTCGACCTGCTTCTTGTCGTACCCGACGCCGATCACCGACTCCTTCCCGGCCGGGCCGTTGTGCGTCATCAGCCGGGCCGGCAGGCTCTTCCCGCCGTTTGCGCCGTGGTCCCAGGGCAGGACGAGCTTCTTCTTCTGGTCGGCGTCCATCGTCCCGAACAGCTCGAACACCAGGGCTTCGGCGGCGGCCTGCTTCTCGGCCCGGGCGGCGCGGGCCCGGGCGAGCGGCGACAGCCCCGCCACCCCGCCGACGGCGACCGCCGCGGCCGAGGAGCTGAGGACGCGGATGAAGTCGCGGCGGCCGAGGACCGGGGACGAGATCGGGCCGTGTTCGCACTCGGGGCAGGACGTGGTCGTGACGGGCAGCATGAGACGCGCTCCGGCGGGGAGGGAAGGGGAGTAGGCGACCCCCGTATTAGACCGCATCGGGGTGGGGAAGTCACGCGTGAAGAGTGGGCGGCGGGCATACGGTAGGGGCGACGGATCGCGAGCCTGTCTCGGAGCCCCGGAGGGGCGATTGCCG
>JAQGHQ010000547.1 GCA_028288765.1 Gemmataceae bacterium | reverse complement strand
TCCAGACCTGTGCAGCTGCACAGGTCTGGAGACCTGTGCCACAAGACTACTTGGCGGGTCGGCTTTCACCCGCCGCTCGCCTAACTTCTCTTCCGTCAGCCGGACCAAGGAGGGTCGCGGTGCGTCTGGTCGCGCTGGTCGAGGCCGAGGATCACGTCTGCTGCCGGTATCGGCTGGCGGCGTTCCGCCCGTACCTGGCGGCTGCCGGTCACACGCTCGAGCTCCGCGCCCTTCCCCGGTCCTGGTACGGCCGCCTCACCCTCGGTCGCGACCTTGCCCACGCCGACGCCGTTATCCTCCAGCGGAAACTCCTCCCCCGTCTCGCCATCGCCTTGCTCCGCCGCCGGGTCCGCCGGTTCATCTTCGACCTCGACGACGCCGTCTGGCTCCGCGACTCGTACTCGCCGCGCGGATTCGACGACCCCCGCCGGACCCGTCGCTTCCGGGCCGTCGTGCAGGCGTCCGACCTGATTGTTGCCGGGAATGACTACCTGGCCGCCGAGGTCCGGCGCTGGGTCGGGCCAACCCGCGTGGCCGTCATTCCCACCTGCGTGGACGTGACGAAGTACCCCGCGCGATCCCGGCGGGAGTCGGCATCAACCCAGCTCGTCTGGGTGGGGTCGTCGAGTACGCTCCGCGGGTTGGAGCAGTTCGCCCCGACCCTTTCCGCCATCGGGAAGGCCGTCCCCGGAACCCGACTGAAACTGATCTGCGACCGGTTCATCGACGTCCCGCACCTGCCGGTCGACCGCTGCCCGTGGGATGAGGCGACCGAGCCGGTCGAACTCGCCGCCGCCTCCGTCGGCATCGCGTGGGTGCCGGACGATCCGTGGAGCCGGGGGAAGTGCGGGCTGAAGGTTCTCCAGTACCAGGCCGCCGGTCTGCCGGTGGTCGCGAACCCGGTCGGGGTCCAGACGGACTTCGTCCGCCACGGCGAAACGGGGTTCCGCGCGACGACCACCGACGAGTGGGTGACAGCGGTCCGGCGACTGGCCGGGGATGCCGAGATGGGCTGGCGGCTGGGTGCGGCCGGACGACGGCAGGTGGAAGAGGAATACAGCGTCGCGGTCGGTGCAGCCAGGTGGGTCGCCGCGCTGGATCGTCTCGCGGGGCTGCGGCGGGCAGGCTGAGAGATAGCGACCATGTTTAGCCACTTCCTGAGAAAGGTTTGCTCGTTCGGATGGCGGGTGCCGGCTGCCGCCCGTACGATCCGGACCGCCGGTCGGCGGTGGCACCTCACGCCCGATGCCGCGGACGTGATCGGACAGTCCGGCCCGGATCTCGACCGGTGGGTCGCCGACGGCTCGGCGGAGGTGGTCAAATCCGGTCCGCATCGTACGGTCTATCGGGTGACTCTGCCCGGCGGGGTGGTGTACGTCAAGCACTGCCGGGTCGGCGGGTTCCGGGCGTGGGCGCGGGAGGTTTTACGGCCGGCCAAGGCCCGGCTCGAATTCGAGAACGCTCTCACCCTGCGGGGCAGCGGGGTGGCGACGATCCTCCCGGTGGCCTGGGGCGGACCGGACTCGCCGTGGCCGGGCGAGAGCTTCCTGATCACCCGCAGCCTCGACGGCGTGGTCCCATTCGTCACGTTCGTCGAACGGGTGTTGCCCACGCTCCCGCCGACGGTCCAGTGCGCCGTCCGCCGGCAACTCGCCCGGGCGCTCGGGCAGTTTCTCGCCCGGCTGCACGACGTCGGGGTCGCCCACCCCGACCCGCACCCGGGGAACCTGCTCCTCGAACTCCCGCCGTCCCTTGTCCCCCGGTTCTTCCTGATCGATCTGCACGCCGTCCGGATCGGCCGGCCGCTCTCCTGGGCCGAGAGCCTGGCGAACCTGGTCCTGTTCAACCGGTGGTTCCAGATCCGGGCCGGCCGCACCGACCGGCTCCGGTTCTGGCACAGCTACCGCCGGTCCCGGCATACCCTTCCGTTGCCCGACGCCGACGGCAACGCGGGCCAGGCCCGCGCCGTGGAACGGGGGACGGCCGAGTCGAACCTGCGGTTCTGGGGGGGGCGAGTGTCGCGGTGCCTGGGGAAGAATCGGTACTATCGGAAGGTGCAGGCGGGGCCGGTCCGCGGGCACGTCGTCCGCGATCTGTCCGAGCCGTTCCTCAAGGAACTGCTTGCCGATCCGGACGCCCCGTTCGCCCGGCCCGGCACCCGGGTCATCAAGGATTCCCGGACCTCGACCGTCGCCGAAATCGTGATCCCCACGGCCGACGGTCCCCGCGCGGCGATCCTGAAGCGGATCAACGTCCGCCACTGGACCGATCCGGCCCGCAACCGGCTCAGGCGGTCCCCAGCTCTGCGGTCGTGGGTGAATGGGCACGCCCTCCGCGACCGGCTGCTTCCGACCCCCCGGCCGCTCGCCGTTCTCCACCGGTTCCGGGCCGGGTGTCCGGCCGAAGGGTACTTACTCACCGAGAAAGTGCCCGACGCGATCGAGCTGCCGGAGGCCGCCAAAGGGCTTATGGCCCGGCCGCCGGGTGAGCGAACGCGGGTCGTTCGAACCTGGGCGTGCCGGCTCGCCCGGACGCTGCGCGCGATGCACGACCGGGCGGTTTCGCACCGCGACCTCAAAGGACCGAATGTGTTGCTCGCCGGGGGCGCGGCGAACCCCGCCGGGGCCGTGCCGGTGCTGATCGACCTCGTCGGGGTACGGGTCGGCAAATCGGTCCCCTTCCTCCGGCGGGCGGGCGAATTGGCCCGGTTGAACGTCAGCTTTCTGGCCTCGCCCGTGGTGACCCGCGGGGACCTGCTGCGGTTCTTGCGGGCCTACCTCGCGGCCGGAGCGAGACCGGGGACGGACTGGAAGGCGTGGTGGAAGGCGATCGCCGCGGCGACCGCGGTGAAGGTGGCAAAGAACCACCGGTCCGGCCGCCCACTCGCGTGAGGTGGTGGCAGGATGGGTGATTCAGGGCGAACAGGGAATCATCCCCGAACGCCGACCCTGGCCGACGGTCTTGAATCGCGATTTGTCGTTTATCCGTCAGCATTTATTCGTCCCCCGCACAGCTGATTCCACCCGCGAAATGTGAAGACTCCTGTCCCGTCCGGTCGAATGTAATGCGGCGGCCAACTGGTCTGGTGTCCGTCGCCCGCCGGGGTATTCTCTCCACCCGGCGGACTCCGTGTCGCGGGGCGTTCCGATATGCCGTCATCGCCTCTCCGAGCCCGAACCGGTTCCCGCCTCGCTGCTTGGGCCGTTCTCGCGGCCGGGGCGCTGGCGATCCCGGTCGGGTGCGAGACGGTCCGCCCCGCAGGTCCCGCCGAACCCCACGACACGGCCGGCCGGCCCGATGTGGTCCACCGGGCGAGCGACCCGGGTACGCCGCCGACCCCGCCCGGCCGGCACGCCATCCGCCGCGGGAACTACGTCTTCTACCACGACTTCGAGCTCGACAAGTCGGACCCGTTGTTCGCCGAACTGGAAGCCCTCCCGGATCAGGTCCTCGGGGAACTCGGCCTTCCGCCGACGACCGGTATCGTGCAGGTGTTCCTGTTCGACACCCGGGACCGGTACAACCAGTACCTGAAGTCGTCACCACTCTTCCGGGGTCTGCCTCCTCGGCGGGCGTATTTCATTACCGAGAAGCGGGCGGGGGGTGACGAGCTCAAGGTGTTTACTTGGATGGGCGACCACCTCCGGACCGACCTCCGGCACGAACTGACCCACGCCTTACTGCACAGCGTGTTGAAGGACGTGCCGATCTGGCTCGACGAGGGGCTGGCCGGGTATTTCGAGCTGCCGCCCGAACAGGATGGGGTGAATCCGCAGCACCTGGAATTGATCCGTCGCGGGCCGTTCCAGCCTAACCTGGCGAGGCTGGAGAGGCTGAAGGATGTTGCGGAGATGCAGCAGCCGGAGTACCGCGAGGCGTGGGCCTGGGTCCACCTGATGCTCCGCAGCAGCCCGGCGGCGAAACGGGTGCTGCTCGACTACTTGCAGGTGATGCGGACCACGGACAAGCCCGGCCCGCTCGCCCCGCGGCTGCGAGAGGCCCTACCCGAGCTCGACGAGGCACTTTTCGACTACCTCACCCGTCTCGAACTCCCCCGCGTCCGCCCGGCCGGGGCACGGTACTGATCCCCGAACGTGGTGGGGATGTCTCATTCTCCGTAAGCGTCCACTGAGTGGCAGCGGGTGTGCGTTGAGTTCGGGCGGCGCGGCGGGTTGAGTATTCAGGAGTTGGTGGGGAGGTTGGTATTCCCCAAGAAAAGTGGACACGAAGTTAACGGTGGGTCTGGTTGTACGTCCGTTCAAATTCGTCCGGGGAGACATACCCCAGGGCGGAATGACGGCGGACGCGGTTGTAGAACACTTCCAGG
>JAQGHQ010000521.1 GCA_028288765.1 Gemmataceae bacterium | reverse complement strand
GATTCGGAGCTCGGCGAGTTCTCGTACCCGGCGATGATCCAGTCAGCCGCCGGGACCCTCGAAATCACCTACACGTGGAAGCGGACCCACATCAAGCACCTCAGTGTCGATCCGGGTCAGTACCGATAGGACCGGAGTGCAACCAGTCGGGCTCGGGCGGGTGGAATTGCCGCCTGATATGGCGACCGTCAAGAGATCGGGCATGAGTTCTGATCTGTCCAAATGAGGCTTTGCCCATCAACCTCGCTCTGCCTATACACCCCTCGTTCGCTGACCATAGCCATCAAAACGGGCTGGGGCGGCCGGTTTGGCGCGGGAGATCGGTGCGGGGTGGTGGCCAGTCGGCCGACATCAGGTCTTCGACCCGGAAATTCGCGACCTGTTCGACGCCGTCTTCGTTGGTCCATCTGCAGCGGTAGCGGAAGTTGAAGAAGGGTTGGTAGACCTCTTCCACGACCATTGTCGGCCCGCGGACATACATAGCCTTCACGCGGTCGCCGCGTTCAAACTCCGGGTACTTTCCCATAATGACCATATCATAGATTAAAATTGCCTGAGTGAGACATCAAGTCTGAATCGTAACGGAAAGCACAGGCTTTTGCACGTTCGTCATCGGTTCGCCCTCCTCCCGGATCGGTCGCGCTGGCAGTTCCGGGACGGGGTGCAAAAGGTGTTGAACTTTTCTGCCTTTTGAAACGCTTGGCTGCTGGCGGGCCGCCACAGAGGACAGACCCTAACAGACCCTGGTTCCGTAGGGACCGCCCTCCGCGGCTGCCCGAGCCACCGAGCTCCGCGGGGAATAGTCGGAACAGGTTTGTGACCAGAACCATACCCGGCATGGCACGTGCTGATATGTCACCTAAGTGACAGTATCCCTCCGGATAGCCCATGCGGTGAACCAGCATGCCCCCGGCTGAACAAGGAAGTTCGGACCGCCCAAATCCAGACTCCGAGCAGCGCGACCCACTCGCAATGGGAGAGGCGTCGCTTGCTCGTGCGCAAGAGATTGCGCGGCGGATCGTGGAACGGGTCAAAAAATTGACAGACGACACGGGGGCGGAGCAGAAGCCGTTAGACGAAACGAAGGAGCACCCGCCCACGGGGTGACCCGGCGGGGTGGATCACGGACCGCGACACGCCAGTGTTTCTGGCTTGTCGACCGGCTGGAACAGAGTCATCACTTCCCCACAGCAGCGCGGCCATCCTGTGCGGGCAAAGCGGATCAGGTCGCCCGTCTGGCACTCAATCTCTTTCCCACAAGTGAAACACTACAATAGCGCGGCTGAGTCGCCCGGCGGTACCGGTTACCGGGCAGTTGGGAAGACAATACCCCACCGATCTCGGGGAACCTCACTTCCCTCTCGCGAGCCCGACCGTCACGCCCATAAGATTAAAGGGATACCCTCCGGAGACCCTTGCGTGCTGTCTACCCCCCTCGGCCGGCTACGGCTGGTCGGCCTCGTCGAAGGCGTTTCTTACCTTCTCCTCCTCGGCATCGCGATGCCGCTCAAGTACCTCGCCGGCTTGCCGGAAGCCGTCCTCGTCGTCGGCTGGGGACACGGCGTCCTGTTCATGTTGTTCATGCTCGCCATCGCCCAAGCGGTTCTGATCAAACAGATCACCGTCCCCCGGGCGGCCGGGGCGTTCGTCGCCTCCATCCTTCCGGCCGGTCCGTTCGTCCTCGACCCCTATCTTCGGCACGACCAGGAGGCGATCACCGGCCGGCCGGTGCCGGACGTCACGAACTGACGACAAGCGAGTTTGCCCTGCCGCTGGTGAGGTATGTGCATGACCGCGGAAGAACCCCCGATCACCGCGACCGGCGTTCTGATCACGTCGGACACACAGTCCCAGCAGCTCGCCGCGGTCCGGGCCCTGGCGAAGTTGATGGACACGGCGTTCGTCGTCCCCGGGACGAACATCCGGATCGGTCTGGACTCGATCATCGGCCTGATCCCCGGGATCGGGGACGTGATCGGCTCGGTCATCGGCGGGTACATCGTGATGGTCGCGTCCCGGATGGGCGTCCCGCGGGTGGTCATCTGGCGGATGCTGCTGAACCTCGGGATCGACACCGTGGTCGGAGCCGTTCCGGTCGTCGGGGACATGCTCGACGTCGCGTGGAAGGCGAACGTGATGAACGTCGCCCTGCTGGAGAAAGCTCTCGCCGACTCGAAAGCGGCCCGCCGGGGCAGCGTTTGGGTCCTCGTCGGGCTCGTCTGCGCTGTCGTCCTTCTCGCAGCCGCGTCCGCAGCCCTGATGTGGCTGGCGCTCAGCTACTTCTTCGGTCACGGCCGATGAGCGAGGACGCGACGCCGTGGGGGGACTTCGACCCCGGCCCGTTCTGTTCGAGATTCCGCATTCCGAATTCCGCACTCCACCTTCTCAAGAGTACCCGTACCGCCGGATCACGTCGCCCCACCGGCGGTTGATCTCTTCCCGGTCCGCATCGGGAAGTTGATACTTGTTCGTCTCGTACCCGGCGTTCTTCGCCAGGTAGTTCTCCAGCTTCGGGCGGTATTCCTCGTAGCCGTCGAGGCCGATCCCGGCGTACACCTTCCGCATCTCGGCCACCGGGTCTTTCACAAGGGATTCGTACCTCAGCTCATGGAACCGGCCGGCGGGGATCAGTCCCTTCGCCTCTTCCAGCCGGTCGTAGATCACCCGGAACTCGCGGAACACCTTCTCGCGGATTGCCGTCTCGTTCCGCGGCGACTGGAGCCCGTGCTTTCGGCCGAGCGACTTCCACAGGTTGACGGTGGACGGGAACACGACGTAGGGGTCGCGGACCACGTGGACGAACCGGGCACCCGGGAACAGTTCCAGCAGGACCCGCACGCGGGCCGTGTGGGGCGGCGATTTCAGCACCAGCCTGCGGGGGTCTTTGAACGTCAATGTCTGGAGATACCGGCGGAACGTCCTCTTCCAGTGGACGAGCTGGGCGGGGGTCAACCCGCTCAGGTCGAGCGAACCAGGGTAGATCGGCGGGCGGTTCGGGAAAGCGAAGTCCGTGTAGGGCGACGGGAGCCCGAGGAGGCACAGGGCGAACTCGTCCTCCTGCGGGCGGGCCCATCCCGCGGCCATGTTATCCATCGGCCGCCGGTCCGGAAGCAGCCAGTTCCCGTAGGTCTTGAAGAACCTCTCGGTCAGCAGGGTGTGGTTCGGCTCCAGGCAGGCGTAGGTGTCCGGGTAGCTGAACCGGTCGTCGAGAATCATCAGCTCGTGGAGGAGCGTCGTCCCGGTCCGCCAGTGGCCGATCACGAAGATCGGGTGGTCGGGGATCGGGGTGCGGGCGATCCGGTCGCCGTACAGCCCGCCCTGGACCCACCGCAAAACCATGTGGCCGACGCTGATCACCGAGATACTCGCGGCGATGTACCAGTGCGGCGGGTGGACGGCGAACCGGTTCCGGGCGAGGAGCCGGAGCCAGCCGACGAAGTCCATCCCGTCCCAGATCCGCGGCGACCACTCCTTGCCCCCGGCCTTCGCGAGCGGCTTCGGACCGGCAGCCGGGGCGGAGTCGGCGAGGGCGGCCGCAGGGGTCATCTCTGCATTCTCCAGGGGTAATCCGTGTAGATGAATGAATCGAAACACGCCCGACCGGCAACCCTGGTCGGGGGATCACCGTCGTCACGGGGCGATCCGGTTTGAATGTCCTCCCGCCGCCCGGCCGTCGCGGTCTGGGCCGGAACGGGTCCTTCATCTCCGGCATGTCCCGCACCGGCCGGACGGCAGGACAAGCCGGAGATGAAGGAGGATAAGCCGACGAGACTGAAATCTGTCCCTGACGCCTCTTTGCCGGGAGTGCTCACGGGCTATCACCGGCGATCGCATCGCTCGGTCGGGAGTGCGGTCCGCTCGCCCCGCGAACGGTCCCTCCCGGAAGGCCGAAGGCGAAGAAACGGCCTCACCCGGGACGAGTGGGCCACTTTGAAAGACCTGGGCCCGAAGCGGAGCGCCGTTGACCCCCCTGTCCTGGCCGGTTATGGTTCCCGCCCGGAGTGACCTTCGGATCGGTCCGGGTGAGGGCGACACGATGACCGAGCGGCGCGGGAAGCGGCGGACCTGGCGCGTACGGGTTCTGGCCTCGGCCGGGATGATGGCGCTCGCGCTGACCGGCTGCGGCAAACCCGCCGAGCCCGGAAACCCCGCCGACCCCGGTGAAACCGCCCCCTCATCTCCGACCCCGGTTGAGAGCCCGGCGACCCCAGCTCCACATTCCCGGTACGACCTGCCGTTCGACGACGCGGTCACGACGCAGGCGCCGGAGGGGTCACAGGCCCCGGTCGCACAGACGCTGACCGGCGAGTCGACGGCCCGGCTCCATCTCGCGATCCGGGACGCCTGGCCGGGGATCAGGCTGACCGACGACGCGGGGAAGCCGAGCCCGATCGCCGTTGCCCTGGACACCGACGCCGGGCCGGTCGAGATCACGCTGTTCCCGGAGTACGCGCCGAACCACGTCCGCAACTTTCTCGCGCTCGCCCGGGTCGGGTACTACAACGGGCTGGTCTTCGAGCGCGTGATCCGCCAGGAGCTCATCTCCGACGGCGGCACGAAACACCGGGTCGAAGTCGTGACCGCCGGGTGTCCCGTCGGGGACGGGGAGGCCGGGTCCGGCCATCTCGGGTACTTCCTTCGGCCCGAGCTGAGCGGGCTGAGCCACGACGAAGGGACCGTCGGGTTCGTGCGCGCCGGCGACCCGAATTCGGCCTGCTGCCGGTTCTACGTCTGCCTGACCCCGGCCCCGATCCTGGACGGGCAGTACACGTCGATCGGCAAGGTGACGCAGGGGCTGGAAGTCGTCCGGGCCATCGCCGCCCGCCCGGTCAAAGACCCGGCCACCTACCCCGAGAGCGAACAACCGAGGACCCCGGCGAAGATCCGCCGGGTGGGCCGGAAGTGATGTCCGCCCGCGGGTCGGCAGGGCGGTGAAGGCTCACCGCACGTTGTTCTGCCTTGCCGGTACGGGTAGCATGCCGGTGGAGTCTCCCGATCAGGACACGCCCGACATGGCGAAGACCAAGGCCCCACCCGCCACCTCTCCCGACCCGCCCCCGCGGCCGGCCGAGTACACTGTCGTCGCCCGGCGCTACCGGCCGCAGCAGTTCGCCGACCTGATCGGCCAGGAGCACGTCTCGCAGGCGCTTGTGAACGCGCTCCAGTCCGGCCGGGTCGCGCACGCCTACCTCTTCACCGGCGCCCGGGGCGTCGGGAAGACGAGCGCGGCCCGCATTCTCGCGAAAGCCCTGAACTGCGTCGCGGGTCCGACCGCAACGCCCTGCGACAAGTGCGACAGCTGCGCGGGGATCACCGCCGGCGAAGACGTCGACGTGCTCGAGATCGACGGGGCGAGCAACAACAAGGTGGAAGAGATCCGCGACCTGCGCCAAAACGTCGGCTTCCGCCCGACCCGCAGCCGGTACAAGATTTACATCATCGACGAAGTCCACATGCTCTCGACGTCGGCGTTCAATGCCCTGCTGAAGACGCTGGAGGAACCCCCGCCGCATGTCAAATTCATCTTCGCGACGACGGAAGTCCAGAAGATCCCGATTACCATCCTGTCGCGGTGTCAGCGGTTCGACTTCGCCCACGTCGGGCCCGCCAAAATCTTCGAGCAGCTCAAGCGGATCGTCCGGCAGGAAGGCCTCGAGGCCGACGACGACGCCCTCCAGCTGGTCGCCCGCCGGGCTGCCGGGTCGATGCGGGACTCGCAGTCGCTACTCGACCAGCTCCTCGCCTCGGCCTCGGGCCGGCTCACGGCGGAACGGGTGCATGGCGTCCTGGGCACGACGGGGAGTGAACGGGTAGTCGAGCTCGCCGCCGCGATCCTGAACCACGACCCGAAATCCGCCCTGAACCTGATCGCCGGGTGGGTCGATCGAGGGCTCCAAATCGGGGAGTTGGTCGATCAACTCGTTGAGCACTGGCGTTCACTTATGTTGATCAGCTGTGGTCCCGATTTGCAGACTCTGCCGGTTTCGCCGGGCGAGCGGGAAACGCTTTTCCAGCAATCGAGCAAACTCACTCTCGATACCATTCTGGCCGGGCTCGAAGTCTGGACAACGACCAAAGCCCGGATGCGCGGCAGCGGACACACCCAGGTGCTTCTCGAGATGGCGGTTGTGCGGTTGAGTCGTATGGGTGAGGTGCTTTCGGTCGGCCAGCTGATCCAAACACTCGGCCAGAATGGGGTGCCGTCTCTTTCGGTCCCCGTCGGCGGTACGCCCCCTTCCGCGGCTTCCGGGATGGGTCGAGGAGACCCGCGTGAGCCCGATGTCTCAAAAAAAAACGGGCTGATGGATCTCGCGAAAGGGAGCACCAGCAGTCATAATGAGGGCGATGAAGAAGCCGCCTTCCAACCTCTCATACTGAACGAGAAATCGCTGACCGAGGTGTGGCGGCAGTTTCTCAGATTCCTCACAGCCAAGTCACCAATTCTCGCAAATCACCTGAAATTCGCCCATCCACCTGCAATTTTCGGGCCAAACTCACTGGCAATTCGCTTCCATACCAGCTATAATCATGCATACGAGGCGTGTGCGACGGAGTTCAACGTCCAGAAACTCCAGGATGTCCTTAGAAAACTGACCGGTCAACCGGGCACGATCCGGATCGATTTGGTGAGCGGACCGGTCCCTGTAGTGGCCAAGCCAGTCGTGACCCCGGCACCCGCACCGGCGGCCGACCGGAAGAAGCAGTTGATGGGCCTTCCGCTCTTCAAGAAGGCTGCCGACGCCTTGGGTGCCCAGATCTGGCACATGGACGACGACTTCAATCCGAACGCCGCCCCACCCAAGCCGGTGGTGCCGACCGAGACCGAAGCCGACCCCGACGAGGTCTGAGACCCATGTTCAAAGAATTCGGCCAGATGATGAGTTTGCTGGGCAACAAGAGCAAAATCCAGGAGGAGATCCAGAAGTTCCAGGCCCAGATCGGGACGATTACCGCGGAGGCGACCGCCGGCGCCGGATACGTGACGGTGAAGGTGAACGGGCGGATGGAGATCCTGTCCGTCCGCATCTCGGAAGAGGCCATGAAGCTGAACGACCGGGAGATGCTCGAAGACCTGATCGCCGCCGCCACCAACCAGGCGCTGACCAAGGTCCGCGAACAACTGGCCCAGGAGTCGGCCAAGATGGCCGCCAACATCGGCCTTCCGCCGGGCATGCTCGGCGGCGGGTTCCCCGGTCTCGGTTGAGGCCGGCCCGCACGGGTCACGCCGACTCACCGGCGTTATTGGGAAAGGTGTCGCGGTACCCGGTGAGCAGACGGCTGAAGGTTAGGAGGATCTAGCGTTGGTCGAGTCCGGCGGGGTGATGCAGGAACTGCTGGAGGAGCTGACCAAACTCCCCGGTATTGGTCCGAAGAGCGCCGAGCGGATTGCACACTTCCTGCTCTCCGGCGACCGACAGAATGCGGTCGCGCTCGCCGACGCCCTCCGGGCCGTGGCCGAGAAGATCCGCCCGTGCCGCGAGTGCTTCAACCTCACGGACCGCGAACTCTGCCCAGTCTGTGCCGACCCGAGGCGGGACGGCGGGCTGATCTGCGTTGTCGAGATGCCTCGCGACGTGAACTCCTTCGAGCGGGCCGGGACGTTTCGGGGGCTGTACCACGTGCTCGGCGGCAAACTCGCCCCACTCGACGGAATGGGACCGGACCGGTTAACACTTAACGTCCTTGTAGAACGGGTGCGAAGAGGTGGAGTAAAAGAGGTAATCCTGGCCACCAGTCCGACACTCGAAGGCGATGGGACCGCACTCTTTGCGGCAAACCTGTTGGAAGGAACCGGAGTGACAGTTACTCGTTTGGCACGTGGCTTGCCGAGTGGATCGTCGCTTGAGCTAGCAAACGCGCAGATGCTGGCCGATGCGATGGAAGGCCGGCGGAGGTTTTGACGCGGTGGCTTACCCACCCGCTGTCTGCGAACGGGTGTAGACGGAAGTTATTCCGGAGACGGAGACCATATGAGCGGAATGCGGATCGGGATGGACATGTCGGCGCGGATGGACCAGAAGCTGATTCTGGCCCCGCGGATGATTCAGTCCATGGAGATCCTCCAGCTGCCCATTGTGGATTTGCAGGCCAAGATCGAAGAGGAACTCCAAAAGAACCCGTTTCTTGAACAGAAGGAACACCTCGGCGAGCAGGACGAGACGGCCGAACGAGAGTTCAACCCGGACGCCCCGCTCAAGCACGACGAGACCGGCGACCTCGAGTTCAGTCGGCTTGAGGCCCTAAACCGCGACTGGGACGACCACTTCAACGAGGAGCACCGGGTCAGCCGGGCGGCTCTGGAGGAGGAAGGCGACCGGAAACTGGACGCGATGGCGAACATGCCGGACCGTCCCCAGTCGCTCCAAGATCACCTCGCCGAGCAGCTGGGGGAGATGGAGCTGGAAGAGGACCAGCTGCGGCTCGCCCGGCACATTTGCACCTACATCGACCGCACAGGATACCTCGGTACCCGGGTCAAGGTGAAGAAGGAAAAAGCCCGCAAGGACGAGGACGAGAACGAGGACGCCGAAGTTTTCCGGCCGGTATCCCTCGTCGAGATCGCCCAGACCTTCGACGAACCGGTCGCCCCTGAAGACGTCGAGGACACCTTGGTCCACGTCGTCCAGAAGCTCGACCCCCCCGGGGTCGGTGCCCGGACGATGGCCGAGTGTCTACTCCTCCAGATCGCCCCCGACACGCCGTACCGGGACGCCCTCCGCATCCTCGTCCGGGATCACCTCGACGACATCGCGAACAACCGCATCCCGGTGATCCAAAAGGCGACCAAGTTCGACATCCCGACCATCCAGGAGGCGATCGAGGTCCTCCGCCACCACCTCGACCCGAAGCCGGGGCTCAAGTTCGCCGAGACCGGCACCCAGTACGTCGTCCCGGACATCGTGGTCGATCGGACCGACGACGGGGATTACGAGGCCCGGCTGATCGACGACTGGGTCCCGCCAATCCGGATCAGCAAGCGGTACCTGGAGCTGTACAAGTCGAAGGGACTCGACGACGCGGCCCGGGACCGGCTCCGAAAGTCGCTCCAGTCGGCCCAGTGGCTGGTCAGTGCGGTGGAGCAGCGGCGGAACACGCTCCTGAAGGTCACCCGGGCGATCATCAACCACCAGCGGGCGTTCCTGGACTCCGGCCCGGAGCACATCCACCCGCTCAAGATGCAGCAGATCGCCGACCAGGTGAAAGTCCACGTAACGACCGTCAGTCGGGCGGTGGACGACAAGTGGGTCCAGACCCCCCGGGGGGTGTTCCCGCTGAAGCGATTCTTCGGCGGCGGGAAGGAAAACAAACAGACCCACGAAGAGGTCGCGTACGAGGTCATGAAGCAGAAGCTGATGGCCCTCATCAGCGACGAGGACAAGGCCAGCCCGCTGTCCGACGAGGAGCTGGTGACGAAGCTGAACGAAGCCGGCTACCCGGTCGCCCGGCGGACGGTGACCAAGTACCGGAAGATGCTCAAGATCCCGTCGAGCCGGCAGCGGAAAGACTGGTCGCGGGTCTGATCCGGGAACGAGGAATCAACCACGGGGTCATGGCGGGCACCGAGGAAACGCACCGGGAGTAAGGGATATTGTCGGCCCCCTCCCCTCCGCGCGTCTTCCCCGGTGCCCGCCGTGACCCCGTGGTTGATTGCGTCTCCCGACCCTTCCCCGGGATCGTTCATGGATAACATCTTCGACGAAGAACCGAAGATCCGCCTGGGCGGCGGCCCGAAGGCGATCGACCGGCAGCACGCTAAGGGCCGGTTGACCGCCCGCGAGCGGGTCGCCAAGCTCCTCGATCCCGCGACCGAGTTTTTCGAACTCGCCCTGTGGGCCGCCTGGAACATGTACCCGGAGTGGGGCGGCGCGCCCGCGGCGGGGGTGGTGACGGGGGTCGGGACGGTCGCCGCCCGGCGGGTGATGGTGATCGCGAACGACGCCACGGTGAAGGCCGGGGCGTTCTTCCCGATGACGTGCAAGAAGGTCCTCCGGGCACAGCGGGTCGCCCTCGAAAACCGCCTCCCGCTCGTCTACCTCGTCGACTCGGCCGGCGTCTTCCTCCCCCTCCAGGACGAGATCTTCCCCGACGAGGACGACTTCGGCCGGATCTTCCGGAACAACGCGGTCATTTCGGCGGCAGGCGTCCCGCAGTTCGCGGCGATCATGGGGAACTGTGTCGCCGGTGGCGGGTACCTACCGGTCCTGTGCGACATCCTCCTCATGACGGAGGGCAGCGGGCTCTACCTCGCCGGCCCGGCCCTGGTAAAAGCCGCGATCGGGCAGGTGGTCGACCACGAAACGCTCGGCGGGGCAAAGATGCACGCCGCGGTCAGCGGGACGATCGACTACCGCGAGCCGACCGACGAGTCGTGCCTGGGGCGGCTGCGGGCGTTGCTGGGCGCGGTCCCCGCCGACCCGGGGAGGGTGCCGCCGGGCGCGACTCCGCCGCCCCCGGAAGGGGAGTTCGGCCGGTTCACCTCTGGGACCGAGTACGATGTCCGCGACCTGCTCAAACACGTCCTCGACGACCAGCCGTTCGACGAGTACAAGGCCGAGTACGGGCAGACGCTGGTGTGCGGGTTCGGTCGGCTCGGCGGGGTCCCGGTCGGGGTGGTCGCGAACCAGAAGAAGCGGGTGAAGACGGCCGAGGGGACGGTGCAATTCGGCGGGGTGATCTACGTCGATTCGGCCGACAAGGCGGCCCGGTTCGTGATGGATTGCAACCAGCTGCGGGTGCCGCTCCTGTTCGTGCAGAACGTGAACGGGTTCATGGTCGGGAAGGAATCGGAACAGGCCGGGATCATCCGGGCCGGGGCGAAGCTGGTGAACGTGATCTCGAACAGCGTGGTGCCGAAGATCACGCTGATCACAGGCGGGTCGTTCGGGGCGGGCAATTACGCGCTGTGCGGCAAGGCATTCGACCCGCGGTTCGTCCTGGCGTGGCCGGGGGCGAAGTACGCGGTGATGGGCGGCGAACAGGCCGCCGGGACGCTCCTCGACATCCAGGTGCAGGCGCTCAAGCGGGCGGGGAAGGAGCCGGACGCGGAGGACCTGGCGGCCCTCCGGGACCGCGTAAAGGCGAGCTACGAGGAGCAGACCGACATCCGCTACGCCGCGGCCCGGCTCTGGGTGGACGCGGTCATCCGGCCGGAAGACTCGCGGTCGGCATTGCTGAGAGCCCTGGACGTGGCGACCCGGTACGACGACGGCCGGCCGTTCAAGACCGGGGTGTTGCAGGTGTGACCGGGGTCGGGGCGCAGGCAATACCACCCCTGCCCTCATCGCAGAGTGTGTTGCCGGGACAGGCCGATCGCGTCATCGTCAGCGAGCAACCATCGCCGGCGTTAATGAAATCAACGATCACGCGGGCCGGGCCGGTAGGGCTTGTACGGTCAAACCAGAGCTTCCCGCCGTAGGGGTTGAAGGCCGCACCGGTCTCCTGCTCAGCGAGTTTTGCGAGTCGGGCCAGGACAGTTCGGAACACCCGGACCGGGCCGGGCTCGCGAGTGGAAACGAGTTGGTCGGCATCGAACGCCTCAAGCACCCAGGCGATTCCGTCCTCGCCCGGACCGAGTCTCAACGAAAAGGATTGTGACTCCGCCGCGAGGGCCAGCAGTTGGTTCGCCAACCAGTCGATGCGGTTCGTGTCGGTCGACCGCCGAAGGAACAGGTCGAGAGCCCGGGTGGAAGATGTCATAATCGAATGATCCGCTTTCCCAGGGTCGGCCACGCCGTCAGTAATTCTCGTATTCCGACGCTCGGATCGAAGAGCGTGTCGCCACTGTCCATCGAATCTCGGGCGTCCGGGTCACTCTCCAGGACCGCGATGATGTTCACCGGAACCTCGACTTCCAGGACGGCCGGCCCGCCTTCGGCCGGAAAGTTCGCCGCTTTCAAGCGTGCGTACTGCTCGGGGGTGCCGACCCCGAATGGGCGGTCCACCCGACAGGTGGAAAATCCGGGCGGGTCCCAACGTCGCCCGCCCCCCGGCTCGATGTAGTAAGGGTCGGGTCCGCGTGCCTCGATCTCTCTGGCTCGCTGGAGTGTAGTCCCATGTTGAAGAATGACGGACGGGAGGGCGGGCGCTAAGTTCAACCGCTCCGGGCAGGCAAAGTGACGTTCGTGTCGTTGTCCGGAAACGGTGTTACACGGCAAGAGGCGAACAATCACACCCGCCCGCCCCGAGTGTGAGCGCGGTGATTCACCTCCTCATTTCTCGTCGAACAGCTTCCCCAACTCCAGCCGGTGCGGGTCGCGGCGGGTGGCCGGCCCTTCGCCGTAGGCGAGGTTGAGCACCCTCTCGCGCGGCTCGAACACCATGCTCTGGAGCGTCGCCTTCCCCTGGTGCACCTCGTCGAGGTGGGCGAACACGTCCTTCACCCCTAGCTTCTCGGCGCCCTTCGCGCACAGCGGGGAGAGCTTATCGAACCGCCAGCACTTGTTCTCGACCGTGAGCTTCTCGGTCCGGAAGTGGTTCGTGCAGCAGCACACGCCGTTCTCCGCCGGTCGGACCTCCAGGTTCTTGGGCGTGATCTCGAACACCGCCCCGCCATCCTTGTCGCAGATGGTCAGGCAGCACGACGTGGTCCGTTCCATCCCCCGCAGCAGCTTCTCGGCCTCGGCCACGGTGCCGCATTCCTCCAGTATCCGGCGGAACGAGAGCAACAGTGGGGTCCCCTTCCAGTTAAACGCGGCCCGGTCCTTCGACTTCCGAAGACTGATCTCGTTGATGGTGACCGCGAGCCCGGCGTCGTTCATCCCGCTGATCACGCCCGTGATCGGGGCGACCGTGACTGCGGCAAAGGCCCGCTTCCCTTCGCCCTTGTAGACGACCACCAGGGTGTGCTCGGTGATCCCCTTGGTCGGGAGCCAGTCGAAGTTGCGGCCGAACAGCGGGGCCCCGGTCTTGCTCCGCTCCTTTTCCACGACCACGGTAGAGCACCCCAGCCCGCTCGACAGGTCGGCGACCGTGTTCGCGAAGTAGAGCCGGTTTTCGTCCCGGTCGGCGGCCTGTGCGGCGGCCTCCATTTCCGCGAGGTGGTTCGCCGGGAAATTCGGCTTCAGGGCTTTGGCCATCGTCACGATGATCGGATACCGCCCCTCCTGGCCGGAATCCTTCATGAACTGCTGGTGGAGGGCGGTCAGATCCGGGGCGTTGCGGATCGCGAGGACCCCGAACTGCTCGCCCATCTCGGCCGGCTTACCGCGGAGGGTCAGCACGGGCACCTTGTCGACGTATTTCAGCTCACCGCCCTTGTACGTCGCCGCCGGGAAGGACTTCAACTCGTCGGCGCGGACGGCGTGCCCGATGGTCACGAGCACGACGAGTGAGGCGGGGATGCGGACGGTCAAGGGTAGGGCCTCCGGCAAAGGCAACGATGAATTGAGGCGTATCGCGTTCGCGGCGGCCGGCGATTCGCGTCGTGGGTGCGGGGAGAAAACGAGCAACCCAGCCAATTATAGTCCGACCGGATGAGTTTCCAGGAAGGGTTTTTGGCCCGCCCGACAGCGACGTGACGGCAACGCCCGTTTCTCACCCCTCGTTCGGCTGCGCCGTGCGGCCGAGGGCCACGTCGAACTCGCTCAGGAGCGGGACCAGCATGGCCGCGATCGCGAGCCCGAATGCCCCGCCGAGAGACAGGAACGGGCCGAGCGGGTCGGTCGACTCGTCCGTCCCGGGCTTGGCGATCAGGACGTTCACCACGCAGTAGAACATCGCGACCGGGCAGATCACGCTCGCGAGCGTCAGGGCCGGCGACGGCCGGTCGGCGCTGAGTACGTACAGCAACCCGCCGATCCCCACGACCAGGAACGCGATGAAACTCAGCCACTGGTTCGCGAAGCTCCCGCCGTTGATCACGATCAGGTAAATGCTGATGAGCGTGCCGACAGAGAGGAAAAATACCGTGCCCAGGGTGTTGACGATTGCCAGCCGGCTATTCGTGATCCGCAGCGCCACGTGCAACCCGAGAACGACCGCGAAGGCGAGGAGGACGACGAGGGCCCCGAAGACGGCGAGCAGCGGGCCGAAGTTCGCGGCCAGCGCGGTCCCGGGGTCGGCGCCCGGCGGGGTGCGGGTGAGCGCCCCGCGGGCGGCGTAGAAGACGGCGAGCAACAGCGGCGGGAGCAGGTACTCCTTCGTGTTGTACACCACCCCGAGCATCTTGCCGAACACGAACTCCCGCGGGGACACGTCCGTCACCAGGAGGATGTCCAGCGCCCCGCCATCCCTCTCGGACGTGATCGAGGTCACGGCCTGCGCCGAGACGAGCAGCAGGCTCAGGATCACGACCGGCACCAGCCCGTAGGCCGCGGCGAACGCGGGCCGCCCGCCGGGCCGGTTCAACTCGCTGACCGCGAAGTACAGAACGAGCGCCAGCACGACCCCGAAGGCGAACTTCACGAGGAGCGGCCGGCGGCCGTAAGCAAGGGTACGGATTTCCCGCCATAGGATCGGGTTCGGCCACACCTCCCGGGCCTTACCCGGCGCGGCGTGTGCCCGCGCCCGCTTTTCCACCTCCACCGACTCGTCCGTCTCGGCGATCTTGGCGGTCTCGGGCGTCTCCCGCTGCATGATCGGTTCGCCGCTCGGGTTCCACTTCCGCAGCTTCCAGATCCCGATCCCGTTCAGCACCCCGCACCACACGAGCATGACGAGCACGAACCCGTACCCGGGCGCGAGGCCGGCCCACCCGCCGGCGGGGGGTTCGAGCACCGTCTGCATCGCGACGAACGGGTCGAGCCAGGCTTGAACGGTGGTCCAGTCGGTGCGGGCGGACAGAAGCGGCCCGACCACCCCGACCGCTTGCGTCAAGCAGATGTAGAGCACGAGGAAGAGCACCGAAAGCGCGAGGGCCTGGAACGTCCGCTCCCGCCACAAGGCGATTAGCCCGCCCAGTGACCCGGACGCGACCGCCGCCGCCCCGAGGACCAGTACCGCCTGAACGACCTGTTCCGGGTCGATCCCCCCGAGCAGGAGGAGCAGCGCCAGCACCGGCGCGGTGACCAGCAGCTGGACCAGGACCGGGAGGAGCGCGCCGAACATCTTGCCCAGGACGATCTCGTAGTCCCGCATGTCGGTAATCAGGAGCAGGATGAACGTCCGCCGGTCTTTCTCCTGCGAGACGGCACTGGCGGCCGACAGGGCGGCGAAGAACAGGGTGAGGAGGAGCTGGACGAACGCGACGATCTGGAACAGGAGCAGCCCAAACGCGGCGGCCTCGCCGAGGGTGGCATCGCGGGCGAACCCGATGGTCGCCTGCCACGTCGTAATGCCGAGAACGGCGAGCAGCCCGACCACGGCCGCCCGGGAAGCATAGTGCCCGGCACGACGCGGCACGGTCACGAGTTCGCGCATGAAAATCGGGCCGAGCAAGCGAGCTGCCTTTCCGGGCGTGCGACCGGAATGGCCGCACGAACCAAAGCGAGTGATACGGCCGGAACGGCCGCGCCGGGCACTTATCTCGTTAGCTTATTTCCTCAGCCCGACACGGGAAGTCACGGGCGTCCTCCCCGGCCGGGTCAGCGTCTCCTGGTGGTGCGACGGGACGAACCTCCCGAGGGCGGGTAGAATCCGTGGGGTATGAGAGTCATCGTCTTCGTCCTTCGGGGGTGCCCGGTCGGGTGTCTCGGGCCTTACGGCAACGAGTGGGTCGCCACCCCGAACCTGGACCAGTTCGCCGCCGAGGCGGTCGTCTTCGACCGCCACATCGCCGACTGCCCGGGGCCGGATGCCGCCGGGCGGGCTTGGTTGACCGGTCATCACCAGATACCGCCGCTGGACCCGGGCACTCCGTCCCCGGGCGCGGAGCCACTCCTTCTCCCCGCTCTCCGCACCGCCGGGGTCCGGACCACGATTGTCCGGGCGAACCACCCGGACACCGACGCCCCTGCCCCGTTCTACGCCGGGTGGGACGAAGTGTTCGACGCCCGCCCCCGGCCCGACGACAATTCCCCACTCGACACGCTCGTCCGCTCGTTCCCGTCGCTCCTGGATCGGCTCGGAACAGTGCCCCGCTGGCTCATCTGGGTCGAGACGGACCGTCTCTTGCCGCCGTGGGATGTCCTTCAGGATGTGTTCGAGGCCTATGTCGAAGACATCGACGAGGAGGAAGGGGCTCCTGAGAAAGAGAACCACGACGAGGATGAGGATGAGGTCGAGGATGAGGATGAGGATGAGGTCGAGGAGGACGAGCCGGTTGATGAAGAACCTGTGACAGAAGAAGCCGATTCCGACGGCCTGGTGCCCCCGTTCGCCGACCCGCCGACCGGCCCCTTCGATAAGTCCGACCTCGCCGCCTGGGAGTGGTTGCACCAGACATTCGCCGCGGTGGTCACGACCCTCGACGCCGAACTCGGCCGGCTGTTCGACGAACTCCGCCCCCGCGGGCTCGACCAGACGGCCGCCTGGGTCGTCACGTCAGACCTCGGTTACCCGCTCGGCGAGCACGGTCAGGTCGGATTGCACCGGCCGTGGTTGCACGAAGAGCTCGTCCACATCCCGTTGCTGGTTCGGCTCCCGGGTGCGGTTGAGGCCGGACGGAGGGTATCAGGATTCTCCCAGCCGGCCGATCTCTGCCCGACACTCCTCGATCTCTTCGGCACGGGGCCGCCGGCGGGACAGGGCGGCGGCCACAGCCTGCTGCCCCTGACCCGCGGGGATTTGGAACCGGTGCGGACGGCCGCGTGTTCCGGGCTGGAACTGAATGGGATCGCCGAATGGGCGGTTCGGACCGACGGCTGGGCGTTTTTACTCCCGGGCGCCCAACCCGAAGGGGACCCGCCCCGGGCCCCGCTCCTGTTCGAGAAGCCCGACGACCGCTGGGAGGTGAATGACCTCGGCCCGAGCCGGGCGGAGACGGCCGAAGAACTGGCGGAATTACTCAGACGGTGTGTCGCCGCGGGCCGGTGATTCGCCGGGCCCGGGGCCCCGTGCGACCGGGCGGCCCGCGACGGCGGCACATCCCCGGGCCCCGGGAGACTCCCTCAAGCCAGGGGGACGTCGACCGCGTACGCGGCCGGCCCGGGGGCGGCCGTGTTCCCGCCCAGGGCGGCCAGTTCGGCCTCGGAGTTCACGTACCGGATGTCGCGGACGGTTTCGGCGAGCAGCCGGCCGTGGGCCTCGAGCCGTTCCGACTCGTCGAGCCCGATCAGGACGGCGGTGATCGCGAACCCCTGGCGGCGGAGCGTCCCGAGCGCGACCGCCGACTCGACCGGGACGCGGGGCAGGACGGCGACCAGGGTGGCGTCGCGGGGCATCCGCGGGGCCATCTCCAGCACCAGCTGCGCGAACGTCAGGGCGTCGGAGAGTTCCAGCCTGGCGAGTGCCTCGCGGACCTTCTGGAACTGGTCGATCCCGCGGCGGGTGTCGACGGTTACCGGGCGGATGCGATTCGATTCTTCAAGTAACTCGTACCGCGACCGGGCGGCCTCCCGGGTCCCGTAATCCGGCCCCTTTCCTTCTCCCGCCGTTTGCTTCTGCAACGATTCTTCGCGGATGCGGTCGGCGGCATCGCGGCCGTTGCTCGCGAGCCCGAGCTGTTGGTTCAACACCGAGACGGCGTAGGCGATGCTCGCCGCGGCGGTGACGGCGAGGTCCGACCGGTGCGGCTCGCCCCGCGAGTGGTAGCCGGCGGCGTGGAAGTCGACCAGGATCGTCGCCCCGGCAAGGCTGGTCGGCTCGAACACCCGCGAATGCAGCTGGCCGGTCCGGGCGGTGGCCCGCCAGTGGACCCGCGAGAGGGGGTCCCCGATCATGTACGGCCGCACCCCGGCGGTCCGCGTCGGGTCTTCGAACAGGCGGTTTTGCAAGCGGATTTCACCGATCGGCCGCTGGGACGCGAAGTCGTACCTGGGAAGGGGGATCACCTTCGGGTAGACCATGATGCACACCGGCTCGCCGATCACACGGTGGCGGCGGTGGAGGCCGAACACGTCGCCCGTTTCGAGGACGGTCGGGCCGACCGGGTAATACCCCCGCATCTCGAACGTGATCCGGTACTTGATCGTCTTCGTCTGCCGGGGCCGGAGGTTCGCCACCTGGAGCCGCTTCCCCTTGACCGCGAGCCGGGTCGGCCGGCGAAGTGCATGTTCGGGCAGGAGGTCCTCGACCAGCACCCACAGGATCGGCAGCGTGCCGCTGTTGCGGAGGCTGACCACCACCTCCACGGACTCGCCCACCTCACGGGGAGAGGGGTCGCACTTCCGCTCGGCGGACAGGTTCTCGGCCCACTGCCGGGCGAGGGAACGGCTAAGCAGGTACACCCCGAGGAGAACATACCCCGCAAAGGCGACCAACCCCGCCTGCATGGCGAGCGAGAGGCCGATCAGGAAGAGAATGACGAGGAACCAGATCATGCCGGCGTCTCGCCGGCCGTAGCCGTCTGGCTGTCTACCGAACGGAACACGGTGCCCAAGGCCAGTTCGCTCGCGGCCACCGTCCCGTCCGGGCGGCCGGCCGTCGCGAAACCCAGCCCCCGGAAGGAGTCGAGCAGCCGGCAACAGGTCGGCCGACCGGTCGAAGCTGTAACCGGCTCGCTCGTCGTTCTTTCGCTCATGACCCACCCTCATTCGCGGCGGCCCTCGGCGATCCGCGGGTTCTTCTGGTCGCGCAGTTGTCGGGCGGCGGACGGAAAGAAACATTCCCACCAAGCGCCCGGGACCGTCGCGGAGCGGCGGGCTAGTCAGTCAGGCGGGTGAGACACCCGGACCTCGCCGTCGCCCTCGGCGTGGGCACCGTCGGCCGCGGGAGCGGACCGTAGCCGCATCCTCCTCGCCGCCCAGATCAGTCCGATGCCGATCGCCAGTGTGAGCAACGACCATGAAATCCATCCGACCGTTCCGCGACCAGACCGCTTCGCCGTGATCGCGCCGGCCGGCCGCTCGGTCAGCATCTTCTCGCCGTGGGAGCGAACCAGGGGCGAGTCCGACCACCCGAAAGTGTAATCTTCCGTACTTGGCATGTCGCCGGGGTTCGCCCCGACATGTTCCGCCTGCGTGTGGGTGAGGTGCCACCCCTCTCGTACCGGAAGTACGGCATGACCGCCGCCAGCACGGTTCGCGAGCGCTCGCGACCAGCACGGTTCGCGAGTGAACACGGCGACTCCCTCCCTTTCGCCTTTCTGTGGAAGAAGGCCCGACCGGTCGGGACGGTGACGTTGTCACACGACCCTCGGCCACGGACGCGATCGACCGTGTCATCTTCGCACCCGCCCCCCCCGACGTGCCACTGGTTTTCGCGGCTGGCCGCTCTCGACCCCGGCCCGTGCCACTCCGACAAGTGAGGAGCAAGGCGACGGGAGCACCTGGGCGCGGTAATTCATGCGGTTCTACACCCGGGACTGACCGAGCGCGAAATCGCGGATACCGCCGAACGTCTGTTCAACCTCACTGCCCGACACCAAGGAAGACTCGGAAAGAGCAGGAGATGCACGAGGCTCGGTCTTTACGCCGCGAGTGCGTGGGCGCGTGTGGGGTCACCGCCCCCAGTCCCTATACCAGCATAGGCGTCCCGTCGTCGCCCGCCCCGCTTTTTCCCACGAGGCGCGACGTATTCTTGCGTGTCCGAGTGCTCCCGGGCGCGGATGGGGTTGCCAGCCTCCGGGCTTTTTATGTGACCGCCGCCCGGATGCGAAGGGATCAAGACAGTCGATGACCTCCCCCAAACCGTCCGCGGCCCGTCCGCCCCCGACACTCTTTCCACTGGCGTGGAGGGCCTCGACCAGATTCTGGCAGGCGACCTACCTGGAAACCGCCTCTTCCTCGTGGAAGGGTCCGCCGGCGCAGGGGAGGCCACCTTGGCCCTGCAGTTCCTACTGGCGGGCGTCCGGCTCGGCGAGCGGACGCGGGAAGCGGCGTGCGACGGCCACCCGGTAAAGCCGGTGAACCTGCCCGACCTGGAGAAGCTGCTGAAGGAGTTACGAACCCGGGGCGTAGAGGGGCCACCTACCTGTTTCCGAGAGGCGCGGCACCGGCACAGTGGTCGTGCCGGTGGTGACGGGAAGGTGGAACCGATGGGGGACGAGGACGACGTGTGCGGGAAGTCGCTGCCGGAGGGGTACACGTACCTGCGGCAGGAGCTGCGGTTCGAGCACACCCTGCTCGGGTCGCGGATGACGTACTACATGACCAGCCAGTCGTTCCTGTTCACGGCGGCCGCCATCGCCCGGGCGACGCAGTGGCACGGGGTCTACTGGATCTCCGGGGTGATGCTCCCGCTCGTCGGCATGGCGGCTTCGGGCGTCCTGCTGTTCTCGATTCACGCGGCCTACGGGCGGATGGACCAGTGGCGGGCGAAGGAGAAGCTGTTCGAGGGCACCCACCCGCTCGTCGTGCCGTAACCGGAGGACAAGCACCAGAAGAGCCTGATGTTCACGACCCTGATGCCGTGGCTCTTCCTCGGCGTATGGCTCGTTTCTGCCGTCCTGATCCACGTCTTCCGCCCTCGAGGCGGGGGTATGTGAGTCAGACGCAAGGGCTGCGGTCGTTTGCTACGGCCTCCCGGCCGTCAGTTCCTCTCCTTCTTCGGTGTACGCGGGCGGAACGGAGACGTTGAGCGTCCGCCGCGGCGTCTCGCCGGTGTTGCGGACCTCGTGCGCCTCGCCCCGCCCGATCCGCACCAGTGTCCCCTCGCGGAGTTCGACCTTCTCGCCTTCCACGACGGCGATGCCCGTCCCGCTCGCCACGAAGACCCATTGGTCCGCGCCCTTGTTGCGGTTGTCGGGGCCACCCTCCGTCTCACCTGGGCCGAGTGTCATGTGGGCAGCCTGCGAGCGGTTATCGCCGAGGACAATACGGAACCCGTGGCCGAACAGCAGGTGCTTGGGTTGCATGTCAGGCCGTCAGTCCGCGGGCGAACTCGTCGAGTTCCTGCTCGGCCCGCTCCTTGGCGTACCCGTACCGCTCCTGGAGCTTGCCGGCGAGCTGATCCTTCTTGCCCTCGATCGCGGTCAGGTCGTCGTCGGTCAGGTCGGCCCACTTCTGCTTCACCTTGCCCTTGAGCTGCTTCCAGTTCCCTTCGATTTGGTCCCAGTTCATGATCCGCCCCCTGTTCGACACGGGCGAGACTCCCGGGGCGACCCGGGGTCATACCAGCGTGCAAACCCGGTGCCCCGGGCCGCCCGTCGTCCTCGACTCGGGGTACGGGTTTTGCAGCATCAAACCCGCCGTTGATCCTCGCCCGGCGAGGGGACGCTGGTGCTGCATGACCGCGGGGAGTTCGCCGCGACCGACGCGGACGGGACCCGGTACGTTCTCCGTTCCTGGACGGACGACGGCGGCGACGTGACCGTGGAAACCGCGGACGGGAAGCCGGTCAAGCGGGTCGAGAAAGGGCATTACCACCTCGGCAGGCGGCACCAGACAGTCGAGCTCACCTCGGACGACCCGAACGCCCCATAGCTGGAGAGGGCCATGCCGTGGCGGAACGCGACGAGCGGTCCGTGGCCCCGGAGGAGCCGGCCGACGGCGTACAGGTGGCGCGGTCGGAGAGGAGTTTCGTCTTCGACCACCATGGCAAGAGGTACATCGACTTCGTGATGGGCTGGTGCGTCGGCAACCTGGGCTGGGGCAACGAGGACGTCCTTGCCCCGATTCGGAACTTCGACGGCCCCGCCTACGTCCAACCCGACTACCTGTGCCGCCCGTGGTCCGGGCTGACCGAGGTACTGGCCCCCATCATGCCCGTGAAGCGGGCTAACTACCACATGTGGGTACTGGAGCCAGGCTACAGGGCCTTGACTTGCTCCACCACCTCATGGAGTAAACTCTGCCCGGCGACGAATAAGTAAGGGATTGACGCGGTCAGTTGGGCGAGGTACTGTGTATGGAACGATACCGCATATGGAACCACACCCTCCATGCCCGGCTCCTCCTCAGACCTGACCGACCTACCCATTCCAGTCCGCCCTGGTGAGGTGCCCGCACTCGATCGAGCCCTCGACATCCTCGAGGCACTCGCCCGGCACACGGCCGGGCTAACCCTCACCGAAATCAGCCAGTCACTCGCCCTTCCCAAGAACGCCGTTTTCCGGATCACCAACGTCCTGGCAGCCCGCGGGTATCTGACCCGGG
The DNA here is from genome assembly GCA_028288765.1 of Gemmataceae bacterium. Classification (GTDB taxonomy): domain Bacteria; phylum Planctomycetota; class Planctomycetia; order Gemmatales; family Gemmataceae; genus Urbifossiella. Next base: position 8,105 of record JAQGHQ010000521.1, on the reverse strand, counting down.
TCGGTGACGAACGGCGGTTCCGGCTCACCCCCCGTTTTCTGGGGCTCGGCCAGCCGGCCGGGGGCGATCGGCCGCTCACCGAGGTCGCCCTCGCGCCGATGCGGCGACTCCGGGACACCACCCGCGAAACCGTCCAGCTCGGGGTTCGGTCGGGACCGGGTGGGGTCGTCATCGAGGCACTCGACGGGCTGCTCCCGCTCCGGATCGTGGTCGATCGAGGGCTCCGCTTCCCCCTGCACAACAACGCCCCGGGCAAGATCCTTCTCGCGTTCGCCCCACCCACCGAACGAGACGAACTCATTCGTTCCTTGGACCTGGTCGCGTCCACCTCGCGGACGATCACCGAGCCTGACGCGCTCGCGCGAGAATGCGACCGGGTCCAGGCCCGCGGCTACTCGACCGACCTGGCCCAGGCGGACGAAGGCATCCACTGTGTGGCCGCCCCGATATTCGGCCGGCACGGCGACCTCGCGGCCACCGTCTGGATCTCCGGCCCGGCCCGCCGCATGCTCCGCGAAACATTCCCCGAGTCCGGCCGCCAGGTCCGGGCTGCCGCGGACGAGATTACCCGCCTGTTCCAGGTGTGAGGGCCCGGTCATGCCCGCCCGCCTCACGTTCGTCGGCTTGATCTTGCTCGCATGCGTCGTCCCTGCCCTCCGGGCAGATGACGTCTGGTGGTCGTTCCGACCGCTCGCCCGGCCCGCAGTGCCGGGCGCCGGCGATCCGAAGATGCGCGCGTGGGTCAGGAACCCCGTCGACGCCTTCGTCCTCGCGAAGCTGACCGAGAAGGACCTGACCCCGTCGCCCGAGGCCGATAAGCGGACGCTCGTTCGCCGGCTGTACTTCGACCTGACCGGGCTCCCGCCGACGCCCGACGAGGTCACGGCCTTCCTCAAGGACACCTCGCCGGACGCCTACGAAAAACTGGTCGACCAGCTGCTCGCGTCCAAACACTACGGGGAGCGGATGGCCCGGCACTGGATGGACCTTGTCCACTTCGCCGAGACCCACGGGCACGACCAGGACCGCGTCCGGCCGAACGCCTGGCGATTCCGCGACTACCTGATCGCGGCGTTCAACGCCGACACTCCCTACGCCCGCTTCATTCAAGAACAGATCGCGGCGGACGTGCTCTTTCCGGACCAGCCCGGCCTCATCCCGGCCCTCGGGTTCCTCTCCGCCGGCCCGTGGGATGAAAGCTCGCTCCGCGACATCCGCGAGGACACCATCGACCGGCAGGTCGGCCACTACCTGGACCGCGACGACATGGTGACGACGGTCATGTCCACCTTCCAGGGGCTGACCGCCCAGTGTGCCCGGTGCCACGACCACAAATTCGACCCGATCGCCCAGCTCGATTACTACCGCCTCCAGGCGGTGTTCGCGGGCGTCGGCCGCGGGGACGTGCGCTACGACCCGGACCCGGCAACCGCGGTGAAGCGGAAGGCGATCAAGGACGCGCTCGCCTCGCTGGAGAAAAACGACCCGGCTGCTCTGGCAAATCTCGACTCGGTCGAGTTGCGAAAGGCCGTTGCCGACTGGGAGACCCGGCACCGCGGCGACGGGATCGCGTGGCAGGTCCTCAACTTCACCAGGGTAGGGTCCGAATACGGGGCGACACTCACGAAACAGCCCGATGGCTCGATCCGCTCGGAGGGTATGAGACCGGAACGCGACACCTATACGCTCGCGACCCGCGTGAGGCTAAAGGGCGTCACCGCCGTCCGGCTCGAACTCCTCGCCGACGATTCGCTCCCCCATCGCGGGCCGGGCCGACAAGATAATGGGAACCTGCATCTGAGCGAACTCACGATCGCCGCCGCCCCAGTGAAAGAAGGGATGGCGGAATCCGCCCGCGAGTTCCCGCTCGGCAACCCGACGTCAGATTACGACCAGCCGGGCTGGACGGTCGCCCACGCGGTCGACGGCAAGCCCGGGACGGCGTGGGGCATTTACCCGCAGGTGGGGAAGAGTCATGAGGCGGTGTTCGAGCTAAAGACACCGGTCGGCGACGGTAGGGAAACCGAGATCACATTCCGGCTGGCGCAGCTGCACGGCGGGGGTCATCTGATCGGTCGGTTCCGGTTGTCCGTGACGACCGCCGCCTCGCCGGTCAAGGTGTCGGTGGTTCCTCCGGCCCTCCGGGAGGTTCTCGCGACGCCGTCGGCAAAACGAACGCCGCAGCAGGTCCGGGAACTGGCGGCGCATGTGTACCGCGAGAAACTCGCGACCGAACTCGCCGCGCTGCCGGCCGCGCACAACACGTACGCAGCGGCCCCGAATTTCACCGCCGACGGCAGCCACCGCCCGCCACCGAGCCCGCGGGTCGTTCATCTTCTGAAGCGGGGCGACATCCGGAAGCCCGGCGAGGCGGTGGGGCCCGGTGCGCTGACGTGCCTGCCGGGAGTATCAGACACGTTCGATCTACCCGAGACCCATATTGAGGGGGCGCGGCGGGCGGCACTCGCCAAATGGATCTCCGATCCGAAGAACCCGCTGACGTGGCGGGTGATCGCGAACCGGGTGTGGCAGGAACACTTCGGCCGGGGCCTCGTCGGCACCCCGAGTGACTTCGGAAAGATGGGGCAGCTGTCGACCCACCCCGAACTCCTGGACTGGCTCGCGGCCGAATTCCGGGACAACGGGCAGTCCTTGAAGAAGCTGCACAAGTTGATCGTGACGAGTGCCACCTACCGCCAGGCGTCACGGCACGACCCGAAGTTCGCCGCGACCGATGTCGACAACCGGTTCCTCTGGCGCGGGAACCGGGCCCGACTCGACGCCGAGCAGGTTCGAGACGCGATCCTCATGCTCAGCGGACGCCTCGACCGGACGATCGGCGGCCTGTCGGACCAGCAGTTCGCGATGCGCCCGGGTATCCACGTCACCCCGATTGTCGAGTACGGCAAATTCGACTGGGACCGGCCGCAGGGACACCGCCGGAGCGTCTACCGGTTCGTGTTCCGGACCCTCCCGGACCCGCTCGTCGACTGTCTCGACGGCGCGGACGCCTCACAACTAACCCCAAAGCGGAACGAGTCGGTCACCGCCCCACAGGCGCTGGCCCTCCTAAACAACGAGTTCGTCCTGGTTCATTCCCGGGCGTTCGCGGCGCGGCTGGAGAAGCAGTCGGCCGACCGGGATAAGCAGGTGCTCCTGGCATGCGAGCACGTCTGGGGTCGCCAGCCGACCGCCGACGAGCAGAAAGCCCTGGCCGCATATGCCGCCAAACACGGCCTGCCGAACCTGTGCCGGGTGCTATTCAACTCGAACGAGTTCCTGTTCGTCGATTGATCGGATTGCGGATCGGAAGAATGGGCTGAAATGACCGTAATCTGTCTCAATCCGCGTCGGGAGGATGCAGTGCTTTCAATCCGCAATCCGCTCTCCCGTCGGCAGTGGCTCTGGCACGCGGGCGGCGGCCTCGGCGGGATCGCCCTCGCCCAGCTCCTGGCCGAAGCCGGTGAACTCGTCGGCGTCCCGAAGCCGAACCCGGTCTTCAACGGCGGATTGCACCACCCGGCAAAGGTGAAACGCATCGTTCAGCTCTTCATGAACGGCGGGGTCAGCCAGCCTGACACGTTCGACTACAAACCGGAGCTGGAGAAGCGGCACGGCCAGGCGTTCAAGCCGACGACCAGCGAGAAGGTCGAGGGCGTCACGAGCACGCCCGGCAACCTGATGAAAAGCCCGTTCCCGTTCAAGCAGCACGGGCAGTCCGGGCGGTGGGTGAGCTCGATCCTTCCCCATCTCGCCACGCAGGTCGACCGGATGGCGTTCCTGATGGCGGTCCCGTCGAAGTCGAACGTCCACGGTCCGGCGAGCTACATGATGAACACCGGGTTCATCTTGCCCGGGTTCCCATGCATGGGGGCGTGGCTCTCCTACGGGCTCGGTCGGCTCACCGACAACCTACCCACATTCGTCGTCCTCCCGGACGTCCGCGGGCTCCCGTACAACCAGAAGGGGAATTTCACCTCCGGGTTCCTGCCCGTCGCCCACCAGGGCACGATCCTCAACGCCGCGGGAACCCCACCGATCCCCGACCTCACGCCGTCGCCGAAAACCGCCTTCGTCACTCCGGACGCCGACCGCGACGGGCTCGAACTGCTCGGCAAGATCAACCGCACACACGCTGCGACCCGGCCGGGCGACTCCCGACTTGACGCCCGGATCGAGAGCTACGAACTCGCCGCCCGCATGCAGAAGCACGCCCCCGAGGCCCTCGATCTGTCGCGGGAAACGGCAGACCTGCGCAAGCGGTACGGGCTCGACGACCCGAAGACCGAGGACTTCGGTCGGCGGTGCCTACTCGCCCGCCGGTTACTCGAACGCGGGGTGCGGTTCGTGCAGGTATGGAGCGGGGCCGGCGGCCCGTCGGGCAACTGGGACAACCACACGGACATCATCAAGGAGCTACCCGGCATTGCCGCACAGGTCGACCGCCCGGCCGCCGCGCTGCTCCAGGATCTCCACGATCGTGGACTGCTGTCCGATACGCTCGTGGTGTGGAGCACCGAGTTCGGCCGGCAGCCGTTCACCCAGGGGGCGACCGGGCGCGATCACAACGCCGGCACCTCGGTCGCGTGGCTCGCCGGGGCCGGGGTGAAAGCCGGTGTCGCGTACGGCGAAAGCGACGAGTGGAGCTGGCGGGCGGCTGATGGAAAGGCGTACTGCTACGACCTACACGCCACGATCCTGCACCTAATGGGCATCGACCACACCAAGCTGGCGGTCCGCCACGACGGGACCGACCGCCGGCTCACGGACGTCCACGGGCACGTCATCAAGGACGTGCTGGCCTGACGGATTGGTCACTGCGGCGTCCGCAGGCTCTTCCGAGACTCCTCCACCTCACCCCGTGTCGAACAGCCGGGCCACGCCGCGGAGTGAAGCCTCTTCGATCCCGTAGATGTCCGCGGTTGCGTACTCGGGCAGCGTCTTCCGGACGACTTCAGCCCCACCACCGGTGAGGAAGACCCGACCACCCGGCGTGGGATCGAGCCCGATCGCCGCCGTGGCGACCCGATGGCCCCGCCGCATGGCGGCGAACACCGCCGCGAGCAAGTCGTCCCGGGTCGTGAACAGGGTCAGGTTCGTGAAGTGCGCGATCCGCGGCTCGATCTCCAACCTGTCTCCGCCGAGGAATGGCGGGTCGAGCTGGATGTCGGTCGGCCGACCCGCGACGGCGAACACAGTCTTCCCGAAGAACTCGTCGGCCGCCTGGTCGTGGAAACAGAGCTGGTGCATCCACTCCAGGGCCGCCCCGCCGACCGGGTTGTGCGCGACCATCACGTATGAGGAACCAACCCCGAACAGCCGGGTGAGCCGTCGCGGGTCCGGCTTCGGGACGTCGGTCATGACCGCAAGCACCTGCGTGGTGCCGACGCTGTGAAGGACGTCGGCCGGCCCGATCCGGGCCGCCAGCATCGCGCTCGACGTATCCGCCGTCCCGAGTTTCACCGGGATACCGGGCTTCAACCCCCACTCCTTCGCCACCTCCGGCCACAGCCCGCCGAGCGTGGCGGCACCGTCGATCACTTTCGGGAGCCAGCCCGGGTCCACGCCGAAGTACTCGCACCACCGCGGCGACCATCTCCGGTCCGTGCAGGTGCCAAAGAGCCCGGTGAAGCTCGCGTTCGCGGGGTCGAAGGCCCGCTCGCCGGTGAGTCGCAGGCCGACCCACCCGTTCGCGTGCATGTAGTGCCGCACCCGACCCCGCAGACCCGGGTCGTCTTCGACTTGCTGTGCGAAGCTGAGCACCGAGGTGCCGCCGGGGAGTGGGCGGGTGCCGACGGTATTCAGGAACTCTTCCCCGACGTCCGCCCAGACCCGGCGGGCGACCGGCCGGGCCCGGCGGTCGAGGTGTGTCCAGATCGAGGACAGCGGAGTGTCATTAGCATCAAGGAGCACAAGAGCCGGGGTGAGGCACGACAGCCCGACCCCGTCGACCGGGCCGGTACCCTTCGGGAGCGCGGCCACCGCTGCCCGCGCGGCGCGGGTGATTGCCTCCCATAGCTGGTCCGCGTCGATCTGGGCCGAATCGGGACTCGGGTGGTCGAGGTGGTCCGGGGCCTTGGCCGGTGGGGCGAGCGGTTCGCCGGTTTCCTGGTCGAGGACCGCCGCCTTCACCGACGACGTGCCGACGTCGATCGCCAGGATGTTCATGACCGCTCCCATCCCGCCGGGACTCTGATGATTACCCGATCGGCCGCCACTTCTTCCCCTCGGCGGCGAGCAGTTCGTCCGCGCACGGGGGGCCCTGTGAGCCGACCGGGTACTGCTCCGGCGGCGGCGCGTCGGGCCGCTCGGTCGCGGCGATAATCGGGTCGACGATCTCCCACGCCCGCTCGATCTCGTCGCTCCGCATGAACAGCGACGCGTCCCCCTGGATCGCGTCCAGGAGCAGCCGCTCGTACGCCTCCGGCAGGGCCTTCTCCTTGTAGGCCTCCTTGTAATCGAACGACAGGTCCCGTGGCTGCAAGCTCACCCCGTCCACCTCCGGCACCTTGGTCTGGAAGTTGAGCTGGATGCCCTCGTTCGGCTGGAGCACGATCGTCACCCGGTTGCACTGGAGCTCCTGCCCCGGCGGGAGCGGGAACATCAGGTGCGACGGGCACCGGAACTGGATCATCACCTCGCTGTACCGGGCCTTGAGCCCCTTCCCGCTCCGCAGGTAGAACGGCACCCCGTGCCACCGCCGGTTCTCCACCTGGAATCGGACCGCCGCGTATGTCGGCGTCCGCGATCCGGGCGGGACGCCGGGCTCGGCGTGGTACCCGGCGTACTGGCCGACCACCACCGCCGTCGCGGCCGTCGCGGGGTCCGGAACGGGGATCGCGTTCAGCACCTTCATCTTCTCGTTCCGCAGGTTCTCGGCGGTGAACCGGGTGGGGTCCTCCATCGCCACCATCGTGAGGATCGAGAGCAGGTGGTTCTGGATCATGTCCCGCAGCACCCCGCTGCTGTCGTAGTACCTCGCCCGCTTGCCGACGGTCACCTTCTCGGCGACGGTGATCTGGACGTGGTCGATGTACTGGTAATTCCAGACGGGCTCGAACAGCGTGTTCGCGAACCGGAACACCAGGATGTTCTGAACCGTCTCCTTCCCGAGGTAGTGGTCGATCCGGTAGAGCTGGTCTTCCCGCCAGTGCTTGTGCAGTATCTCGTTCAACGTCTTCGCGGTCGCGAGGTCGTGCCCGAACGGCTTCTCGATCACCAGCCGGCGGAACCCGCCCTTCTCCTGGTTGAAGCCCGCCTCGCCCAGGGTCGTGCTCAGCTCGGGGTACAGCTCCGGTGCCACCGACAGGTAATACAGGCGGCTCCCGCCGGCCGGCCCCTCGTTCGCCCGGAACCACTCGCCGAGGAGGGCAGTGCCCTGCGGGCGGGTGAGGTCGGCACTCGCGTAGAACAACCGGGTCGCGAAGGCCGCCCACCGCGCCGGGTCGAACTGCTCCCCCGCGACGGTCATGGCCTCCTGGACCATCTCGGCCATGTGCGAGCGGAAGGCGTCGTCGGTAAACTCGGTCCGGGCGACCCCCAGGATTCGGGCGTGGGCCGGAAGGCGGTCCTTGAGCGCGAGGTTGAACAGTGCCGGGATGAGTTTCCGGGCGGTCAGATCCCCGGACGCCCCGAAAATCACGACGGTTAATGGCGTTGGCATGGAGTCGGCCCCCAGGCAGACAACGGCGAGCGGGATCGGGACAACAGCCCCGGCCGGTCGTCCGGCTGGGTCATCCTATGGCGAGAAGCTGTTGACGGGAAAACAGGTTGTGCCCTGCTAATGCTGCACACCCTCGATTATCCAGCGAAATCCGAGGGGTGTTCGGACCCGTCTGGCTGAACGCGACACCGGCTCTGCTTCCCTCGTGCCCACGCGGGGCGTGGGAACATGGGACGTCCGGATCGGGTTGGCGCCGATGGACATCCTCGTGCCCACGCGGGGCGTGGGAACATGGGGGGAGGGGAGCACCGGGGAGAAGGTGGGGTGGCGACCGAGACGGGTCGGTGTTCTCCTCGCGCGCCGCGGGGGCCGGACCACCCGGCCGGGACCCGGTCGCCCGGTCCGTCCGACGGTCGGTCGGGGTGCCCGCGGCACACGCCCG
>JAQGHQ010000445.1 GCA_028288765.1 Gemmataceae bacterium | reverse complement strand
GGTGTCGGGGGAGATCCCGGTGATCACCACGGGCGGCGGGGGCGGGGGCGGGGGCGGGGGTGAATTGGTGATCGGCTGCGAGGTCGAGGCGAACGCGGTATCGCCGCCGCCCCCGCTGTACGCGATGCTGCCCTGGGCCGAGATCGTGTACGTCCCGGCGGCCGAGTACACGTGCGTCTGGTACAGCGTCGCGGTCGTCGCCCCGCCCGGGGAGGTACTGGCGGTCGACGTGGTCATGTCCCCCCAGGAGAACAGCACGGTCACCGTCTGCATCGGCCCGGCCCCGTTGACGACCGCGGTGGCGGTGACGGTGCTCCCGACCCCGGCGGGCGACGGCGACGCCGTCAGGGTCAGGCTCGCCGGGTCGTTCCCGGCCGCGACGTTCAATCCCCCGGTCATGGTCGGCCCGAACGGCCGGTAGTCGCCGAGCGGGGCGGTGAGCGGGAGGCCGGTCGCCCCGGAAAACACCTTCACCTCGGCCGGCACCCCGGGGCCGGTCCCGACCACGACGTCGGCGTACGTGTCGTCGTCCACGTACGCCAAGGCTACGCTCGCCCCGGCCGTCACCCCCCGCCCGAACGGGTACAGGTCCCACAGGACCGACCGGTCCTTCCCGCTGAACACCTTCACCTCCGCCGGCACCCCGGGGCCGGTCCCGACCGCGAGGTCCGGCCGGCCGTCCCCGTTCACGTCCCCGGCGATCCCCGCCCCCACGGTCACCCCGCTCCGGGTCCGCGGGTCGAACGCGAAAAAGCTCCCCAGGGGCCCCGCGACCGGGGCCCGGGTGGCGAGGTCGTACACCTTGACCGCCGGGCCCCCGCCCGGCCCCGCCCCGATCGCGATCTGGGCCCGGCCGAGCCCCAGAAAGTCCGCGGCCGCGACCGTGATCCCGCCCCGGAACGACGGGGCGTAGGCGAAGAAGACGGGGCGTAGGCGAAGAAGTCGGCCATCACCTGCCCGCTATGACCGTCGAACACCCGGACCCGCGGGCCCCCGCCCACCCCGGCGGCCACGATCACGTCGTTCGACCCGCGGCCGAGGACGTCCCCGACCGCCACGTTCACCCCGCCGGTGAAACTCTTTTCGAAGGCCCAAAAACTGCCCAGCGGGGTATCGATCTGGTTGCCCGTCTTACCATCTAATATTCGTATATTAGGGCCACCGCCAGGACCAGGGGCCGCGATCAGGTCGGGGTACCCGTCCCCGTTCATGTCCGCCGCCGCGACCCGCACCCCGCCGGTGAACGACGTGTCGTACACGGTCCGCTGGTACTTCAGGGCCCCGGTCTGGGCGTCGTACGCGCGCACCTCCGGCGCCGTCCCCGACCCCACGTAGATCACGGGCAGGGGTAACGGGCGCGAGTCCGGCATCATCCGGGGTTCGAGGACGGTGAGCTCGGGCGGGTACTGCTTCGCCCGGGGCGGGACCCGGGACCCGCCCCGGGGGCGGAGGAGGCGGTGGAGGAAGTCCTGGAGGCGGTCGAGGGCGGCGAGGAGGTCGGGCCGGTACCACCGGCGGCGGGGGACGGGTGACAACGGCATCATGCACCCAGGAGTAGGTGGAGTCTGATCCGGTCGGGGGGGGCGACGGTGCCGGTCCGGGGGGTGGAGAAGGTCCCCCCGAAGAAAGGGCGAAAACGAGGAGTATTCCACCAGACCCGCCCGGTGGTGTCAAACGAATTCCTGAGAAAAATATTAACCCGGTCCCAAGCTGTTTGTCCACTTCCATCTGGCAAGTGGTCGCCCGACGGGAATTATCGTCTGTGCTCATTTGGCGAGTGGTCGTCCGGCGGGTTTTTTGTCCCCGGCTCTCTGGCACCCGGCCGCCCGCCGGGTATGCTGGGGTTTTCGCGCCCGACCCCGACCCGGTGCCCCATGCCCGTGACCCGCTTGCTCGTCGGCCCGGTCGACCCCGACTGGGCCGCCCAGTTCCTGCCCCCGCCCGACGACGGCTGCCGGTGGTTCCCGCCCGGCACCCCGGACTGGGCGGCGGCCGCCGCCGGGCCGCCCGGGTGGGCCCCGGACGCCGTCCTGGTCCGGCCCGGGTACGCGTCCGTCCCGGCCTGGGTGTGGGCCGCCCCGGTCCCGGTCGTCGCCCTGGCCCACGACCCCAACCTCCTCTGGCACCCGTACGCCGCCCTGCTCCCGCTCGCCGACCTGGTCCTGACCGACGCCCCGGCCGCCGCCCGCCTCCGCCGGGCCGGGCTCGACCACGCCCGGGCGGCCAACCTGTACGGGCTCGACCACGCCTGGCTGGCCGACGGCGACGCCCCCGCCGCCGCCCGGGACGTCGACGTCCTGTTCGTCGGGAACCTGAACCCGGCCGTCCACGGGGACCGGCTCCGGTGGCTCGGCCGGGTGGCCGCCCTGGCCGACCGGTACCGGGTGGTGATCCGGACCGGGGTGTTCGGGGCCGCCTACCGGGCCCTGGTCCGGCGGGCCCGGGTGGTGTTCAACCGGTCGATCCGGGGGGAGTGCAACCAGCGGGCCCTGGAGGCCGCGGCCGGCGGGGCGGTCCTCGTCCAGGAGGCCGAGAACGAGGAGGTCCCGCTCTACCTGGCCCCGGACGCCGAGTACGTCCGGTACACGGCCGCCGACCTGGAGGACACCCTCGCCCGGGTCCTGGCCGACGAGCCGGCCCGGCGGGCGGCCCGCTCCCGGACGGCGGACCAGTCCGGCGCGCACCCGGCGAGCGCGGCCCGGATCAGGTCGAGCCACCCGTACCCCCGGGCCCGGGCCCGGGCCCGGTCCGCCATCGCCCGCCGTCCGGGCTCGTCGGCCAGACACCGGGCGAGGCCCTCCTCCAGGTCCTCGGCCGTGTACGGGACGTACTCCGCCCCGGGCGCCAGGTAGAGCGGGACTTCCGCGTTCTCGGCCTCCTGGGCCAGGACGGCCCCGGCCGCCGCGGCCTCCAGGGCCCGCTGGTTGCACTCCCCCCGGATCGACCGGTTGAACACCACCCGGGCCCGGCGGAGGAGGGCCCGGTACGCGGCCCCGAACACCCCGGTCGCGATCACCACCCGGTCCCGGTCGGCGAGCCGGGCGACCCGCCCGAGCCACCGGAGCCGGTCCCCCCGGACGGCCGGGTTCAGGTTCCCGACGAACAGCACGTCGACGTCCCGGTCCCCGTCCGGGGCGTCGATCTCCGCGAGGGTGTGCCGGTCCAGCCCGTACAGGTTCGCCGGCCGTACGTGGGCCATCCCGGCCCGGGCGAGCCGGGCCACAGCCGGGCGGTCGGTCAGGACCAGGTCGGCGAGCGGGAGGAGGTCGCGGGAGGTGTGCCAGAGGAGGTTCGGGTCGTGGGCCAGGGCGACCACCGGGACCGGGGCGGACCAGACCCAGGCGGGGACGGAGGTGTAGTCCGAGCGGACGAGGACGGCGTCGGGGGCCCACCCGGGCGGGAACCCGGCGGCGACCTCCGCCCACCCCCGGGCGGCCGGCCCGAACGTCCGGCAGTCGTCCCCGGCGGGGAGGAAGCGGTCGGCGAACGCGGCGTCGGCCGGGCCGATGAGCAGGCGGCGGGCGGGCATGGGCGATTCGGGGGTGGCGGGACGTGATCCGGGGCCGGGGGGCGGGCCGAGCCCGATCGGGTCGGCAGCCGACTCCCGGTGGTGTCAGTGTAAACGGCGGCGGGGATCCCGGGAAGGGTCGCTCCGATCCGCCTTCCGACCGTCAAACCCCGGCGCCCGACGAGCACCCGGCCCGAATCGCCGATCGACCCGGTCTCGCCCGCGTCGGCCCACCTGCGCCGCCCCGCCCGGGCCCTCGGCCCACGACGACCGTCTCGAGGGGGGCGATGTCTGCCGGAGACGCGCGACGACGTGTCCCCGGCGACGGCGTTACCCCGCCCCGGGGATCCCGATTTTCCCTCCAACCCGCGAAGCCATCGGTGGACCCGGGCCGGGTCCGGTTAAGCTTCGGGGTGGGGTGGTGGCGAGGGGCTGGTCTCACCATCCGTCAGCGTCGAACTCATGGAACACGTCGGGTTTTGCGTCAATCAGGAGGGCGGTGATCCGGTCACGGATTGCCTGGTACGCGATCCGGGCGGACAGCGATCTCGGGTACAGATTCCGGATCAGGGCATCGTAGTTCGTGCACTCGTGGCGGCACTGGGCCATAAACGCGTTCGGCGTGTAGGCGTCCCGCATCCCCGCCCGGTATTCCTCGGGGGTCGGCCGGTACTCCTGGTCCGGGTCGTACTCGGGTAACTCCTGGGTGATCCGACAGTTCTCCGCCGCATACCGCCGGGCCTCGGCCTCCCACTCCTCGACCAGCGCCTCCAGGCACGGCCGGCAGAAGCACCCGCCCCAGCCGTCGGAGTACAACTCGTCCGTGAGCCGCGTGTCGCAACCGTCACAATCCACCCACCCATCCTCGAACACGTCCTCGACCGGGATGGGGTCCAGCCACTCGGACATATCGGGCCTCCGGGGTTGTCGTGGGAAGTTGATTCCGCGCTGGGGCTCGCGACCCCCGCCGGGCGGACCCGACCGGGCGGATCTTCAAGACGGGCAGGCGTGCGCCCGGATAGTTCAAGTGCCGATCGGAACTCCCCGCAGGGGCGGCCGGGCAGCGGCACCGCGGCCCAGGCCGCGTGCCCGAACCGCTTCGCCGATGAATCCGGATTGGCTCTCCCGATCAGTGGGGTCGGCAGACGGGAGACGTTCCTCCCGACTCACGAGACCCGGTCAGCGCCGTCCTTCCATCGGACCTGGGCGAAGGACAGTTCGCACCGCCCGGCGGGTGCCCGGACGGACCAGGTCGCACGCGATACCGTCGACGGGGGACATCCCTGGCTTGCGATTCCGGGCGCGGGCCATAATGGCTCCTCCCGGACCGGTTTCAAGACCTACTACCCGAGGATACCGGCTGGGGAGCCCCAGTGACAGGCGTCCGCGGGTGGGAGCCTGTTGGAGACCCCAGCCGCGGGCGGAGGCGGCCGGAGTTCCCCGGAGCATGAACCGGTCCGGGTCCCAGTCCTCCCCTGGGGGGTGCGAGGACCGGGCCCCGTATCCCGGGATGTCGCTCAGGCGAACAGCCGGTAATTCTCGAACAGAGGGCGGAGGACCGAGACCGGGAACAGCGGGATCCGGCCCCGGACCGGGTCGGGGTAGTGGGCGGTCGTCACCCCCTTCCGCCGGCACTCGGCCTCGAGGTGTGCCTCGACCCGACTCACGTTCTCCGAACTCAGCGAACACGAGTGAGCCTTCGCGTATTCGGCCACGGTATGGAACAAGGCACCTGCACTGGTGGCGGGACCCGCCGTCTGGCAGCCGTCGGTGGACGCCCGGCCCGTCTGCGTGGTGCCCCCGCTCCCGGTCGTCGGCTTGGCCATACTCAGCCGGGCCGCCTGCAAGCGGGCCAGGGCGTCAGGCGGGTGGGCCGGTACATCCCGGGCGGTCTGAGCACCACCACTGACCCCGGTCGTCGGCTCGGTCCAGGCCTGCCGGGCCGCCTGCTTGGCCGCCTGCAACCGGGCCAGGGCGGCGTGCGTGCGGTCCATGCCATCCGCGTGATCGAACGGACCCGCAGTCAGCAGTTCGTCGGTCGCCCGTGGGGTCAGGTCGGCAACCCCGAAACGGTGAGGCAGGGAGG
>JAQGHQ010000518.1 GCA_028288765.1 Gemmataceae bacterium | reverse complement strand
CCACGCGGCCTGGATCGCGTGCAGTTCCGCGGGCGAGACGGGGGCGGCGCCGGCCACGCGGGCCCCGCGCCCCCCGCCCGTCACCCCCACGTACCGCACCACCCCGGCCGGGCCCGGTACCGCCCCGCCGACCCCGCACCAGATGGTCGGGAGCCGGACCGTGCCCGCGGCCGGGAGGCGGACGACCACCGTCGCCCGGAACACGCCCGGCGGGGCCGCGGGCACGTCCAGGTCCCACTCCCGTTCCCCGTCGTCGCCCGGCCGGTCGTGGGCGGCCGTCCCCGGCGGGAGGTCCAGCGCGGCCGTCGCGCCGGGCGGGAGGCCGGCCGCGCGGACCACGAGGTGGTGCGGCCGGTTCGGCGGGAGGGAGAGTTCGACGATCCCGCGGTAGGACACGGCCGGCCCGCCGGTCTCGACCAGCCCGAACCCCCGGGCCGGGCCGCCGCGCGGCGGGAACAGGACCAGCCGGACCGGCGGGGCCGCGCCGTCCGCGTGGAACCGCCACTCGCGGTCCTCCGCGGACACGTCCGCCTGCCACCCGCGGTCGGCGGCCACCCGGACCGCCCACCCGTCGGCCGGAAGGACGCGGAGGCTGTGGCGGCCCGGCCGGACGTGGACCAGCCCCGGGACCGGCGGGTCGAACGGGAGCGGCTCCGCGACCGGCTTCCCGGGCGGGGCCGGGGTCAGCGTCCCGGCCCACTCCACCGCCCCCTCCCTGGCCGGCTTGCGGAACCACACCTGGACCCGGCCGTCGGTCTGCGCCCACCCGGACACGTCCGCCCCGCGGACCTCGAAGACCCGCACCCCGGGCAGGGCGAACTCGAGCACCGGTACCGGGTCTTTGGCCGCCCACCGGATCGCGCCCGCGCCGTCCGCCCGGTGCGGCCCGACCCGCCACGTCGTGTCCTGGGAGGCGGCGGGCGGGTCCGGGCCGGGGCGGAGGGTGGGCCGCAATTCGGCCGCCTCCCGGGGCCGCGGGCTGAACGCCAGGACCGGGACCATCGGGCTCAGCCGCAGGTCTGGGATCGCCCCGAACTCCCGGGCCAGGGCGTCCGCCGCGAAGTCGATCACCCCGACCCGGGTCACCCCCTCGACGGCCACCCCGGTCGCCCGCAGGCCGTACACCCCGCCGGCGTTTTCCATCCCGACCGGGCGGGGGAACCGGAGGGCCGGCTGGCGGGTCGGGGCCCCGCGGGGGACGCACTCCAGGGTGACGAGCAGCCGCCCGTCCGTCGGCCCCTGGAGCCCGATCAGCAGGGGCCGGAGCCCGCCCGCCTCCGGCCCGACCGACCAGTCCCGGAGCACCCCCGCGCCGGCCATCGTGTCCAGCGGGCGGACGGTGACCCGCACCGGTTCGAGGCCGGCCGGCAGGTCGAACCGGAACCCGGACACCGACCCGGAATCGACCCGCACCTGGTAGCAGGCGGTCAGCTCGGACCCGCCCTCGGACACGTCCCACACGCACCCCTCGCGGACGGTCACCGCCGCCGCCCCGCCCGTCCCCTGCCGCCACCGGAGGTGGGCCGCCCGCACGGCCCCGAGGTCCGCCTCCACCCGCGGGGCGTCCTTCTCGGGCCCGGTCTTCTGGTCGCCCAGCCGGCCGACCGCCTGGAGCTGCCGCGCGGACCCGGGGACGGTGAACGTCAGCCGGCAGTCCGGGACCTCCGGCAGCCCGAACCGCACCTCCCGCTCCGGGCCCGCGGTCGCGACCGCGACCACGAACCCGGCCTCGATCTCGTGCCGCCCGCGGCCCACGACCGGGACCGTGTACACGTCCGGCCGGGGGGCGACCGGGAGGGCCGGCTTCCCGTCGACCAGTACCCGCTCCAGCCGGACGTCGGCGAGCGGCAGGCCGACGGCCGTTTCCGCGTCGAGGAAGGAATGGACGACGAACCGGGCGGTGAACCGGGCGGTCCCGTCTTCCGCCCGGCCGTCGTAGGCCGCGGCGGTGATGACCGCGGCCGGGTGCGGCGGCCGGGCCGCCGCGTCCAGCCGGTCGAGGACGGCGCGGGGGGCGATGACGGTTTCGCGGGTCGGGTCGGCGGCCGGGCCGGGGAGGATCAGGACCACGTCGCGGGGCCCGGGCTGAGCGCGGGAGGCGACCACCGGTACCAGCCCGACGAGGAGGGCGGCCGCGACGACCCCGAGGGACCGCGTCCGGGAATCGGCCGGGACGGCCGGGGCCACGGGCGGCACGAGCCTGACCCGCCCCCGGGCGACGACGACCGCGACGGCCGCGGGCAGGCCGGCGACGACCGCCGGCCGGGCCGCCCGCTCCCACGCCGCCGGCCCGACCAGGTACACGACCCCCGCCCCGATCAGAACGGCCATCAGGGCGAACCCGACCGAGCGGTTCCCCCGCCGGGCCCCGACCCACCCGAGGGCGACGAGGACCGCCGCGAGCCCGGCCCCGACCGCGTCCGCCAGCCGGGCCGGGGCCACGACCACCGTCTCGCCCGGGAACCGGACGACCGCCAGCTCCCCGACCGGCCGGTCGAGCGGGTCCCCGAGGAGGACCGGCATGGCGGCCGCGGCGGAGCTGGTCCGGGCCGCGACCGGCCACGCGGCGAGCGCGCCGGGCGGGTACGCCCACCACCGCCGGACCGGGTGCGGGCCGCCGGGCAGCGCCGGGGCCGGGCTCCGCACCCGGCGGACGATGCTCCCGCCGTCGGTCGGGAGGTGGTACTGCACCTCGAACCGAACCACCCCGGCCCCCGCCGGGACGGGCAGGCGGAGTTCGACCTCGTCCGCCCCGGGAACGGGTTCGCACCGGCCGGGATCGAGCCAGTGCCCGCCCGCGCACGCCGCCCGGACCTCCGCCCCGGCCGGCAGACGGATCGGGAGGGTCGGGCCGTCCCGCGCGGCCACCGCCCCCCCGAATACGACCAGACTGTGCGGCTCGCCGCACACGGTGACCAGGTAAAGCCCGTCGAACGACCAGCTGCGCGAGGCGGGCGGGGCGTCGGCCGGGGCCACCGCCCCGCCGAGCGGGGAAGCGGGGTCGACCCGTGACGTGTGTCCGGCGGCCCCGCGGACGCTCAGGAGGTCGCGGCGGCCCGACGCGAGTTCACCGGCCAGGACCCGGGCGGTTTCCGGGGTCGCGCCCGGGATGACCGCCTCGGTTTCGAGGGACACTTCGTCCGAAACCGGGCGGGCGAAGCGGACGACCCAGTACGTCCCCGGCTCACCCCCGGTCGCGGCCCGGGTGGCGACGGCGGGCGCGAGCCCGCCCCACGGGGCCCCGAGTACCGGCAAGGCGCCCGGCAGTCTGCCGAGAAGGATGGGCGTGGCCGCGGTGACCGCGTTCGACCCGTCCGCCACCTTCCAGGTCCGCCCCGCCCGGACGGGACCGGGCTCGAACACCGTCACCGCCGGGAGGGCCCCGGCGGTCACCTTCAGCGTGAGCCTGGTCGCGGCGGTCAGCCGGTCGGCGGCGAGGTCGAGCCGGGTTTCGGCCGCGGCCGTGAACGCCGGGCGGACCGCGGACAGGACCAGCTCCCCTTCCGGCTCCCGCCCCCGGTAGAGATAGGTCACCGTCGCGTCGCCGGGGGCCGCGGGGGGGGCGGTGGCCTCGGTCGCTTCGGTCGCGCCGGGCGAGAGCCGGGGGGTGACGGACCAGCCCGGGCCGGGGCACAAACTCACCCACCCGGCCCGCTCGGCGGCGTCGACCGGGGCGAACCGGGGGAGCGGCACCCGCACCGTCCCGCCCGCGGGAAGGACCGGCCCGCGGAAGGCGAGCCGGAGCTCGACCCGCTGGCCGGTCGGCACCGGCCGGGCGAACTCGACCGTCACCCCCGGCTCCGGGGCGGCCGCCGGGCCGGCGTAGGCGACGGCGTCGTCGGGGGTGCTCGTCACCCGGTCGAGGGTGAACCCGGGCGGCGGGTGGAGGGCGAGATGGAACAGTGGGCCGCGCCGGACCCGCACGCCGAGCCGACAGGCGAGATGGACGCGCCCGGCCTCGATCCGCCACTCCACCCCTTCTTCGGTCGCGACCTCCGGCCCGGCCCCGGCGATCCGGACCGCCGGCGGGCGGCGGAAGGGCTCGTCGGCCCCGGGCGGGAGCAGGCTCCCGACCAGCGTCATCACCCGGCCGTGGTCGGGGGCGAGGCCGGCGTCGGTCAGCCGGTAGTCGGCCGGGTCGAGGGATTCGGCCTCCAGGTCCGGGTGGACCCGGACTTCGACCCGCTCGTCCCCGACCACGGCCCGGACCGGGCGGACGACCGGGAGCGGGGTCGTCTTGCCCCCGGCCGGGAGCGGGGCGACGGCGGTGATCAGCACCTTCCCGCCGGTCCCGGGCTGCCGGAGGGTCACCAGCAGTTGCCGCGTCGCGGGGTCGACCCGCCACCCGGCCCGGTTGTTCACGACCGCGTCGACGACCTCCAACCCCGGCGAGAGGGTGAA
>JAQGHQ010000512.1 GCA_028288765.1 Gemmataceae bacterium | reverse complement strand
TTCGACCGCCTGGTCGCGGCCGGCAAGCCGAAGATGCAGGCCATCGGGGCGTGCATGCGGAAGCTGGTGATGCTGTGCTACGGGGTCCTCAAGAACCGGACCCCATTCGACCCGGAGTGGGTCGGTGGTCGTCCGGCCGCCGGGGGTTCGCCCGGCCCTCCCCCGGCGGCCGGACGAGCACCGAAAAAGTTAGGTTGACAACACGCTATCTGGTTCGGCCACGCAGCAGCCACCTAGGGGGGCGGGTCACGGCGGCGGCGACAGCGTAACCTCCGCCGCGCGCACGGACAGAAAGATCCGGTAGCTCCCTCCGCCGCCCTCGAAGTACCAGCTGCGGCCTGTTGCATCCGGTGTCTCGGGAAGCTCAGGGAAGTTGTAGCGGATCCCCGGGATGGACGGGCTGGTGCGTGGAAGACCCGATCCGTCCGCAATCAGCCTTTTGAGAAAGTCCGCGGTGATCGAGAACTCGCGCGTCCCCAGATGGTCGTCGGCAAGTCCGAGAAAGTCGCTGACCGCCGCGATCAGCATGCGTGAAGCGTCGGTCACCACTCCCTTGGCCGCCTCCAAGGAAGCCGCCGCCGCGCCCGCTTGGGGGTTCAGCAGGGTCAACCCCCCGAGAATCGCCGCGGTGGCCAAGTCCCGCCATTTCTCCTGCAAAGCGGCAGGGCGCGCTGCCTCCTCCTCCCACAGGGAGATGTTCAGCTGAATCTTGCCGTCGCCCGGAATGAACATTGGCGAAGGCATCAACGGATGCCCCTGCGCAAAAATGGCCCTTTCCTCAACGGATCCCAAATGGATCTCGCTGGTCTGGACCGCCCGTTCCCGCACGAGCGGGTCGATGCCGTAGACGGCCACGACGATGTAGGGCTCGTCCGTGCCACTCGGGTCGTCCGTGCCGAAGCACTTGATCGCCGCGATGTCTATCGTCACGACATAACGTGTGGCGTACACCGGCGGGCCGTTCAGTGGCTTGAGAATCGATCCGAACTCGTACCGCTGCTCATACGCCCCGTTCGCCACCTCGCGCGTGGGGCCCACCGGAGATCCCACAACCAGAATCCCCAGTGCGGCCTCGTGGAATGCGCGGATTTCCGTGCTAGCCAGCCCTAAGCGCGCTTCGCGAGTCAGTGGGGGAGGCAGCGGCGGCTTAACCTCCGCCGTAAATTGCACGAAGTTGAGCTTCTGGGAGTGTCCCGTGATGGTGAGATTTGATGCCAGCGGGCCGATCGGGGCGCCATCAACGCGCATATTCAACGTCGCATTCGCGCTGTAGCCGCTCAGTACGCGCACGGGCGTCGAGGGGGCCTCCAGATACCCGTGAGTCACCGCCAACGTAAGGTCTGTGTCGGGAGCGCCGGTTAGGGTTATCCGCACCGGAATGGGCGTCCAGTGGTTCTGGTGTATCACGATCGGCCCGGCGGGGAACTCGACCTTGATGTCACCGACGACGAACAGCAACGGAACTTCGACCCGGCTGGATCGCAGGCCGTCGACGGCGAGTGTCGCGCGATAGGAGTTCGGCGCCGCTCCGGCGGGCGGGAAGAAGTCTATGATCCCAGTGACGTGGAGACCGGGGCTAACGGGAAGTGGCGTGCCCGAGTCCGCACGGGCGACCTCCTCGAAGGTGACTGACCACCGGTGAGCCTCGTCCCGCAAGGCTGGGGGCAACTGCATCCACTCCTCGTCGGACAGCCGTTCCCTGACCATCCTAATGGCTATGAACTCGCGAAGCCGGAAGATCGAGTTGTCGCCAAGCACGGTGGCGGTCAAGGACCCGTTCGGCAGGGGTGCCTGCACAACGAAGTCCTGATTGATGATTTCGCCCGGGCGTGCTGCGATTCGGATGCTGCTCGGCAGGACAGCTTCGTTCGACATGATGAGACCCCCTGTTGCTCTGAGACCGAGGTGAAGGTATTACTCGCTTTGAACGACAAGCTAATCCAGCCACAAACACAGCAGCCCCAACGCCGCCCCGGAAACAACCGAGGGTAAAGTTCATGGGGCTACGGAAAGAAAACGACTGGCGTTCTGCAGCGTGACACGTTCATGCCTATGCCCGCCTCCGCTCGCCGAACCTTTAATTGGTTTGTCGTCTGACAAACCAACACCGAATGCGACCGGCCGCCCCAACATGACGCAACTGATCCACCCGGAAAGTAGTTGCGTTTTATACTCGAACGACAGCTTTCAAATCTAATACGCTAACGGCCATTGTCGAACTCACCGGTCCAACTGCCTGACTATCCCGGACCCGCCCTGGTTCAGGACCTGGATGGCCGTCCTCAACGCGCACCCGTTCAGGTGACGACGCCAGACCTTCCCGCTTCGCGACTCCGAGGCAAGTCTAACAGACGGGCAGACGCACATCCACTCCCACTCGGCCCCTCGTTCGGATACTCCCGGGCCAGGGCGTTCGACAGGTACACCCGCCCATACCCGGCCCTCCTTCACCATCCGGCGAATGCTGTCTGTTCTTGTGGCACCGGTCGGATACCGCTGCCACCAACCGAAAGCACCAGACACCCGCAGCCGGATTCTGAATCAGGTCCCGCGCGTGAAGCTCCCTCTCTCCGAAACGGACTGTCCGATCGGGCCGCACGGCCGCCGGCAGGATGGTCGCCCGAAATCCCTCGCGGGGTTGGAATAGAACCAACTCCCACCTCACCTTTTTCCGGATCATACTGCGCGGCATAATGCATTCGCAGCCCGATGAAGCCCGCTGTCCCCCAACGCCCACCCGGAGGAACCCCATGCCCACCCCGAGCAAGGAATACGCGGACGAGGTCCTGATCCGCCGCCTCGCCTACGGGGACACCATCCCCGACGCCGCCCGGATCGCCAAGGTCAGCGAGCGGACCGTCTTCCGCCGGCTCAATAACCCGACCTTCCGGAACCGCCTCAGCGCGACCCAGGCGGCCGCCCTGTCGCCCGCCTACGGGATGCTCACCACCGGGCTGACCGACGCCTGCTTCCAGCTGACGCAGCTGGTCCGGCACCCGAACCCGCACGTCGGGTTCAAGGCGGCCAAGGCGGTCGTCGACCTGACCCTCAAGATGCGGGAGCAGGTCGAGGTCGAGGACCGGGTGACCGCCCTGGAGCGGATCACGAAGCACAAGGCCAAGTTCGGGCAGTACCCGCCACCCCCGGAGGACGACCCGGACGAGGACGACCCGGGGCCCGGCGGCCCCGACGGCGGCCCGACCGGGGGTTGGCCGGGCGGGCCCGGGTCCAGCAGCCCCCCGCCGGGTATGCCATTCCCCGCCCCACCCGCGGCCGACCGGCCGGCCAGCCCCGGTGTATCGGCGCCCGCGCCGGCAGGCGGGGGCGCACCCGACCTGCTCACGCAGGTCTCCCCACGAGCGACGGACCAGCTCGCCCGCGCGCCCGAAGCCCCGTCGGAGGGGCCGGAGGCGGCGTCACCACACCCGGCGGGCGGGGAAGGGGAGCTGGCGGCGGATAGCCGGCGACAGGAAAATCGGCCCGGGGACTGCCAAATACTGACACGGGGCACCGGACCGCGGCCGTTCGCCCATCCGCGGTGCCGGGCCGGTTGTCACACCACCCCGGCCCGGGTGCGGCCGAACCCGGCGACCCGCTTCCGGAAACGGACCTGCCGAGAAGCGGGCAGGACGACCTCCGGGAAGTATCCGCCCGTCTTCACCCGCACCGGCCGCGCGCGGGATTCGGTGCGGGGACTGCCAGATACTGACAAACCCTGCCAGCGGGAGGGCAACTCACCCCGGGGCTTCCGGTCGGCCTCGCCCCCGGCGGAATACCGTGCCAACTCGATCCACGCCCCGGCGGCCCACCCCGCCGAGGGGGACGTCGGACGTCGACAGGGGGGGTCGTTTCTTCGGTCCGCGAGTGTGGTTCGCTCGCTTGGTCGAAATCCACGAGGAATTGGAACCTCGAGGATTTCAGCCTGAAAGGCTGGGAGCGTATAGCCCCGGGCAACGCCCTGGGCGGGGGAACGCCACTCGGTCGGGTCGGACGTCGGGCGCAACTGCGTTCCCCCGCCCAGGGCGTTGCCCGGGGCTATACGCTCCCACCCCGTTGGGGTGAAAAACAACGATCACCCGCGCGGGGGCCGGGCACTTCGACACGGACCGGGCCATTGTGACTTTCCCCCTTCTTGCTCGTCACCTTATACTCACTCATATCGGGGTCGCGCCGTCCTTCCGCCCGCCAGACCGAGGTTGGCCCATGCCGTCCGCCGTCCGCCGCGCTCCGGCTCTCGTGCTCCTGACCACCCTCGTCGCCGGCCTTCTCGTGGCCGGTGGCGGACACCCCCGGGCCGCGCTCGCACGGCCGGACGAGAAGAAGGACGAGCCGAAAACCAAGACGAAGGACGAGCTGAGGGCGGCACCCAAGGCCGAGCCCAAAGACCCCGAGCCGACCGTCGCCGAGGTGAACGCCCTCGGCGAGAAGTTCCGGGCCGAGCGGGAGGACGCCGTCAAGGCCAGGTATCCGGCCGAGTCGCTGGTCAGGGCCGACGATCTCGCCCGGCGGGCCGCGGCCGCGCTCGCGACCAACAACCCCCGCTCCGCCGCCCGGTACTACCGCGACGCCCGCTGGCAGGTCCCGTACCTCCCGGCCAACCTCCCCGCCCACGTCGTCCGGGTGTTCGGCGAGAGCCGGATGCGGCACGCCGGCCCGGTCTACGCCGCCGCCTACAGCCCGGACGGCACCCGCCTCGCCTCCGCCTCCGGCGACGGCACCGTCAAGGTGTGGGACCTCGGGAACGGGCGGGAACTCGTGACCTACCGGGGGCACGCCGAGCAGCCCGACGACCCGACCAAGGGGACCACCAACGTGCTCGCCGTCGGCGGGGTCGCGTTCCAGCCGAAGGGGAAACTGGCCGCCTCGGTCGGCGGGGCCCAGGTCCACCTGTGGGACCCGGAGACCGGCAAGCAGGTCAAGGTCCTGGCGAAGGTCGAGAAGCCGGACCAGCCGTTGAAGTGCGTCGGGTTCAGCCCGGACGGGAAGACCGTCGCGGTCGGCGGGGACGACGGCATCCTGCGGGTGTACGACGTCGAGTCGGGCAAGACCACGTTCACCGCCCAGACCCGGAACGCCCGGATCGAGAAGGTCGCGTATAGCCCGAACGGGAAGCTGATCGGGGTGGCCGACAGCGGCGGGAACGCCGCCGTGTACGCCCCCGGGGCCGCGACCGCCATGCCCATGTCCACGGGTGTGGTCGACAACAACGGGGAGTGCTACGGGGTCGCGTTCACCGCCGACGGCGGGGCGATCTTCACGTGCGGCCGCGACGCCAAGGCCCGGCTGACCGCCGGCCCGAACCCGGACGGGACGAACGCCGGGAACACCGCCACCCGGTTGCGAGAATTTTCCGGCCACGCCGGGGGGGTCACCGACCTCGCCGTCACGGCCGACGGGAAGAGCCTCGTCACCGGCGGGGAAGACCGGACCGTCCGGGTGTGGGAGGTCACCTCCGGCAAACAGGTCCGGTCCTTCCAGGGGCACGTCGAGCGGGTCCTCGCGGTCGCCGTCCGGGGCGACGGCCGGCAGGTCGCGTCGGCCAGTAAGGACGGGGCGATCCGGCTCTGGGACCTGACCGCGGCCGACGACCACCGGGCCATCGTCGACGCGACCGAGCCGGTGTGGGCGGTCGCGGTCTCGGCGGACGGCAAGCGGGCCGCCGCCGCCGGGGGCGACAAGACCATCCGCGTCTACGACCCCGAGTCCGGGAAGCTCGAAGCGACCCTGACCGGGCACACCGCCCCGGTCACCTCGCTCGCGTTCTTCCCCGACAACAACCGGCTCGTCTCCGCCGGGGGGGACCGGGTGGTGCGGGTCTGGGACGTCTCGGCCAAGAAGGTGGTGCGGGAGCTGCCCGGGCACGAGTCCGCGGTCCTGGCCGCGGCCGTGAGCCCGGACGGGAAGGTCGTCGTGTCCGGGGCGGCCGACCGGACCGTCCGGGGCTGGGACCCTGAGGCCGGGAAACCGCTCTGGGCGTGGACGGGGAAGACGGCCGTGTGCGGGGTGGCGGTCCGGCCGGGGGGGAAGCAGGTCGCCGCCGGCACCGCCGACGGGACGCTGGTCGTGCTCGACGTCTCGGCCGGGGCGGGCCCGAAGGAAGTGTCCGCCCAGCCCGCCCACGTCGCCGGGGTGGCGGCCGTCGCGTACAGCCCGGACGGCGGCAAGCTCGCGACGGCCGGCGGGGACGGCGTCCTGCGGATCTGGACGCTCGGCGAGACCGGGAAGCCCCAGTCGCTCCACCGGTTCGAGGGGCTGGCCAGGCCGGGGAGCTCGTCCGGGTTCTCCCCCCTCTCGGCGGTCGCGTTCTCGCCCGACGGGCGGGCCGTCGCGTCCGCCGGGGCCGACGCCGTGGTGCGGGTGTGGGACGTGCAGACGAAGGCCGAGGTCCGCGGGCTCCGCGGGCACGCCGAGTGGGCGACGGCGGTCGCGTTCGGGCCGGACGGCCGGCTGCTCGTGTCGGCCGGGGCGGACAAGACGGTCCGCGTCTTCGAGCTCGCCCCGCAGGAGGGGTCCGGCCCGGCCGGGCACCTGCTCGCCGCGAACGCCGTGGCCGTGAGCCCGGACGGGAAGACCGTCGCGACCGCGTCGGCCGATGAGACGATCAAGCTCTGG
Organism: Gemmataceae bacterium; assembly: GCA_028288765.1. GTDB lineage: Bacteria > Planctomycetota > Planctomycetia > Gemmatales > Gemmataceae > Urbifossiella. The sequence continues at coordinate 18,719 of JAQGHQ010000512.1, read as the reverse complement.
GACCTCGCCTCCGGGCGGGAACTCGCCACCCTGATCGGGAACTCCGACACCCCGTTCGCGGTCACCTTCCTCGGGCCCGACGGGGTGGTGATGGGCGGGAGCTCTTCGATCGGCGACACCGGCCGCCTGCACTTCTGGCGGACGAAGCCGCCGCGGCTCCAGCATACCGAACAGACCGGTAAGGTGTACACCGTGGCCGGGACGGCGGACGGGGCGCGGGTGGCCGCGTGGGCGGCCCGGCCGGTGGTCGGCAGCGACTCTGACACCAGCACCTACGAGGTACACGACCGGGACGGGAAGGTGTTAACGTCCGTGATGGACAAGGGCCGCAAGATCAAGGCCGCGACCTTCTCCGCCGACCTGACCTGGGCGGTCGCCGGGGACGAGCAGGGGGTGGTCCGGGTCTACGACCTGGAGAAGAAGGAGCGGGTCAAGGCCGACTGGCCGGTGTTCGCCAACCCGGTCGGCGACCTCGGCCTGACCCCGGATAAAAAGTACCTGGTGGCGATCGACCAGAACGGGCTCGTCAAGGTGGCGGACGTGGCGAAGCGGGAGACGCTCGTGTCGGCCCCGGCCCACCAGGGCGGTACCCGCGGGCTCCTCGTCTCGCCGAAGGGCGATACGTTCGTCACCCTCGGGGCGGACCGGGAGGTGAAGGTGTGGGCGCTCGACGACCTCAAACAGTTGAAGGAAATCCGGTCGTGGAAACTGCCGGTCGGGGTGAACGGGGCCGCGTACAGCCCGGACGGGAAGACGGTGGTGACCGCCAACGCCGACGGCACCGCGTACGCGCTCGAACTGCCGGTGACCGACACCAACTGACGGGTGATACGCCGGGAGGGATTTCCTGCCCGTGAACGATGACATCATCGGCCGCCCGCCGGGACGACAAAGCGACACGAACCCGACCGGGCGGTTCTCGGACCGGGTCGAGGACTACGTCCGGTCCCGCCCGGGATATCCGGACGAGGTACTCGACATCCTCCGGGCCGAAACCGGTCTGACCCCCGCGGCCCGAGTGGCGGACGTGGGCTCGGGGACCGGGATCTCGTCCGCCCTGTTCCTCCGGAACGGGAACCCGGTCCGCGGCGTCGAGCCGAACCCGGAAATGCGGGCCGCGGCCGAACGTCTGCTCGCGGGGTTCAAAGGGTTCCAGAGCATCGCCGGGTCGGCCGAGGCGACCACCCTGCCGGACCGGAGCGTCGATTACGTGGTCGCCGGGCAGGCGTTCCACTGGTTCGACCGGGACCGCGCCCGGATTGAGTTTACCCGCATCCTGCGGCCCGGAGGGTGGGTCGTCCTGATGTGGAACACCCGGCGGACCGACACCCCGTTCCTGGTCGCCTACGAAGACCTGCTGCGCCGGTACGGGACGGATTACCGGGAGGTCCGGCACGACACCCTCGGCCCGGCCGAGGTCGGGGCGGTCTTCGGCCGCGGGTACGCCCGCCGCGTCCTCCCGAACGAGCAGCGGTTCGACCTGGCGGGACTGAAGGGTCGTCTCCTGTCGTCGTCCTACGTCCCGGCGGCGGGGCACCCGGACCACGCCCCGATGCTCGCCGACCTCGAACAGGTATTCGCCCGACACCAGGAAGCGGACCGGGTGCGGTTCCAGTATGACACCGAGGTGTACTTCGGCCGGACGACCTGACTCGCCTTTCCCGGCCGCCGGACCGCGGAGTTCTTCCCGATGAACCTCCTGATCACCGCCGGGAACACGCTGTCGCTGATCGACCGGGTCCGCTGCATCACGAACGTCTTCAGCGGCCGGACCGGGGCCGCGATCGCCCGCACCGCCTGGGGCCGGGGGCACACCGTCACCCTCGTGACCTCGCACCCGGAGGCCCTCCTCGAATACGGGGTGAACCACCGCGACCCGGGGGAACGGTTCACCGTGCAGACGTACCGCACGTTCGACGATCTCGCGACCCTCCTCCAGACCCAGCTCCGGGGTACCGGGTACGACGCCGTGTGCCACTCGGCGGCCGTCAGCGACTACCTCCCGGCCGGGACGTACACCCCCGACCCGGGGACGTACTACAACGCGCGGACGAACGAATGGGAAGGCCGGAACGGTGTCCCCGCGCTGACCGAGCAGACGGCCGGGAAGATCAAGAGCTCGGAGCCGGAGCTGTGGGTCCGGCTGGTCCGGGCCCCGAAGCTGATCGACCGGTTCCGCAGCCCGTGGGGGTTCGCGGGCATCCTGGTCAAGTTCAAGCTCGAAGTCGGGCTCGGGGAAGAAGAACTGGTGGAGGTGGCGGAGGCGTCGCGGGGGCAGTCGGCGGCGGACCTGATGGTCGCGAACACGCTCGACGGGGCGAAGCACTGGGCGTACCTCGGCCCGCTCGGGGACCGGTACGACCGGGTCCCCCGCCGGGAACTGCCGGACCGGGTAGTGCTGGCCGTCGAACACCTGTACCAGAAGCGGGCGGCGAATGGCTAACGTCCTCGTCGGTGCCACCGGGAGCGTGGCCGCGGTCCGAATCCCGGCCCTGTTCGAGTCGCTGACCGGGGACGGCCACGCGGTCAAGATCGTCGCCACGGACGCCGCGACGTACTTCTTCGACCCGGCGGCCGTGGGACGGAGGGAGCAAGACGGTTCGGTTCTTGCTCCCCCTTCCTTCTTAGGGGAGGGGGCTGGGGGGTTAGGTTCTTCGCGCAATCCCGACTTCGTCATTCTGGACGAGGACGAGTGGCCTGGCCGCGGCACGGGCGGGCGGTACGACCGGGGCGGGCTGGTGCTCCACATCGAGCTCCGCCGGTGGGCCGACATCTTCGTGATCGCCCCGCTCGACGCGAACACCCTGGCCAAGCTGGCCGTCGGTCTCTGCGACAACTGTCTCACATGTGTGTGGCGGGCGTGGGACACCGGGAAGCCGGTGGTCCTGGCCCCGGCGATGAACACGCTCATGTGGCGGAACCCGTTCACCCGCCGGCACCTGAGGACGATCGCCGCGGACGCCGGGGCGGGCCACCTCCCCGGCCACCTCGACGAGGCCCAGCTCGTCGCCCAGATCAACGACCGGAGCAAGATGTTGCGGGTCGTCCCGCCGGTCGAGAAGGAGCTGGCGTGCGGGGACGTGGGGGTCGGCGGCCTGGCCGCGGTCGCGGACATCGCGACCGCCGTCCGGGAGATGCTCGCCCACCCGGGCCCGAAGTCCGACACCGCTCCCGCATGAACGGGCTTCCATCTCGCTCCGGCGAACGCCCCCCTTTACCATCACCCCGACCCGGACACCCGTGTCGGCCAGGGTACGGCCGCGGGCCGGGGAGCGACCGGAGGGTTTAAGGATGAAGCGGGTGTTCGCCGTTGTCACGGCAGTCGTCATGGTCGGACTGGCCGGGGCGGCCCCGGCCCCGGAAGCCGACGACAACGCCAAGAAGATCGTCGGGAAGTGGGAAGTCTCCAAGTCCGGGTCGGACATCCCCGCCGGCAGCACGATCGAGTTCTCCAAGGACGGCAAGCTCAGTGTGCTGATCAAGGAGAAGGAAGACGTCAAGATCGAGGGGACCTTCAAGGTCGAGAAGGAAAAGCTGACGGTCAAGCTCAAGGTCGCGGACCAGACGCTCGAGGAGACGGTGACCATCCAGAAGTTGACCGACGACGCCCTGGAGCTGAAGGACAAGGACGGGAAGGTCGACGTGCTGAAGAAGTCGAAGTAAGGCCGCCGCCCGCGGGCGGCCCTCCCGCGGTCGACGTCGGCACAGCGGGCCGCGGGATACTCCCGCGGCCCGGTTTTTCTCTTCTCCCTTGTGTTACGCGAGCGCGGGTGAAAACTGACTTACGAGAACGGGCCGGCCGGGGGGTCACCTGCCGCTCGTCTTATGGTAAATTTACGAATGACACGTCAATAGATCTCTCGGACAAAAGAGTTTTGACATGATAAGAGAATGGACGAGATGGATTCTAAACCGGTCGATCCTGTTATCCTGTCAAATTCGGATTGTCTCGTCCCCCGCCCGGGCGGTAGTCGTGGACGGGGATTCGACAGATTCGGCAGATTCGACACCAAATCCCGGATTGGTCTTCGCGCCGGGGCGGGAACAGCGTATACTCGTTCTTGGCGGTTAACCCGCCCGTCAGGAGTTGACGCCCTGCTTTGCTGCCCGTCCGATTTGACCGCTCTTGGGTTTTTTGCTCTGAGTCACCATCTCACTGCATTCCAAGACAGTCAAGCCGTTACTGCCGCAGAGGACCGGCCCACCGGTGGCCCGGCTGCTACCCCCGTGTCGGGGCACCGCAGCCGTCGCCCTCCAGAGGTGCTGAGTTCGTCCGCTCCTGTCTGGTTCGTGGCCATCCCGGCCGCGGGCCGTTCCGGGCCTCCGGGTCCACAAGGTGAGAGACCGTGAGTAAGAAGTTGTACGTCGGGAACCTGTCGTTCGACGTGACCCAGGGCCAGCTCCAGGACATGTTTGCTCCCTACGGGAGCGTCCAGTCGGCCCAGCTGATCTCCGACCGGGACACCGGCCGGTCGAAGGGGTTCGGGTTCGTCGAGATGTCCTCCGACCGGGAGGCCGAGGCGGCCATCGCCGGGATGAACGGGCAGATGGTCGACGGCCGTGCCCTGACCGTGAACGAGGCCAAGCCGAAGGAGGCCCGCCCCCGGACGGAGGGGGGCTACGGCGGCGGCGGCGGCGGCGGCCGTCGTTACTAACCGCCCTGGATCGTTAAACTCATGAGGCCCCGGCACGAAGAAACGTGACCGGGGCATTTCGTCGGTTTCGGAGACTCATTCCCGAGCCCCTCCCGCGCGGTCGGGGTCGCTCGTCGTGCCCCACAGCATGTCTCTCGCGGGCGACCGTCTGACGTCAGCCCCAGCTTACCGCTCCCCGGTCTCCGCGGCACAGGACGGTTGCCGTAGCCCGGCCGCACTTATTCCTGATAAATACTAAATAAAAATCTCTAAGATATTTCCAACTATACAATTAATTGCGCCCTCGACGGCCCGAGTTTCGGGCCGGGCGGCACGCTCGACAGGATGGACGCCATGCGACGGAACGGGATCGCGATCCGGATGGTCTACCGCCGGATCCCGTCGATCGCCCCCGTAAAGGAGCCGCATGTGTTTTTCTGCGGAAGCCAGTCTGGGGGTGGCGATCGCCCTCCTCCCGACCGGGGCGTACTGCGTCGAGGCGGCCTGGCGGAAGGACCGGAGATACTTCCCGCTCGCCGTTGTGCCCGTGCTGTTCGGCCTCCAGCAGCTGTGCGAGGCCCAGGTCTGGGTCGGGCTCGGGCGGGGGAACCCGGAGATGGCCCGGGTGGCGTCCCTGAGGTATCTGTTCTTCGCCCTCGCCTTCTGGCCGGTTTGGGTCCCCCTCTCGCTGGCGGCCGTCGAGCCCGGGGGGAGGAAGCGGCGGGTACTCGTCGCCCTCGCCGGGGTCGGCGTGCTGTTCGGGGTCGTCTGCTACCTGCCGGTCGCGGCGGACGGCGGCCGCGGGCTGGACCCCGTCGCCGTCGGCCACTCGATCCGGTACGACTTCTCGGCTGTGCCGGCGACCCGGTGGGCCGGGTCGTGGGTCTGGCCGGCCCTGTACTTGGTGTCGGTGGCCGGCCCGCTGCTCGCGTCCCGGGACCGCCGCCTGTGCCCGCTGGGGGCCGCGGTCGCCCTCTCGGCGGTTGCCGCCTACGCCCTGTTCGAGTACGCCTTCGCGTCCGTGTGGTGCTTCTTGGCCGCCGTCCTGTCCTTGCACCTGGCTTACGTGCTGTCCCGGCTGCCCGGCCCGCCGGGGATTCCGGCACCGGACATGCATCCAGCTCCCTCTAACTGAATTCAGGACCGTCTTCGGTCCTACCAAGTTCCCTGACCAAACCTCCGAACGGATCGTGTCATGTCTAGCTCATCCCCACGGGCCCCTACCGAACCGGCCCTGGAGCCATTCTCGGCGGCCACCCTGGTCGGCACCCTGGTCGCCGTCGTCCTCCCGCTCGCCGGGTTCGCCGTCGCCGTCGCCTCCGTCTGGGGGTGGGGGTTCGGGTGGGTCGACCTCGGCCTGCTCCTCGGCATGTACACCCTGTCCGCCCTGGGGATCACGGTCGGGTTCCACCGGCTGTTCACCCACAAGAGCTTCGAGACGAACGCGGCCGTCCGGTTCGTGCTCGCGGCCCTCGGGTCGATGGCCGTCCAGGGGTCGGTCCTGCGGTGGGTGGCCCAGCACCGCCGGCACCACCAGCACAGCGACACCCCGGCCGACCCGCACTCCCCCCACCACCACGGTCGCGGGCTCGTCGGGCTGGTCCGCGGGTTCTGGCACGCGCACCTGGGCTGGGCGTTCCGGCCGGACGCGACCGGGCTCGACCGGTACGTGGCGGACCTCCGAAAGCTCGCCTCGGTGCGGGTCGCGAGTGCCCTGTTCCCGGTCTGGATCGTCCTCGGGCTCGCGGCCCCGGCCGCCCTCGGCGGGGTGCTGACCGGGACCTGGGGCGGGGCCCTGCTCGGGCTCCTCTGGGGCGGGCTGGTGCGGGTATTCCTGGTCCACCACGTGACCTGGAGCGTGAACTCGGTCTGCCACCTGTGGGGGTCCCGGCCGTACCCGGAGAAGGACCACAGCCGGAACAACATCCTGTTCGGGGTTCTGGCGCTGGGTGAGGGGTGGCACAACAACCACCATGCGTTCCCGACCTCGGCCCGGCACGGCCTGCGGTGGTGGCAGATCGACGTCAGCTACTACGTCATCCAGCTGCTCGCCCTCGTCGGCCTGGCCTGGAAGGTCCGGCTACCGGCGGCCCACCCGTCGCCGGCTCAACCGCCCGCGTGATCCAAGACGTGCACGAGAAGTGGGTCGGACGCCGGCTCTCCACACCGCCGCATACGAGCGATGCCCTCGCCCCCGCGGGATGCGCAGCCGGGGCCGCACTCGCCCGCGGGTTCAATCGGCCCGCCGCTCGTCCTCGGGATGAGCTTACCGCAATTTGAGGGGTCGGGTCGTGGGATCCGCCCCGCGGCGGGGATCATCGCGGGGTGGAAATCCCCTCGGCGGAAGTGCCGACCGGAACATCGCGGGCCTGGCCCGGAACCCCCGTTGCCGACCGCTGGGACCGGGGAATCGGGTCGCCCGACGTGCCCCGGGCCAGCCGCTCGGCCTCGCCCTCGCTGGTGATTCCTGCCCGGACGAGGACGTGGTGGCCGGGCCGGGCCGCCTCCATTGCGTCCCACTCGCCCTGTTCGCACACGGCGTTTACCGGGGACGCCACCCCGCGGAGGGTCATTCGGTACACGACCCAGGTCTCGAATCGGTTCGTCCGCCTCATGGATCTCCTCTCCCTCGGCCGGGCGCGGGGCGAAAACATAATCTTATCACAATCGATCGGAAGTAAAACTGACAAACGCCTGGGAATCACCCCGGTCGTTTCTTTCTTCTTTGCGTCCGCACACCCGGTGCGGGGCGACGGCGCTGACGCGATGATCGCGTCGGGTAGGCCGTGTCGGTTCCTTCCGCACAGGCTCCCGACTTCGACGGGACGTGACTCGGCCGGGAAGGCAGCGGGTCGGGAACCGGGCCCGTCGAAGTGGCGGAGGGAATCGAGATCTCCCCGTAGCCGGAATGCCAGGTCCCCTCCGGGCCGGCGTGGCGGCCCTTGATCGCGCCGGACGGGAATAAGGCAGCGATCAACCCAGCCCGGCGAGGGCGATCGGCTAGGCCTCCGGGCCGATCGCCCTCGCCGCCGGACCGGCCTGATCAGACCGCCAGGACGGGTTCCACGACCGCCGCCGGGGCGTCCGGGTCCTTCACAAGTTGGAGGACGAACGTCCCCTTTTTCTGCTCCCGCAACTGGGCCAATTTGGCATCGGCCCCGGCTCGGTCCTTGTACTCGAACACGGCCACCCTCTTCAGCCCGCCGTCGCACACCGCCCACCGGGCGTACAGTCGGGGCGGCGCCTTCACCGTCTTCTTCCGGGCCCGCGGCTTGGCAGGGGGCTTTTCGCCGTCCGGTTTCGCCGCGGCCACCTTCCGGGCACGGGTCTTCTTGATCTTGACTTCCGGCTCCGGAGAATCGTCATCGATCTCGGACGCCTCCTGGTCGTGCTGCTCGGCGTGGTCGTGCTGCTCGCGCATCGCGCGGCGGCTCAGAGTCCGACTGGCCATGGGTAGGTCCCGTGGGGTGATGAGTGGCACGGAGAGATGCCGGGCGGGCCCGTGGGCGGACATCTCGGCGCTCGCGGGGTTCTGGACACCCGCTCCGCACGCTTGATGTCGGCCACGTCCAGGAGTGGGTGCTGGTGGAGGTGGGAGGCACCAGGAATGGAGAGCACCCTGTAATTGTATCAACGACCGACCCCGCCGACCACCCGAACCGGTCCGTCCGACGGGGACGGCGGGTGGCCGCGGGCCAAGACCTGTGCCCTTAGCCGACCCGCACCGCACCCGGGTTGTTACGGCCGGCCCCGCCGGCGCGTGGTACGACTCAGGCGGGACTCAGACCGCCGGGTAGACGACCAAGGTCTTAGCCCATATCTCTAAGACCTTAGAGGTTCTGTCATCTCGCCCGAGCACTCACCGGAGGGAAAACATGGCTAAGACGAAGACCGACCCCGGCGCGGGGAATGGGCCGCCGGTCAACAAGTCCGAGGCCGTCCGCGGGGTTCTCGCGCAGAACCCCAAGGCCACCTCCAAGGAGATCATCGCGCAGCTCGCCGATAAGGGAGTCAGGGTGGCCCCGACCATGGTCTACTACGTCCGGAGCAAGGAGAAGCAGGCGAACCGGAAGGCGAAGCGGGACCGGGTGGCCGAGTCGTCCCGGCAGAGCGGCGCCAAGAACCCGGTCGAACTCGTCCTCCGGGTGAAGGTCCTGGCCCGTGAGGTCGGGGGGATCCACCACCTCAAGCAACTGGTCGATCTCCTGGCCGAGTAGCCGCCCCCGGTCGACACCGCCGGGTCCGACTCCTAGGTCCGACGCCGTGCGGGGGTACGAGACAATCCGACTTTTGACAGGATAAACTCGATTCAGAATTCAGGTCGTCCATCCTGTTATCCTGTCAAAAAGTCTGATACTTCTTGCTGAACGCGACAACGGCTCACACCACGGCTACAGTTCCGCACGCCCGCCCCGGTCAACCGCCCGCGCCCGGACCACGACCGCCCGCGGGCGAGCCCGGGTAAGGTCAACAGGGTCATGGCCGCGAACATTTTCGCCCCCGCTATCGGTCGTGGTCTTCTTCGCGTCCCGGGGTTGAGGACGCGAGCCGACGGCCGGACACATGGACGGGCCGCGGGCCGGGTCGGCTGTCGGGACCGCCCGGAAAATGCATTGCGATTCCGAGTGCGTTCGGATAAGATGACCAGTGCTCCGGCGCGGCGCCGGGGCGGAGCCGGCTCACCCGGGTGGGGGCGACCCGTGAAGCGGTCCCGCCTGACGGACGTCGATCGGGCGGCGGAACGACCTCCTCGCCGCCTTCGCCGGCGGGCGGCTGTTGCCTGGAGCACGCACCGGCGATTACCGGCGATCACATTGTCCGCTCCCGATCGGGCGGAGCGCCGGAGAGGGTGCTCCCGCATGGATCGCGGGACCGACCGCCGACGGATAGGAAAGCCGGAGGTGTCGCGTCGAGTGAGAAGTGTCAAAGTCTTCTCCGGCCGAATAGAACGACATCCCACTCGTGACGTGGGGAGTATAACTGACCATCCCCGGCTCGATTTGCCGGGCCTTGGTGTTTCCTGAGTCGCACCCGAGTGCGCCCGGAGCGACGGGCGCGGGTCGAAGATACAGCCGGCGGTTCGCTCTTACCGGCGATGTCTCGAACGGGTGTTCTCGCCCGCCCTCTCTTTCACAAGATCGGCAGACATGGACGACAGCCTCGTGCGGTTGGGCGTGGCCGGCTGCGGCGGGTTCGGGCTATTCGCGCTCCAACACTTCACCCAGGTGCCCGGCGTCAGGCTCGTCGGCATGGCCGGCACCCACCGGCCCGCCGCGCTGGCCGCCGCCGCCCGGTTCGGGGTCGAGAACGTCGACGACACCGGAGACCTGCTCCGGCGGGACGACGTCGATGTGGTTTACATCGCCACCCCGCCGTTCCTCCACTACCCGCAGGCGATGGCCGCCCTGGAGGCCGGCAAGCACGTAATCGTCGAGAAGCCGCTGGCCCTGACCGTCCCCCAGGCCGACGAACTGGTCGCCGTCGCCCGCCGGCGGGACCGGCTGCTCGTCGCCAACCTCATGCAGCGGTACAACCCGTTGTTCGACGCCGTGCGCCGGCTCGTCGAGGCCCGGGTTCTGGGTGAGGTGCTCCACGGGTCCTTTGAGAACTACGCCTCCGACGAGAACCTCCCGGCCGGGCACTGGTTCTGGGACCGCGGCAAGAGCGGCGGGATCTTCATCGAACACGGCGTCCACTTCTTCGACCTGTTCGCCGGGTGGCTCGGACCGGGCCGGGTCGAGGCGGCCCAAGTCGGGGTCCGGCCGGGGACCTCGATCGAAGAGCATGTTCATGCCACGGTCCGCTACGGCGATACGGCCCTGGTCAACTTCTACCACGGGTTCCACCAGGCCGGGCGGATGGACCGACAGGAACTCCGACTCGTGTTCGAGCGGGGGGACGTGACGCTCTCCGACTGGGTGCCGACCCGGGCCCGGATTCACGCGGTGGTGGACGAGCGACAGACCCGGGACCTGTGCGACCTGTTTCCTGGCGCCCGGCTCGACGTGGCGGTCTCCTACGGCGGCGCCGACCGCGCCTGTCGGGGCCGGGGCAAGATGATCGACGCCTACCAGGTCATCGATCTCTCCTTCGGGGACGGCCAGGCGAAGTCGCCGCTCTACGGCCAGCTGCTCCGGGCCATGATGGGGGACCAGGTCGCCTGGATCCGGAACCGCACTCACCGGCGGGTCGTGACCGAGGCCAACGGCCGGGATTCCCTCGCGACGGCCTGCGCGGCCGACGCTCTGGCTCACCGGCCGGGGGCGGACCGATGACGATCCGACGGCTCGCCACCCGGCTCCTGCTGAGGCCCGAGGACGTACCCGCGTCCCGCGACGATTTCGAGGTCGTCGGCGTGTTCAACCCCGGGGCGGTCCGGGTGGGGGACGAGGTCGTCCTCCTGGTCCGGGTGGCCGAGCGACCCCGGGAGCGGCGACCGGGCTTCACCGGCCTACCGCGGTGGGACCCGACAGACGGGTTGACGGTCGATTGGGTTCCCGATGGGGAGCTGGACCCGGTCGATCCGCGCGTCGTTCGGAGGAAGGCCGACGGGCTGGTCCGGCTCACCTTCACCTCACATTTGAGGGTCGTCCGCTGCGGGGACGGGAGGGCGGTCCGGGAGATCACGGAGGTCACATTCCGCCCACACGGGGAGGTGGAGGAGTTCGGAGTGGAGGACCCGCGGATCACTCCCCTGAACGGCCGGTTCTACTTCTCCTACGTGGCCGTGTCGCGGCACGGCCCGGCGTCGGCCCTGGCGAGTACGGCCGACTTCCGCACGTTCGCGCGGCACGGGGTGGTGTTCTGCCCGGAGAACAAGGACGTGGTCCTGTTCCCGGAGGCGATCGGCGGGACCTACGCGGCGATACACCGGCCCGTGTGCGGGACACCGTTCACCCGGCCGGAGATGTGGGTCGCGCGGTCGCCGGACCTGATCCACTGGGGCGCCCATGCCCCTCTGGCTGTCTCGGGCGGCGAGTGGCAATCGGGTAGGGTGGGGGCCGGGACACCGCCGATCCGCGTCCCCGACGGCTGGCTGGAGATCTACCACGGGAATCGCCACCCGACCCGGCCGGGTGAGGTCGGCAAGTACACGGCGGGGGCGCTGCTTCTCGACGCCGAGGACCCGGCCCGGGTGTTGAGGTGGACCGCGGAGCCGTTCATGCGGCCCGAGGCCGAGTTTGAGGTCGCCGGCTTCGTCCCTGGCGTGGTCTTCCCGACCGGGGTGGTGCGGGACGGGGAAACGGTACTCGTCTACTACGGGGCGGCCGATGCATTCACCGCCGTCGCCGAGTTCTCGTTGCGGCAACTGCTCGACGAGATGACCGCCCCGGACTGACACCATCTTCCCGGTAGAATGAGCGGTGGTTGTACCCTCGACCTGGTGAATCAGGGGGCTCCCATGCCGGTTCATGACTGGACGCGCGTTGACGCGGGGATCTTTCACCACTTTCACCACCGCTGGATTTCGGCGATGAGCGACGCGCTGAACGGCGGCCTCTTGCCGCCGGACTATTACGCGCTGGCCGAGCAGATCGCCGGCGGCCTGGGGCCGGACGTCATCACCCTGGAGCAACCCACGAATGGGGTCCCCTCCCCGGGTGATCCGAAGGGAGGGATCGCCCTGGCCTCTGCCCCTCCCGCGGTGCAGTTCCGCGCCCGGGCCGAGCCGGACCTGTACGCCGCAAAGGCCAAGGCCCTCACCATCCGCCACACCAGCAATCATCGGGTGGTGGCCATGATCGAGATCGTCTCGCCGGGCAACAAGAACAACCGGCACGGGCTGCGGGCGTTCGTGGAGAAGGCGGTGGAGGTGCTGCGGGCGGGAATCCACCTGCTGATCGTGGACCTGTTCCCGCCGGGGCCGCGCGACCCGCAGGGCCTTCACCGGGCGATCTGGGACCAGTTCATCGACAACGAGTTCGCTCTCCCCCTGGACCAACCGCTGACGCTGGCCGCCTACATCGGCGGCCCCTGTCCCGAGTCGTTCGTCGAGGCCACGGCCGTGGGCGCCGCGCTGAAGGACATGCCGCTGTTTTTGACGGAGGACGTGTACATTTCGGTGCCGTTGGAGGCGACCTATCGGGCCGCGTGGGAGGCGGTCCCGGCGTTCTGGCGCGGTGTGCTGGAAAAGCCCACCGCTTCCTGAAGCCGCCACCCGAGCCCTTCTTCCACCTGGAGGCCGAGTTTGAGGTCGCCGGCTTCGTGCCGAATGTGGTCTTCCCGACCGGGGGTGGTGCGGGACGGGGCAACGGTACTCGTCTACTACGGGGCGGCCGACGCATTCACCGCCGTCGCCGAGTTCTCGTTGCGGGAGTTGCTCGCCGCGATGACTGCCCCGGACTGACGACCTCACACCCGCGTCAACGCTCCCAGCACGTCGTCGAGCGGGACGGTGGCGAAGGTGCTCGCGTAGTCCGACATCGCGTACGGGATGACCAGCTCGCGGCCGTGTACGACCGCCCCGCAGCTGTAGACGACGTTCGGCACGTACCCTTCCCGCTCGTTCGCGTTCGGCTCCAGCAGGGGCGTCGCCAGCCGCCCGATTACCCGCGCGGGGTTGTCGAGGTCGAGCAGGAACGCGCCCATGGCGTACTTGCGCATCGGCCCGACCCCGTGCGTCAGCACCAGCCACCCGGCCTCCGTCTCGATCGGCGACCCGCAGTTGCCCAGCTGGACAAACTCCCAGGGGTACGTCGGCCGGGCGATCAGCTCCTTGGTGTACCAGAAGTGGGGCAGGTCGGAGTACATCAGGTAGATGTTCTCGTTGTCCTGGCGCGACAGCATCGCGTACTGCCCGTTGACCATCCGGGGGAACAGGGCGAACCCCTTGTTCCGAACCTCCGGCCCGTTCAGGGTGCTCACTTTGAAGTGGAGGAAGTCCTCGGTCTCGAGCATCTGCGGCAGGGTCACTCGGCCGTCGTAGGCGGTGTAGGTGGCGTAGTAGCAAACCCGGCCGTTGGCGTCGGTGAACCGGACGAACCGGGCGTCCTCGATCCCGTTGGTCTCCGTGGGCGACGACGGGAAGATGATCCGTTCCGAGACGTTCAACTCGGGGCCGAAGCGGATCTCGTAGTTGGACTTGGCCAGCACGAGCATGGTGTGGGCGACGGGTTCGAACTCGCGCTGACGGGCCCGGTTGTGCTTCAGGACGCTCTTGAGCGTGCGGTCCAGGTCGTCGAGCGTGAAGTGGTCGCCCAGGGTTGCCATCACCTGGTCGGTCAGCGGGCCGTTGATCCCGAGTTCGATCAATTTGCGGTGGAAGAGGGTCTTCTCGTACAGGGCGTTAGGGACCAGCTCCGGGGCCTGGACGAACCGGGTCGGCTCGTCCATGCGGATCCGGCCCCCGGCGTCGATCACGCCGGAGCGGAAGGTGATCGATGAGATGTGCCCCTCGCCGGTCGCCCGCAGGCTGAGGACGAACCGGCGCGACCCGGCGGGCAGGCCGGACTGGTCGGGGTGCCAGACCATCGACGGGTTGAACAGGGCGGCCGACTCCAGCGCGTACTCCTGGGTGAAGTACGCACCGATCAGCAGCCGCCGGTTCTCGCCGACCGGCTGGTCGGTCAGCAGGTGCTTGCGGACCTGGTCGAACCGGTGCAGGAAGAACTCGCGGGTCCGCTGGTGCCGCTCGCGGAACTCCTGCATCACCTGTTCCAACAGGCACTCGACCTCCCGCTCGGGGAGGGACGCGACGCGGGCGATGATCTTCTCGACCCGGGACTCGCTCGCCACCTCGAACGGCCGGATGACGACGCGGGAGTTGGTCGGCTTGATGACGATCCCGGTGCGCTTGACGTCCATGTGGGGGATCTTCTGACTTCGTTACGGGGTGGCGCCCGTCCGTGGGCGTGGGGGGGAAACTACCGCGCCGGGTGGAATGCCGCCAGTGAACTTTCCAGCAAATTCATCTCGGCGAGGGAGAGGAGAAAGGCGAGGGTCGATTCGGCGCCCTGGTTCTGGTTGATCCGGTCCTCCTGGAGGCCGTCGCAGCAGCCCCCGGTGGCCGGGTCGTACAACTCCTGGCCCAGGTCGTTGCGGCCGAGGAACCACTCGAAGGCGGAGCGGGCCTCGTTCATCCAGACGGGATCCTGGGTGACCCGGTACGCCTCCAGGCAGGCGGAAACCGTCGCGTTGGCCTCGACCGGCTGCTGGTCGAACCGGGCCCGCTCGAGCCCCTTGCGGTAGAACCCGTTCGAGCCGACCGCCCGGAAGTGCTCCTGGGGTGCAGTCTGAATCTTCACCAGCCAGCCCAGGGTTTGCAACCCGACTTCCAGCGCGCGGGCGTTGCCGCTTTCGTGCCCGCTGGCGATCAGGGCCTGCGGCAGCCGGGCGATGTCGTAGCTGAGGATCTCTTCGAACCACGGCCACTCCGGCGTGGTCGTCCGGTCGTAGATGTCGAGCAGCCGGGCCGTCAGCGTGTCGCGGACCTGGGCCGCGAGCCGGTCGCCGCCGAGGCGGCGGAGGTACTCGCGGATGCCGAGCAGGCCGAACGCCCAGGTCCGGGGGGAGGTCGTCTCCAGGACCGCCGGCAGGGCCAGTTCGAAGTGCGCGGCGGCCCAGGCCGGGAGGTCGGGCCGCCGCGACCGCCCGACGCAGGTACCGAGGGCCCAGAGGGCCCGCCCGTGGGAGTCCTCCGACCCGACCTCTTCCAGCCACCGGCGGTCGAACCCCAGGAAGTTGCGGAACCGCCTCCGCCCGCGGTCGAAGGCCGCCTGGAGGAACGCGGCGTAGGTCGTGGCGAGCCGGTGGCCCTGCGGCCCCCCCTGGCCCAGCTCTTCGAGGAGGACCGTCAGGAGCAGGGCGCGGGCGTTGTCGTCGGTGCAGTACCCCTCCCCGAAGTTCGGGATGGTGTGGGTGGCGTGCTGGAGCATCCCGGTCGCGTCGGTCAGCCGAACAAGGTGGTCGAGCCGCCAGTCGGGGAGCTCGGCCTGCTGCTCGGCGAGGGTGCGGACCGCCAGCGGCTTGCACGGCTGGTCCTGGCGGCCGAGGCGGGTCCGCTGGAACGAGTCCATGTACCGTTTCGCGGACTGCTCCCAGATCATCTCGCGGCCCAGCCGGTACGCCCGCTCGCACATCGCGGCCCGCCGCGGCTCGTCGCCCAGGAGCCCGCCGACCTCCCGCGCGATCGCCCGCGGGTCGGCGAACGGGACGAGCACCCCGCGGCCGTCGGCCAGTAGCTCCTCGGCGTGCCAGTACGGCGTCGAGACGATCGCCTTGCCGCACCCGAACGAGTACGCCAGCGTGCCCGAGGTGATCTGCGCCGGGTTCAGGTACGGGGTCACGTAGACGTCCGCCGCCCGGATGAACTCGGTCAGCTCGTTCAACTCGACGAACCGGTTGTAGAAGATCACGTGCTTGCGGATCCCCAGATCCCGGGCCAGCCGCTCGAGGCTCAACCGGTAGCGCTCGCCCTGGTCGCGGATCAGGTCCGGGTGGGTCGCCCCCAGGACGATGTAGACGAAGGTGGGGAACGCCTTGAGGATCTCCGGCACGGCCCGGAGCATGTGCTCGATCCCCTTGTTGGGCGAGAGGAGCCCGAACGTCAGCGCCACCAGCCGGCCCTCGACCCCGAACTGGTCCTTGTACGCGTTCGGGTCGACGAACGGGGTGTCGGGGATGCCGTGCGCGATCAGGTCGATCTTGGCCTCGGGGACCCCGTAGATCTCCCGCAGGAACGTCCGCGCCCGGTTGGTCATGACGACGACCCGGGCGGACAGGATTGCCAGCTCCGTCAGCACCCGCCGCTGGTCGGCGTCCGGCTCGCGCAGGACGGTGTGGAAGGTCGTGACGACGGGCATCCGCAGGTCCCGCAGCAGGCCGAGGACGTGGCTGCCGGCCGGGCCGCCGTAGATCCCGTACTCGTGCTGGAGGCAGACGACGTCGGTGTTCGCGAAGTTCAGGAAGTCGGCCGCCCGGCGGTAGCTCTCCAGGTCCGGCTCGTCGATCTCGAACCGGACCTCGGGCGGGTAGTCGTACCCCTCGGGGCGGTCGTTGACCGGGACGACGAAGCACTCAGCGTCCGGGAACCGGCCGGCCACGGAAGCGTACATGTCGCGGGTGAAGGTGGCGATCCCGCACTTCCGGGGCAGGTAGTCGCCGACGAAGGCGACCTTGCGGATCTCGGACTGGCGCATGACGGCGAGCTCCGTGCGGATCGACCCGCGCTCACCTCGTGAGACGGGTTCGGGGAGGGACCGTGATCCCGTCTCGTTTCACACCTACTACCCGGGGCCGCCGGCCGCGCCCGGAAGACCCGAACCCGGGGCAGCTGGGCGGCCGGGTTCGTCGGCGCGGCAGCGGGGCGGTCGTGGTACAATCCATTACCTAACGAGGTCTCGACCATGGCCCTGAATTACCGCGTCCGGTACAGCCTGAAGCCGTCAGGCCAGCACCACTCCGGCCTGGACGTCCAAACGATGGACATCCAGGCGGATCTGGACCGGCTCCCCGACTCGCTGCCGCCGGGGGCGTACATCATGTACATCGAGGACCTGGCCGCCGGCCAGAACGTCCACTGGACGCGGTGGCCGAAATCCTACCGGCCGGGCTTCGGCGAGTGAGTTCCGCCGGCACCATGACCGCACCCACCCGGTGGTCGGGCGCCTTCCGGCCGTCACTCGGACCACCCGTCGGCCATCGCCCGGGCGAACGCCCCGTTCTCGGCGGCATCCCGGAACTCGGCCCCGCACCCCCTCCCGGGCGTCAGGATCAACTCGTACGGGTACAGCCCGGATTCCGCCGGACCGATTTCCCCGGCGAATACGTCCTCCCAGTCCTCCGGCCGGGGGAGGAGGGAGAAGAGACGGACCCCGCGGGCGGTGCGAACCGTGAGCGGACAGGTGCATCGCCGGACCTCGGTTTCGGACAGACGAAGCCCGTCGTACGGCCCGCCGTGGAAGTCGATATCCACGTGACGCACCCTCCCGGCCGCCGACCGCGGCACATCCGGCATCTCTCGGACGGTGCCGCTCGGTTCAGTCAACGGCCCGAAAACCGGTAGATCAGGCCGAGCATAGTCTGGTCGGTGCGGAGGCGGAGTGCGGTGCCGACCAGGAACCTCAGCCGGGGTAGTGAGAGAACCCGTCAATCAGGTTCAGAGAGCCGACGGCGGTCACGCCTCATCCCTGCCGTCCCGCTCCCGGGACGCCACGAAGTCGAGGAACTCCTGTTGGTCCCTCGTGTGCGTGGTCAAGACCCGCGATCCCTCCCCCTCGGCATCCGCCCGGACGGCGGACGGGTCGTCTGACGCCGGGTGGACGTGGATCTCCCCTCCCCGGGACAGGATGGCCACCCGGTCGTCGGGGCCAAGCCCGCTCGGGACGTGATCCGGGATCATCGCCGGTCCCAGCGGGGGAATGCTAGGCGTGAGCGGCCCGCGGCGGCTGAGGCGGGTAGCGTTCCCCACAGTGTACCAGACCTCGGGCCTGGCAGACAGGCAGGTACGGCGAGTTCGGATGGCCGGTCCCCGGGGTTCGGCAAGTCCGGCGCCCCCGTTGATGCCCGAAGAGGCAATCCCGGCGCCGCTGATAGCCCTGGCGACAAAAGGGCTGTTTCGATCTGAGCGGACGGGCCATGCCCGAAAGCGCCACCCATGTCCCTGCACTACCTGTTACCCATGTCCCTGCACCATGCAACGGTCCGCCGACCGGTGGTCAGGAGGGCGGCCACCAGGAGGGTAGGGCTACCGCACTACGAACCCGTGCCGGACCAACGAGTTGTGAATAGACCGACGGGAGCAACGGAGGGCTCCCGATGCCGATCCCGCTCGCGTCCGTCTTTACCGACCTGCCCGACCCCCGGCGGGAGACGGCCAACAAGCTGCACCCGCTGGTGAACATCCCGGTCGTCGCGACCTGCGCGGTGATCGGTGGGGCCGAGACCTGGGAAGCGATCGCGGCCTACGGGGTGTCCAAGACGTCGTTCTTCCGGCGGTTCCTCCCGTTGGACCACGGGATCCCGAGCCCGGACACGTTCGAGCGGGTGTTCGCCAAGCGGAACCCGGCCGCGTTCGCCCGGGCGTTCGGCCGGTGGATGGCGGCGGCGTGTGAGGGGACCGGGCGGATCCCGATCGCGATCGACGGG
>JAQGHQ010000472.1 GCA_028288765.1 Gemmataceae bacterium | reverse complement strand
CCCGCCCGACGGGGACGACCTCGACGCGGCCCTCGCCCAGTTCTTCGACCTCCAGCGGATCGCCGAGCGCCCGGCCCCGGCGGCCGGGGAGTACCGCCCGGTCGCCGGCCCGGCCCCGGCCGAACCGCCGGCCAACCCGGTCGACGACCTCCGCGCGATGGACCCGGACCGGCTGGCCCGGGCCGTGGACGGGGAGCAGCCGGGGACCGTCGCCCTCGTCCTGTCGTGCCTCGACCCGGCCGCCGCCGGGCAGGTGATGAAGCGGCTCCCGCCCGAGATCCGGGCCGAGATCGCCGTCCGGATCAGCCGGCTCAAGGGGCGCAACCAGGCTCTCCTCCAGCAGCTCGCCCGGGCCGTCGCCGAAAAAGGCCGCCGGCTGGCCGACGTCCCGCCCGAGCCGACGCTGGAGGAGCTGATCCTCAACCTCGCGGACATGATCCGGGCGCTGCCCCGGGCCGAACGGCCGCCGATCATCCAGCGGCTCGAAGCGGCCGACGCCGCCCTCGCCGCCCGGGTCCTGGAGAAGCTGTACCGGATCGAAGACCTGATCCGCATCCCCGACCGCCAGCTCCAGGGGCTCCTGGCGGAGCTGGACGTCAAGACGATCGCCATCGCCCTCAAGAACACCGACCCGGCGGTCCGCGGGAAGGTGACCTCGAACATGTCGAGCCGGTCGCGGGCGGTGCTGGACGAGGAGAGCGAACTGCTCGGGGACGTCGCGGCCTCGCGGATCCGCGAGGCCCAGGGGGAAGTGCTCGCCCTCGTCCGGAGGGCCGAGGAAGAGGGGAAGGTAACGATCGAGGAGTAACTTTCCGGGCCCGGGTCAAACCCCCGAAACCCGCGATTCGCGCGTCCCCATCAGAGTTCAGCCCCGGCGTGAACGGGTTCGAGAAAGACCTCGGAAAAACCGGCGGGACGCCCGCAAACCCCGGGATCGTGATCCATCCTGGGGGTATACGCTCCCGCCTCAACCGCACCCCGCGGACCGGTGATCGGGTCTCACGACCCGTTCCCGGCCGGTGTGCTCGCCCCCCCGGCCGACGGATTGCCGGGGGTTACCGCCCACGGGAGCTAAAGGACTAGCATGCGATCCACACCGGCCGCCCATCCGGGGACTGATCGCCCGCCGTTCGAGTGCCGGATCCGGTTCCCGGGTCGGCTCTCCGACGCGGTCCTGGTTTCGCCCGACGCCCCCCTGCCGCCGGCCCGTTCACGGCCGGAGACCGCCTCGTCTCCCCGCCCGACCCCCGCCCCCCAGTCCGCGCCCACCCCCCCGGCCGACCCCGCCGACTTCTGGAAGACGGACGTGGCCCGCGAACTGAAAGCGGACCGCGAGCGGATCGAGGCCGTCCTCGCCAAACTCCAGGCCGCCGGCGCGGGGCTGAGGGAAGATCAGGCCGACCGGATCCGCGAGTGGCAGCGGGCGGCGGTCGAGCTGGCGGTGGCGGTGGCCACCCGGGTCCTGCACGACCGGGTGGAAGGCGGCGACTTCCCGATCGAGGCGAAAGTCCGGGACATGATCGACGAGCTCGGGGGGGACGCCCCGGCGACGGTCCACCTGAACCCGGCCGACCTGGCCCTGCTGGAATCCCGGCTCGGCGGGGAACCGCTCTTGCCGGGCCGGGACGACCCCCGGCTGGTGCCCGACCCGGCCCTCGGCCGGGCCGACTGCCGGGTCGAGGTCCGGGAAGCCATGCTCGTGTCCGACGTGACCCGCGAGCTGCAAGAACTGCGGGACGACCTCCTACGGAGACTGGGGAATGCTCGGCCTTGACATGCCCGACCTGACCGAGAGCCTCACCCGCACCCCACGGTACCGCGAGGGCGGGCGGCTCCGCAGCTCCACCGGGCTCATGACCTGCGCCCTGCCGGCCGCGGTCGGGGACCACTGCTCGATCATGCGCCGGGACGGGACCTCGGTCTTGGCGGAGGTGATCGGGTTCGAGCGGGACGTGGCGTTCATGGCCCCGTTCGACCCGGTCGAGGACCTCCACCCCGGGGTGCCGGTGATCCGCAAGGGCCGCGGGCTGATGGTCCCGACCGGGCGGAACCTGCTCGGCCGGGTGATCGACGGCCTCGGCCGCCCGCTCGACACCCTCGGCCCGCTGGCCGCGTGCCCGCTGCGGCCGGCCAACCGCCCGGCCCCGCCGGCCATGGAGCGGCAGCGGATCCGCAAGCCGTTCGTGACCGGCATCCGGGCGATCGACAGCGTGCTCACCTGCGGGCACGGCCAGCGGGTCGGGATCTTCGCCGGGGCCGGGGTCGGCAAGAGCACCCTGCTGGGCGAGATCGCGAAGGGGTCCGAGGCCGACGTGAACGTGATCGCCCTGATCGGCGAGCGGGGGCGGGAGGTCGCCCCGTTCCTCGAAGACTGCCTCGGGCCGGACGGGATGGCCCGGTCGGTGGTGGTCGTGGCCACGTCCGACCAGACCCCGCTCATGCGGGTCCGGGCGAGCCAGGTCGCGATCGCCATCGCCGACTACTTCCGGGAAGACGGGTCGAACGTCATGTTCATGATCGACAGCCTGACCCGGCTGGCGATGGCCCAGCGGGACCTGGGGCTGTTGCTCGGGGAGCCCCCGAGCGCCCGCGGGTACACCCCGAGCGTGTTCCAGCTGCTCGCGAACACGGTCGAACGGCTGGGCAACGCGGCGGTCGGCGGGATTACCGCCCTGCTGACGGTGCTGGTCGACGGCGGGGACATGGACGAGCCGGTGAGCGACGCCGTCCGGTCGCTGATCGACGGACACATCGTCCTCGACCGGAAGATCGCCGAGCGGGGGGTCTACCCGGCGGTCGACGTGGCCCGGAGCATCAGCCGGGTGGCGACGGACGTGGTCGAGCGGGAACACGCCCTGGCGGCCCGGAAGCTCCGGGCGATCCTGGCCACCTACGCCGACGTCCAGGACCTGATCCGGATCGGGGCCTACGTCCGCGGGTCGAGCCCGCAGGTGGAGAAAGCCCTGGAGCTGATGCCCCGGATCGAGAAGTTTCTGAGGCAGGAAGTGGGCGAGCGGGTGACGTTCGAGCAGACCCGCACCGGGCTGTTCCAGATTGCTTCGGGGTGGCAGTTTTGAGTGGGGTGAAGTGGAGGGGGAGACCCAGGGGCCTCCGAACGCGCCCGGGCCGCCCAGGGCTCCCGCCTTGGGCTAAGAACGAACGCCGCTCCGCGGCTCCAACTCTTCGCCCCGGAGGGGCGATCGTCCTTAGCCCAGGGCGGAAGCCCTGGGCGGGCGTTCCCTACCCCACCACCTCGCAACTTCACAACAATTACCTCAGACTGGTAGGATGGGTTAAACCGCCCGGCCCCTCCACTTGACACGGGTCGGGCGGGTTGCCATAACCCCGCGACCGAGGAGGTGCGCGGTCGTGAAACGATTCGAGTTCCCCCTGGACCGACTACTCAAGCTGAAGCGCCAGCTGGAACAGATCGCCGAGCTGGAACAGGGCCGCGCGCAGGAAGCGGTCGGCCGCGCCCGGGCCGCCCTCCAGGAGCACCACGACCAGCTCACCCGGGTGGCCGAGCACATCACCGCATCCGTCGGCCGGGCGGTGGCCCCGCACCAGTGGACGGCGGCGGCGGCGGAGTCGGACCGGATCGGACACGCGATCCGGGCGGCCGAGCAGGAGGTCGCGGCGGCGGAACACCAGCTGGTCGCGGCGGCCCAGAAGCGGGCCCAGCTGGCGACCGAGGTGGAGGCGCTCTCCACCCTCCGCCGGCAGCAGTGGGAGCAGTGGCGGCAGGAGGCCCAGAAGGCCGACCAGCAGCGGCTCGACGAACTCGGCCTCCGCCGCTGGCAGGCGGCCCGGGACGAGATGGTCGGGCCGGCGGAGCCGTCATGAAGCAGTACGTCATTCTCGGGCTGGTGGCCCTGGGACTGTTCGCCGTCTCGGCCGCCCTGTCCGTGTGGCTGAACCGCGCGCACACGCCCGCCGAGGAGAAACCGCCCGGGGAGGCGGCCGCGGCGAAGAAGGGCGGGCCCAAGGAGGCGGAGCCGGGCGAGAAGGGCCCGGCCCCCCGCCCGGTGTCGAAGTCCGACGCGCACGACCCGTCGCCCGCGGGCGACACGGCCGCGCTCCGCGGCCGCGAGGAGCGGCTGGAGCGGCGGCAGGCCCAGACGGATCTGATCCTCCGCGACCTGCAGTCGGAGCGCGAGGCGGTCGACGCGCTGATGCGGCAGGTGACGGCCGAGGTGAAGGAGGCCGCAACCCGCCCGCCCGAGCCGGAGCCGAAGGCCGCCGGGCCGAAGAAGGACGCCGACGCCGAGGCGGCCGAGCGGAAGAACATCGACCAGCTGGCCCGGCTGTACGACGCGATGGCGGCCGACAGCGCGGCCCCGATCCTGAAGCAGATGGCCGACTCCGGGCGGCTGGACACGGCGGTCCGGATCCTCGCCCAGATGAAAGAGCGGCAGGCCGCGCAGGTGCTGGCCGCGATGTCGGACCCGAGCCTCGCGGCCCAGATCACCGAGAAGGTCCGCCAGATGAGACGGGCGGCCCCGGCCGGCGGGGCGGCGGTCCTTCCCCCGCCCGCGGCCGTGGGGCCCAGCCCGGTCCGGGGCACCCCCTGACCCGGCCCGGCCACCCCGACGGAGTAGCGCGATGGCCAGCCCCCCGGACTCACCGCCGCCGGCCGCCCGGCGGCCGGCGGCGGCCCTGATCGGGGTCGGCGTTCTCGTCGTCGCCCTCGGCTTCGGGCTGCCCCGGCTGGCCCCGGACGTCCTCCCGGACCCGAAGCCGGCCGCGTCCGAACCGGCCCCCGTCGCGCCGGCCGCCCCCGTCCCCGTGGACGGGCCCGGGGTCGGCGTCTCGCTCGCCCGGCTGGCGGGGAGCCTGGTGGTGGTGTGCGGGCTGTGCGTCGCGGTGACTCGGCTGATCGGCCGCCGCCCGGCGGCGCCCAAGCCGGGCATGGAGGTGATCGCGTCGCTGCCGGTGGACGCGCGGTGCGCGGTGTATCTGGTGAGGGCCGGCGACCGGCGGCTGTTGGTGGGGCTCGACGCCGGCGGGGTGAAAGCCCTCGTCGAGCTGCCCGGCCCCGGGCCCCTTCCGGAAACACCGGCGAGCCCGGCGGAGCCGGCCGCGCCCGCCGGGTCGGTGGTCGTCGGGCCGGTCGTGGTCCCCGCGGACCCGCCAACCCCGGACGAGATCGCGGATCTGATCGCGCGGCTGCGGAAGGCCGCGTGAGGCTTCCGGAACCTAACCCCCCTGCCCCCTTCCCTAAGAAGGGAAGGGGGAGCCGGATATCGGGTCTCTCTCCCCTCCCTTCTGAGGGGAGGGGCGGGGGGAGGGGTTTCTGCTCCCGAACCCACACGGAGGTGGGGTTATGGGTGACATCACCGACCTGCTCAACCGGCCGGACGGGCTGAACCTCCAGAACGTCTCGCCCCCGGTCCAGATCGCGCTCGGGCTCGGGCTGTCGGCCCTGCTGCCGGTGGCCCTGATGACCGTCACCTGCTACACCCGGGTCATCATCGTCCTGTCGTTCGTCCGCCAGGGGCTCGCCACCCAGCAGGTGCCGCCGAACCTCGTCCTCACCGGGATGGCACTGTTCCTCAGCCTCTTCATCATGCAGCCGGTGTTCGCCGAGATCGACCAGAAGGCGCTGCAACCCTACGTGAACAAGCAGATGACCGGGCCGGACGCGATCCGGGCCGGGGCCGCGGTCCACAAGCGGTTCATGCTCCGACACACCCGGAAGCAGGACCTCGCGCTGTTCCTGCACCTGTCCGGGAACAAGACCGTGCAGGAGCCGGACGAGGCCCCGCTGCCGACCGTGATCCCGGCGTTCGTGATCAGCGAGCTGAAGACCGCGTTCATCATGGGGTTCTGCATCTACGTCCCGTTCCTGATGGTCGACCTGGTCGTGTCCAGCGTCCTGACCTCGATGGGCATGGTGATGATGCCGCCGGTCACCATCTCGGCCCCGTTCAAGATCCTGTTGTTCGTCCTGGCCGACGGGTGGCACCTCGTCACCCACGCGATCGCGGCGAGTTACGGGTGACGAAGTGTGGTCCGCTCGCTCCGCGAGCGGATGTTCCTGCTTTCTCTGGGAGCGTGGCCGTCGGCCGCTCGTTGATCTGCCTGAATCGTGATCCAGCTGAGAATCTCTGGTGTCGGGTTTGTGGCACAGGTCTGGAGACCTGTGCCACAAAAACGGGCAGCCTCATCCGGACCGGAATGAGACGGGACGCCCGCGCTCCCGGGGAAAAGAACCGCTCGCGGAGCGAGCGGACCACACTGAATACCGACCGGGGCACGGAGGCCCGCCCATGTTCACCACCGAGCAGGTCATCCGGGTGACGCAGGAGCTGTTCCTGATCTCGCTCCTGGTCGCCCTCCCCGCGCTGGCGGTCAGCCTCGTGGTCGGGCTGGTCGTGAGCATCTTCCAGACCGTCACCAGCATCCAGGACCAGACGCTCAGCTACGTCCCGCGGATCCTCCTCGTCGGGCTGGCGATCGTCGCCACCCTGGGGGTGTCGCTCCAGCAGGCGGCGGAGTTCACCAAGCGGATGATCGCCCTCGCCGCGGCGGCCGGGACGTGACCCCGGTGGCCGCAGTGTACGTCGGGCTGATCCTGGCCCGGGTCGGGGCGTTCGCGGCGGTCGCCCCGCCGTTCGCCGGGCAGGCCCCGCGGCTGGTCCGGCTCGGGCTGGCGGTCGCGCTGGCGGCGTTCTACGTCGGGGCCGCGAGCCCGGGGTGGGACCCGGCTCTCGCCGGCCGGGCCGCCGACGTCCACCCCGCCGTGTACGCCTTCGCCCTCGTCCGCGAAGGCCTGATCGGGGCCGCGATGGGGTTCGCGTTCGGGCTGTTCCTGCTCCCGGCCCGGGTCGCCGGCGAGTTCATCACCCAGCAGGTCGGGCTGAACATCTCGCCGCAGACCGGGCCGACCGGGACCGACGCCGCCGGCCCGGTCACCCGCGTGTTCGAGACCGCGGCCGCCCTGGTCTTCCTGGTGGCGGACGCCCACCACGTCGCCCTCGCGACCCTGCACGCGTCGTTCGACAAGCTCCCGCTCGGCGGGACGGCCGTGCCGACCGCCGGGCCGCTGGTCGACGGGCTGGCGGCCGCGTACGAGATGGGGCTGCTCCTCGCCGGGCCGCTCGCCCTGTGCCTGTTCCTCCTGGCGGTCACCCTGGCCGTCATGGCCCGGGCCGCCCCCCAGCTGAACGTCTACTCCGTCGGGTTCACCCTGCAGGTCCTGGTCGTCCTGTTCGGCGGGCTGTTCCTCCTGCCGGAGCTCGTCGGCACCATGCACGCGATCATCGTCCGGACCGGCCAGACCCTCCCGTACACCCTGGGGGGCTGACCGGTGGCCGAGGAGGTCGACGAGGAGTCGAAAACAGAAGACCCGACGCCGCGCCGGCGGGAGGAGGCCCGCCGGCAGGGGCAGGTCCCGTTCAGCTCCGAGGCCGTCGGCAGTGTGGTCCTTCTCGCGGGCGTCGTCGGGCTGATGAACCTCGGCCCGGCCGTCGGGGCGACGATGCTGGACGTGTTCCGGCACGACCTCCCCCGGGTGTTCCACCCGGAGTTCGGCCCGGAGGAGGCCCAGGCGCTGATCGCCCGGGTGGCGACCCGCGTGCTCACCGCCCTGGCCCCGCTCCTCGGCCTCCTGGTCGCGGTCGGGGCCGCGGCGGGGGTCGCCCAGGTCGGGTTCCAGATCAACACCGAGCGGCTGGAGCTGAACTTCGACAAGCTCAACCCGGCGACCGGGTGGAAGCGGCTGTTCTCGGTATCGGCCCTGGTCCGCGGGCTGCTCACCATCCTGAAGGTCGTCGCCCTCGCGGGGGTCGCGTACTGGGTGGTCGAGCGGCGGGCCGGGGTCATCACCACCATCAGCCGGGACCGGGTCGGCGGGGCGGCCGCCGCCGCGTGGGCCGTGGTGCTACAGCTGGCCCTGTACCTGTCGGCGGCGGTCGCGCTGGTGGCGGTCCTCGACTACCTCCACCAGCGGCGGCGGTTCGAGCAGTCGCTGCGGATGACGAAGCAGGAGCTCAAGGAGGAGTTGAAGCAGGAGGAGGGCGACCCGCAGGTGAAGGCCCGCATCCGGCAGATCCAGCGGGAGCGGACGCGGCGGCGGATGATGGCCGAGGTGCCGAAGGCGACGGTGGTGATCACCAACCCGACGCACTTCGCGGTCGCCCTGCGGTACGACCCGGCCCGGGACGCGGCCCCGGTCGTCGTGGCGAAGGGGACCGGCCCGTTCGCGAAGCGGATCGCCGACCTCGCCCGCGCCCACGCCGTCCCGGTCCTCGAACGCCCGCCCCTGGCCCGGGCGCTGTACTCGGGCGTGAAAGAAGGGCAGCCGATCCCCGGCCCGCTGTTCCGGGCGGTCGCCGAGGTGCTGGCGTTCGTGTACCGCGTGCGCGGGGGTGGGCCGCCCCCGCCCGCGGGTTGAGGCCGGGGCGCAAAGTTCGGCCGCGGCGATCAGGGCTTGTGCGAAAGCTACGACCGGGGCAGAAAATACGTGAGAAAACGGCGGGATTTCCGACACTCCGGCCGTCTCCCGGGTGGTTACGTTCTAAATCATGGTGTCGCCGGAATTCGGCGACCAGGCGAATGGACGTGCGATGGCCAGCGACCCGACCTCCGCACCCCGAGCGGTCCTGCGGCGGAGCGAATTGCTACTCTCGCTGGCCCTGCTCGGGCTGTTGGTCGTCTTCCTGGTCCCGCTCCCGACGATCCTGCTCGACATCCTGTTGGCGTTCAACCTGAGTGCGACGATCCTGCTGCTGTTGATCACCCTGACCGTCCGGCAGCCACTGGAATTCTCGACGTTCCCGTCGCTGCTTTTGCTCCTGACCCTGTACCGGCTCGCCCTGAACGTGGCGACCACCCGGCTGGTCCTGCTGAACGGGGATGCCGGGACGATCGTCCTCGCGTTCGGGAAGATCGTGGTCGGCGGCAACCTGGTCGTCGGGCTGGTCATCTTCCTGATCCTGATCGTGATCCAGTTCGTGGTGATCACCCGCGGGGCGAGCCGGGTGAGCGAGGTCGCGGCCCGGTTCACCCTGGACTCGATTCCCGGCAAGCAGATGGCGATCGACGCCGAGATGAACGCCGGGCTGATCAACGAGGTGGACGCCCGGAACCGGCGGTCGGCCCTGCTCCGGGAGACCGAGTTCTACGGGACGATGGACGGGGCCAGCCGGTTCGTCCGGGGGGACGCGATCGCGGCCATCATCATCACCGCGATCAACCTGGTCGGCGGGATCATCATCGGGCTGACAAAGGGGCAGGCCATCAGCCAGGCGATCCGGACGTACTCGATCCTGACCATCGGGGACGGGCTGATCACGCAGATCCCCGCCCTGATCACGGCGACCGCGTCCGGCCTGCTGGTGACCAAGGCCACGAGCGAGAACAGCCTGGGGCAGGAGCTCGGGAAGCAGTTCCAGGCGGCCGTCGGGCCGATGCGGCTGGGGGCGATCATCCTGATCGGGCTGGCCCTGGTGCCGGGGCTGCCGAAATTCCCGTTCATCGCCCTCGGGGTCGGGCTGCTCGTCCTGGCCAGACAGTTCGGCCGCCCGGTCCCGCCGGCCCCGACCGCGGCCCCGGCCCCCGGGGCGGGGGCGGCCGAGGCGGCCCCGGCGAAGTCCCCGGTCGAGGGCTTCATGGAGGACTTCCTCCAGGGCGACCGGATCAGCCTGGAGATCGGCGCCGCCCTGGTCCCGCTCGTGTCCGCCCGCCGCGGCCCCGGCCTGCTCGACCGGATCGGCGGGCTGCGGAAGGACCTCGCCCGGCAGAGCGGGCTGTGGGTCCCGGCCGTCCGGGTGCGGGACAACATCCAGCTCGAGCCGCGGGCGTACCGGGTCCTGCTCGGCGGCCGGGAGGTGGCCCACGGGGACGTCCGGCCGGACTACTGGCTGGCGATCGACCCGGGCGGGGAGGCCCGCATCCCGCTCACCGGCGAGGACGCCCGCGAGCCGGCGTTCGGGCTGCCGGCCAAGTGGATCCCCGAGGCGGACCGGAACCGGGCGGAGATGGCCGGGTACACGGTGGTCGACGCCCCGAGCGTGGTCATCACCCACCTCGGCGAGGTCGTCCGCCGGCACGCCGGGGAGCTGCTCAGCCGGGAAGACCTGAAGGCGATGGTGGACAAGGTCCGGGAAACGGCCCCGGCGGTGGTCGACGAGCTGATCCCGGGCGTGATCCCGGCGGGCACCCTGCACCGGGTGCTGACCACGCTGCTCGCGGAGCGGGTGCCGATCACGAACCTCGGCCGCATCCTGGAGAGCCTCGCCGCCCACGCCCCGGGGACGAAGGACGTGGGCGAGCTGACCGAACGGGTCCGGGCCGACATCGGGCGGGCGGTGGTCGACCGGTTCCGGGACCCGGCCGGGCGGGTCCGGGCGATCGTCCTCGACCCCCGGCTGGAGGTCGAGTTCCGGCGGCTCGTGCAGAACAGCCAGCTCGTCCTCGACCCGGCCCGGCTGGAACAGCTCACCCTCAAGCTCGCGGCCGAGGTGCGGAAGGCGAACGCCCGGGGGCACGAGGTGGCCCTGCTGTGCGACGCGAGCGTCCGCCGGGCCATGCACCACGCCCTCGCCCGCACCCTGCACGACCTCTCGGTGGTCTCCTACCAGGAAATCCCGATCGACCTCCTGATGGAACCGGTGGCGGTGATCCGCCCCGAGGACCTGGCCGGCGGTTCGTCGTCCGTCGCCGCCCTGTTCGACCCCCCCCGCGGCAGCTGAGATCCGACCGGACCCCACCCCGGAGGGCGGGGCCGGGCTGACCCATCCTCGTTCGCCCCGAGTGGCCCATGAGCAACATCTTGACCTACCAGCGGCAGGCCGACCAGCACCGGCGGGACGAGCTGATCCTGGGGCACCTTCCCCTGGTCAGACACGTGATCGGCCGGCTGGTCGGCGGGCTCCCGCCCGGGATCGATGTCGAGAACCTGGAGTCGGCCGGGGTGCTCGGGCTGGTCGAGGCCGCGGCCAAATACGACCCGACCCGGAGCGCCCAGTTCAAAACGTTCGCGTACCTCCGGATCCGGGGCGCGATCTTCGACGAGCTCCGGCGGAACAGCCCCCTCCCGCAGCACATGCTGGAGCGGGTGGCCCTGATCCGGAAGGCGTACCGGACGCTCCCGCACCCGGTCACCGTCGAGGCCCTCGTGGCGGCCACCGGGCTCGGCCCGGACGAGGTGGCCGACGCGCTGGCCGCGGAGCGGTTCGCCAAGACCGTGTCGTGGGAGCAGACGGCCGAACCGAACGGGCTGGGGCCGGCGGTCACGGCGGCCCCGCCGGACGTCGAGGTCGAGCGGTGGGAGTCGATCCAGCAGCTGGCCGAGGCGATCGAGACGCTGCCCCCGAAGGAGCGGGTCGCGGTCACCCTGTACTACCGCGAGGAGCTCCGACTGAAGGAAATCGCCGAGATCATGAAGCTGTCGCCGTCCCGGATTTCCCGGCTCCTGAGCAAGGCCACGTTCGAGCTCGGGGAACTGCTGAAGGCCCGGGGGCGGGCGGTCGGGGCTGCCTGTTGACACGGTCCGGGGATTGCGTATAAGGCCGCCCGGGCCACAGCTGTCGGCTCGATCTTGACCCGTTTCCGGGGGCGACGGGGGCCGAACGCCGGGTGCGGGGACCCGGCGGGCGGCGAGGAGGCGGAGAATGGACGGGGAACGGCCGGAGGCGGCCGGGGCCGACGGCCCCGTGGTGACGGCCGACCGGGTGACGGTGTCCGCCGAGACGGTCCGGATCGGGGCCCCGCGGTCGGCCGACGCCCCCGGCGAGCCGAAGGTCCAGCTAATCCGGGAAGACGGGGTGATCCGGGCGATCGACGTGACCTGTACCTGTGGGGAACGGGTCCGCATCCGGTGCGAGTACAGTTAGCCGACGCGGAATCCTGGACGGTGCCCCGCCGGCCTGGGCCGGGTGGCGGCTCCCTGGATTCTCAACATGATCTCTCCGAAGCTACTCCAGGGAGGGGGAGGCCGATGGGCGCGCGGGCGTTATTCCGGTCGGGGATCTGCGTTCTCGCCGCCCTGGCGGCCGGGTGCGTAGAGACTCGCGCGGACCGGGACCGCCTGCTCTTCCGGTTACCGGGCTCGTCGGCCAGGCTCGTCAAATCGGGCGGGCAGCCCACCGATAATACACCGCCGGGGGCCGCCGACCCGGCCCGTGGGACCGGGTCCGCGCCGGGCCCGGGGGGGGAAGTTTCACCGACCTATACCGGCCAGGTTCCGGCGGGCGCGATGCCCGCGGGGTTGTCCGGGGCCGGTCAGCCCGGGACGGGTGCCGTGCCCGCGGGCGGGTTGCCGCCGGGTCAGACCCCGCCGGGACCAATCCTGCCGGGTCCCCCGCCGGTCCTGCCGCTGCCGAACCCGGTACCGGGCGCGCAACCCGTGCCACCCGGCAGCTGGCCCGGGGTCCCGGGCTCGCCGCCCGGGGTCTCGCCCGGACCGGGGGCGTCGACCGGCGGTCCGCCCGCGCCGTTCGGCCCGCACGTCCGGGGCGCCCCGACGGCGGCGGGTGCGCTACTGAACCTCGGCCCCGGGGAGATCCCCGCGGACCGGGTGGTCGAGCTGGCGAAACAGGTGGAGGCGGCGGCGATCGAGAACCGCGCCCTGGTCGGCCGGATCAAAGATCTGGAGGCCGTCGCGGTGGGCCGGGAGCAGGCGCTGGCGGAGACCCTGCGGGAGGTGGAATCCGCGTCCGCGGAGGTCACCCGGGCCCGGGCCGATCTGCAATCGCTGCGGAAGGAGCTCGCCGGGCTGAAGGACCGGCTGGAGCAGGTCGAGAAGGAGGACGTGGAGACGCTCCGGGCGGTCATTGCCGCGCTGGAAAAGCTCCTCCTGCCGGCCCCCCGGCCCGTCGTCGGGAGGGCGGAACCATGAGGGCCGCGGCCGCGGTACTCGCGGCCGCCCTCGCGGCCGCCGCCGGGTGCCAACTGTTCGGCCTCGACCCGCTCCCGAAAAAGCGGCTCCCGGCCCCGCCGACGTTCAGCCAGTACCACCTCGACGGGTGGGACTGGGGCCGGGTGGACCGGGTGCTGGTGCTCCCGTTCCTGAACGAGTCGGCGTACACCCGGGCCGGCCGGGAAACCCAGGCCGCCCTGACGTCCGAGCTCCAGCGGCTCGGGCAGTTCGAGGTGGTCGCCGGCCCGCCCGACGACCAGGCCCTACTCGCCCGGATCGTCCACCGCGGCGGGCGGTTCGACGAGGCGGTCATGCTCGACATCGGCCGGACGGCCCGGGCCGACGTGGTCGTCCACGGGACGATCACCCAGTACTCGCCGTACCCGCGGCCCCGCCTGGGCCTGGTCCTCCAGGCCGTCGGCCCGCGGGAGGCGAAGGTGGTGGCGTCGGTGGACGGGCTGTGGGACACGACCGACGGGGCCATCGCCGAGCGGTGCCGGACGTTCTACCGGCAGCGGCCCCGGCAGCGGCCGCCGTGGATCCGGAACCACGTGATCGCGTCGGACGACAGCTTCGCCGGCGAGCTGGCCCTGGACTCCCCGGCCCTGTTCCAGCGGTTCGTCTGCCACGAGGCCGCCCTGGCGCTCCTCGGGCTGCCGATCCCGTGGGTCGTCGACGACCCCGGGGCGGCGGTCCCGTGCCTGCCCGGGGGCGCCGGATTTCGCGGCCCGGGCCCGAACCCCGTGCCATAAGAAGACAGGTCCGGGCGGCCGAGCCGCCCGGGTGACGGCCCGCCGGCGGGACGCCCGCGGGCCCAGGAATTGACGCACGGACGCACCCCCATGACCGACACACGACCCCGGGATTCGTATCATGGCCGTCGCCGCCCCCGCCCCTTCGGCTGGTTCCGCGAGCAAGAAGCGTGGTAAACTGCCGCTCGTCGTCGTCGCCCTCGTGTGCGTCGGGGCCGGGGCCGGCCTGCCGATGGTGGTGAACGTCCCCGCCCTGCTGGGTAAGAAGGCCGAGGCGAAGCCGAAGAAGGAGAGCGACCAGAACACGGTCTCCGTCCCGTTCGGGGACGTGGTGGTGAACCTGGCCGAGGAGCGGATGCGGCAGTACCTTCGGGTGAAGGTCGCCCTGAAGGTGGACGCGGAGGACGAGAAGGCGGTGACCGCCCTGGTGACCAAGCACAAGGCCGCGCTGAAGAGCAAGCTGATCAGCCATCTGGCCGGGAAGTCACTCAAGGACGTGAGCGGGTCCGTCGGGTTCAACAAGTTGCAGCGCGAGGTTCTCGAGAAGTTCGAGGACGTCCTCTACCCGGACGGGGAGAGCAAGCTGCGGGGTGTGTTGTTCGAGGAATACATCGTCCAATGATGCCAGCCGCGTTCGACTTCCGCCGCCCGCCGCCCGGGGACCTGGAGCGCCAGGCCGGCGGGTGGCTCGCCCTGGCCTGCCGCCGGGCGGCGGGGGTCTGGGCCAGGGCACTCGCGTACCCGGTCGAACCCCTCCCGGGGCCGGTCGAGACCGTGCCCGCCGCGGTCGCCCTACAGGGGCTCACGGACGACACGCTCGGGCTGATGATCTCCCCGCCCGACCCCGCCGACGGCACCATCATCCTCGCCGTCCGCCGCCCGCTCCTGCTCGCCCTGCTCGCCGGGCTGCTCGGGGAGACCCCGGCCGCCCTGCCCGCCGACCGCGACCCGACCGACCTGGAGGCGTCGCTCGTCGGCTACCTCGTCCGCGAGCTGGTCCTCGACCCGCTGGAACGCGGCTGGCCCGGGGCCGACCCGATCAAGCTGGTGGCCGGCCCCCCGGGCCCGCCCCGGGCGGCGCAGCGGGGGCCGGGGACCGACATGGTCCTGCTCGCCACCCTCACCGTCGCCGCCCCGTTCGGGGACTACCCCATTCACCTGATCATGTCCCGCACCGGCCGGTGGGACCGGCTGGCGCAGCCCGCCCCGCGCGAGGCCCCGGCCGACCCCGGGAGCCGGAAGCAGATCGAGACCCTGGTCGGGGAGATGACGGTCGACCTCGCGGTGGTCCTCGGGACGGCCGACCTCACGATGGCCGACGTCGCCCGCCTGAAGCGCGGCGACGTGGTCGTCCTCCGCCAGAAGGTGACCGACCCGCTCGACGGGCTGGTGGCCGGGGCCCGGAAGTTCCGGGTCTGGCCCGGCGCCGTCGGCACCCGGGCCGCGGTCGCGATCCACACCCCCACCGATGACTGACCCCCGGGAGACCCGACCGATGCCCGACACCGCCCCGCCCGAACCCGCCCCGCCGCAGGTGGTCGCCCGGCAGCCCGAGTTCTCCCAGCTGGAGCCCCGGCCGGTCGCCGCCGGGGGGTCTTCGCTCGACTCGTTCCGCGACGTGCCGATCACCGTCACCGCCAAACTCGGGCACGCGGTCCTGCCGATCGCCGAGATCCTGAGGCTCGGCCCGGGGTCGGTCGTGGAGCTGGAGGAGGGCGTCGGCCAGCCGATCGAGCTGACCGTCCGCGGGGTGCCGTTCGCGACCGCCGAGGTGGTGGTGGTGGACGACCACTTCGCCGTCCGGATCAAGACCCTGCTGCCGCCCCGCGGCGGGAGGCCCGAATCGTGACCCGCCCCGCCGCCCTTGCCGTCGCGGTCCTGACCGTTCCGTGGTTGTTGGCGGCCGACCCGCCGGCCGGGGGTGGGTTGGCGTACACCCCGCCGGCCCCGCCCGGCCCCCCGGACGTGACCGGGCTGGTCCTCCGGCTGTTCGGGCTGACGGCGGTCATGCTCGCGCTCTGCGGCGGCGTGCTGTGGCTGGTCCGGCGGTCGAAGCAGGTGTCCGGGGCGACGGCCGGGGCCGCCGGGCGGCTCCGGCACGAGGGGAGCCTGGCCCTGGACCGCCGGTGCGCGGTCCACCTGATCCACGCCGACGGGCACGCCGTCGCCGTCACCACCGACGCGACCGGGCTGCGGTCGCTCGTCGTCCTGGCCGAGCCGTTCGAGGCCGCCCTCGCCGAGGCGGGCGCGGCCGAGGGACACCCGCCCGCCCCCGGGACCGCGGCCGTCCCGGCCGCTCTTCAAAGCCGAACCTGAATAGCGTCGGGTGGCATGTCCACCGCTTTGGGTGGACATGGGTGTTCCTCGTCCGGCGAAGGTCTCATCTCGATCCGGTTTTCGGCACACCCGCATGTTCACGCAGAGCCGTGAACATGCCACCCCGCCGCGGTCGTGCGCCGCGCCCCGGCCGGGCCAATCGGTTACGCCCAAACGAAGACGGGGCGGGGGATGCTCCCCCGCCCCGTCTGTTTGCCGCCCGGTCCGCGGACTACCGGATGAGGCCCGCCACGACCTGGAGCGCTTCGTTCGCCGCCGTGATCGTCTGGGCGTTGATCTGGAACCCGCGCTGGGCGATGATCAGCTGGGAGAATTCGGTCGCGATGTCCACGTTCGCGCCCTCCAGGGCGCCCCCCTGGATGGACCCCAGTCCGCCGCTCCCGGCCGTCCCGACCAGGGCCGCCCCCGACGACGCGGAGGTGGTGAAGTAGTTGTTCCCCTGCCGGAGCAACCCGCCCTCGTTGTTGAAACCCGCGATCGCGAACTGGGCGATCGAGACCGTCCGCCCGTTACTGAACTGCCCGAGGACCTGGCCGTCCTGGCCGTACGAGATGGACGTCAGGGTGCCGGACCCGGCTCCGTCCTGGGTGACCGCGCTGGCCGTCGACGTCGCCCCGAACTGGGTCAGCCCGGTCGCCTGGCCGGGCGTCCCGAGGTTCAGGGTGATGGTCTGCGCGGCCGCCCCGGGGATCCCGGAGACGCTCACCGCCAGGGTGGCCGGGGACACCAAAAGCCCGTTCTGGTCGAACGTGACCGGGGTGGCCGGGACGGTCGCGGTCCCGCCGGAGACGGCGGCCGTGACGTTGTACGTGTTCGCCCCGGTCTTGGTGAACGTGAGGGTCATGGCCCGGGGGGTGCTCTGGGAGTCGAACACCTGGATCCCGGCGGTCGCGGTGCCGCCGACGGCCATCCCGCCGTCCAGGTTCCCCTGGAGCGTCACGTTCGCGGTCTCCGTCCCCGACACCCCGGCCCCGAACGGGACCCGGATGTTGTTGTTCCCGGGCACCTGGAACCCGGGGGTGGTGGCCGACCCCTCCCCGATCGTCCCGGTCCGCTGGACCCGGTCCCCGGTGTTCGGGTCGATCAGGAACCCGTTCGCGTCGACCCCGAACGACCCGTCCCGGGTGTACGCCACCGACGACCCGTTGCTCACCACGAAGAACCCGGACCCCTGGATGGCCGCGTCCAGCGACCGCCCGGTCGGGTTGACCGCCCCCTGCGTGAACAGGCTGTCGACCCGCCCGACCCCGACCCCGAACCCGTTCTGGGCGGGGTTGATCCCGCCGGTCCCGGCGCCCGGGGCCGTCCCGGGGTTCATGGTCTGGTAGACCAGGTCCTTGAACAGCGTCCGCTGGCTCTTGAACCCGTTGGTGTTCAGGTTGGCGAGGTTATTCCCGATCACGTCCAGGGCCTGCGAGTTGGCCGCCAACCCGCTGGCCCCGGTGAACAGTGCAGCCAAAGCCATCGCTCATCCTCCCGGTGTTGGTCTGGGTCACGTATCGAACAGGGCGGCCGGCGGCCTACCCGTTGACTGATTGAATCTGGCCGAGCCCCACCTGATTACTGCCGATCTGGAGCACGAAGGTCCCGTTCTGGACGTCCACGGCGCTGACCGTGCCGGTCGTGGCCGCCCCGCCCGCGGTCGGGGTGTAGGTGACCGTCTTGCCGATCAGGCCGGCCCCCTGGGTGAGCTGCTGGAGTTTCAGCATCTCGGAGAAGCTGGCGTTGAGGGTCTGAATCCCCTGGACGTTGTTCAGGGTGGCCAGCTGGTTGATGAAGTCGGTGCTTTTGAGCGGGTTGAGCGGGTCCTGGTTCTGGAGCTGGGCGACCAGCAGCTGCAGGAACTGGTCCGTGGAGACCGACGACAACGGGTTCGTGCTGGCCATCGGATCTTCTCCTTACCCGGTGGAGGGGGGTCAAACCGTGACGTCGAGCCCGCCGGCCGGCGGGCGGGCGGGGAATGTTTGGGGGTGCCGCGGGGCGGCGGTCGCGGCCGGTGTTCCGGTCGGCGGGACGAACTCGGCCGGGGAATTCCCCCGGTACGGGTTCCCGTTCCCCCCGGCCCCGGGGTCGGTGGACACGTCGAACCGCCCGACCGTCAACCCGGCCTGTTCCAACCGCTGCCGCAGCTCGGGCAGTTGACTCTCGATCATCTGTCGCACGCCGTCGTTGGCCACGACCACCTGCCCCCGGATCGAATCCCCGTCGGAGATCAGATTGACGTTCACCCGGCCGAGTTCCGGCGGGTCGAGCCGGAGGCGGAACTCGGTCGTCCCGTCCGGGGTGAGGGTCCGGGCGTGGGCGATCACCCCGTCCGCAATTTGTAGGGCGGGGGTCGGGGGTGCGGCGGCCACGGCCGCGGGTGTGGTCTGCGGGGGCAGCGGTGCGGCTGGCCCGGCGAGGGGGTTGCCCGCCGCGCCCGCGGCCGCCGATTGATCGGCCCCGGCCGTCGTGGTGGCACCGATCCCGCCCGCTCGCTCGCGGAGCAGGGCGGCGAACCCGCCCGCACCGTCGAACACCATTGGGAACGCCGGGGCGGCAGGTTGCACGGTCTGAGCAGGCGCCGGCGCGGCGAGTGCGGCGGGCGGGTTTGCGGCCGTACCGGCGGTCGGGGCAGGGTTGGTTGGGCCGGGCGTGGCGGCAGCGGTGACGCCGCCCCCGGTCGTTTGGCCCCCGGACACGGCAGCAGCCGTCGTTGCGGCAGTCACCAGGCCCGTCGGTCCGACCGTGGTCGGGGTGGGTGCCGGAGTCGCAGCCGTGACAGGGATGGGAGCCGTGGGCGCGGCGGGCGGTGTGGTTCGGCCGCCGACGGGAGGGGTTGCGAGAGCGACTCCGGTGGTTTGCACGCGGAACACGGTGGCCACTCCCGCGCCGCCGGCCGACGCCCGGTCGACCGGTCCGGTCGTCGCAGGCGGGACGCCTCGTCCCGCCGTCGTGGCGGCATTGACGAGGGCCCGACCGTCCGGCACCGGGACTGCGGCGGGGACCACCGCCGATTGCGGTGCGACCGTCGGGCCGACAAGCACCCCCGCGGAACCCGGAGTGAGATCCTTGCCGGCAGCCGGGGCGGCGGGTGCAACCGGGGCGGTGTTCGGACCGCGGTCGGTGGTCGTCGAGCGGGCGAGGGCGGCGGCGAACGCGCCGGCCGCCGGCTGCGACACCTGGGCTTTCAGCCGGGCGGCGTCGGCGGCGATCGCCGCGAACCGTTCCCCCGCCGTCGACGGGTGGCCGCCGACCCGCACGTCCGGCACGGCCGCGGGCGCAACGGCCGCGGCGACCGGCTGCGGCGGGGTGTCCAGGGGGTGAACCGGCGCGGCGGTCGGCGGAACGAGGTCGGCGACGATCGGGACCTGTGGCGGGACGACCACGGCCCGGCCCGCCGGGAGGCCGGTCGCGGGGAGCGGGATCTGGGCGGTCAGGGGCGTCCCGATCGGGTTCGCCGGCGACCCCGGGATCGGCACGGCGGTCGGCTGGTTCTGGGCGGCCGCGGTATCCGTTTGTTGTTGCTGTTTCCGGGCGGCCGCCTGTGCGGCGGCGGTCGACAGCGGCGAGACCCGTGTCGCCACCGGCTGCGGCAGCGATTGCGGGGCCAGGGCGAGCTGCAGCCGGAGCTGGTCGGCCCGGCTCAGGGTTTCGGCCGGGTTGGTCGGCCGGGTGCCCGTCGCCCTAGAAGAGTTATCCGCCGGCACGGTCACCGGCGACCCGCTACTCGACAGGACGACCCCCGGTCCGACGATCAGGAGCCCCGCGGACGCCTGGGCCACGACCTGGGTCGGGTCGACAACCGCGCCCGCGGGCGTGCCCGGGGCCGTGGTGTCCGTCCCCGCGGCCGTGAGAGCCTGGCCGGTCGCGGTGGTCTGGTTCGCGGAGCCGGCCGCGGCACGGGCGGCGGTGGCCAGGATTCGGTCGAACGGAGTCTGTTGGACGGGGTTGGCGGCGGACGAGGCTGAGAGGGGAGAGGTCACGGCCGTTGGCGGCGGCGGGGAGACGGGCGGCAGGCTCGCAAGGGCGGTTGGCATCGAGGTCCGTTCGGTGGTACGAATCAGGGATCCCGCGGCCGAAGTCCGTAGACCCGGCGGACGCGTTCCCTGGCGGCCTGGGGTGCCAGATCCGCCTCCGCCCGCTCCAGCCACACCTCGCCGGAGGTCGTGGCCGACTGGATTCGGGCGAGGAGGCGGGCGACCGCGGCCTGCACGTCGTCGGGCAGAGGTCCGTCCACGTCGGCCGTGCGCTGCTTGATCTCGGCCACCCGTGCGGCCAGGTCCCTGCGCAGGTCGTCGGCCGCGTCGCCGCGGCCGAACCGGCCGGTGATCTGGTCCACCAGCCCCTCGGCGGCCGTGACCGCCGACAGGATTTCTTGTAGCACAGGAACCGATCCAAGTCGGAATTCCGTCGGGAAATCCGGCGCGGATTTATCGGGATTTCGGCCGGGAACGGAGTTGTTCAAGCTGGGCCTCAAGTTCCTGGGTCGAGCGGATCAGCGAGAGCTGCCAGATGGCACACTCGGCGATGAACTCGTCTTCCTTCGCGTCCGCGACCTCGCGGTAGACGACCGCCGCCTCCGCCCGCTTGTTCATCTTCCGCAGGCAGCACGCCGTCATGTATTGCACGAAGGCCCGGTCCTCGCGGGGGAGTTGCGTCGGGTCGATCAGCCGGAACGCCCGGAGGGCCCCGTCCACGTCGCCTTCGCGGAACAGGTTTTCGGCCACCCGGAGGGTATCGAGCGGCCGCTCGGGCAGATCAAACTTGGTGCGGGGGCTGGGCGGCTTAGGGCTCGGGACCACGGGCGGCGGCCGCTCGTTGATCCGCTTGAGCAGCTCCGCGAGCTGGGCCCGCAACACCGCCCGTTCGGCCGCTGCCGCGGTCGCCCCGGCGTCCTTGGCGACCTCGTCCCGCTCCTTCGCCAGCGCCGCGACGTCGGCCCGCAGCTGCCCCGGGACGGTCTCGGCGAGCGGCGGGGGGAGCGGGGCGGGCGTTCGGGCGGGGGGTGCTTTCGGCACCGGGTCCGCGCCCGACACCGCGGTGAGGATGCCCCCCACCAGCACAACCGGCACGAAAACGACCCGCATGACACGACCCTCGCCCTGGCCTGCCGAACCGGGTCTATACGCCGGCCGGGCCGGGCGGGCAAGTTCGGTTACGGGGCGCCTACCTTCGTGAATACCACCGTCCGTGAATACCACCGTCGGCCGGGCCGGTCAACGTAGAGTCGGGGCAAACCGTGTGCCGAGGGTTCGCTCCTGATTCCGGACGGTTCTCATGTAGCCCACCACGACCGGAGGCAAGAGGTGGGCGGTGCCCACACTACAACGCTCACACCCCGGCTCCGGTATCCGGAGGCGAACCCCCGTGTGCCGATCTACTTCATGATGTCCTGGGCGATCTGGGTCCAGTTGACCTCCTCGATCGCCCCGTACACGAGCTCGCGGTAGATGTCGTCCGGCTTCGCGGAGACCCCGGCGGAGAACTCGGTCCGGAGCATCTTCGACAGCTCGTGGTTGGTCACCTCGTCCACGGACGCACCCTTTTCCAGCACCTCGGGCGACTTCGCGGCCGCCTCCCGAGCCGCCCGGGCCCGGTCCCGCCAGAGCCGGCTCCGCTTGTCGTCCTGGAGCAGCCAGTTACTCACCTTGAGCGTCGGCTGGCTGGGCTCCCCCGGGACCTTGTCGTACGACTCCCGCCCGCGGTTCATGGCGGTGCTGGCCCCTTCGGGTACGGTCCCGTAGGTCACCGAGTCGAGGACCGCCCCGGTCCTGGCCGGCTTCTTCGAGACCCCGGACGGGTCGACGAAGTAGTTCGCGACCGACTGGCGGGTCTTCTGGTCCTGGGCCCCGATCCACATGACCAGGAAGAACGCCATCATCGCGGTCACGAAGTCCGCGTACGCGACCTTCCACGACCCGCCGCCGCCCTTTCCCGCCACGCTCCACCCCCCGCCGGGATACGCCCGGGACGCCGCGGAAAAGAGTTAACCACAGAGTCACAGAGAACACAGAGAGAGCAAACCAGAACCAAGAAAGATCCTCGTTAAATTCAGATCTTGTGCCCCTTGCTTATCTTCCTCTGTGTTCTCTGTGACTCTGTGGTTAATCCTTTTATCCGGGTTAGCTGAACATCTGCTTGAGCTCGCCCTGGGACGGCCGGCAGTCGGTGCCGACGATCCGGCGGGCCCGGATCACCACGTCCCGGGGGTTCGCCCCCTCGTTGATCGCGACCACCGCGGTGGCGACCGCCCGGAGGAAGATCGATTCCTGCTCGCCCAGGCTCTCCATCCGCCCGGCCATCGGGGCGAAGAACCCGTAGGCCATGAGGATGCCGAGGAACGTCCCGACCAGGGCGGCCCCGACCTTGTACCCGATTTCGTCCACCGGCCCGCCGATCGACTGCATCGTGACCACGATCCCGAGGACCGCGGCCACGATCCCGAACCCCGGGAGCGAGTCGGCCACCTTCGCCAGCGCGCCGGACGCCGCGTGGTGCTCCCGCTCGACCACCCCGATCTCCTCCTCCAGCCACCCGGCCAGCTTTTCGCCCTCCGCCTGCCCGTCCACGATCAGCGCCAGGGCGTCGCACAGGAACTCCATCGCGTGGTGGTTCCCGCTGATCCGCGGGTACTGCCTGAACAGGGTGCTGTTCTTCGGGTCGCTGACGTGCTGGTCGAGGGCCAGCACCCCCTCCGCCCGGGTCAGCCGGGTGAGGGCGTACAGGAGCTTGAACAGCTCGACGCACGTCGCCTTCCCGTAGGGCGACCCTTTCACGCACTGGAGGACGCCCCGGAACAGGTCCACCAGCACCTTCTTCGGGGACATCATGATCAGCGCCCCGGCGGACGCCCCGCCGATGGTCACGAACTCGGACAGGTGGATGAGCGCGCCCACGTGCCCGCCGGCCATGCTGAACCCGACGAGGACCGCGACGAGGACGAGAAGCGCGCCGCCGATGACGACCACCGATCACCTCCATCCGGGGGGGTGCCGCCGTACCGTACCTGCCTCCGGGGATGATCGAAGCGGGCGGGCACTTTTTTGCGGCCCCGCCCGACCGGTCCGGCCGGTTCGCGCGGGGGGCGAATGATTCCTTTCCCGCGAGAATTTCCGGCCAGGTTTTTCGGCCCGCGCCCGAACGCGCGCGGCAACTTCGCGCCCGGCCGGCTCGATAACCACCCCGACGCCCCCGGACGATGCGCCCGGCCGGCCGTCTGCACCCTAGTCACGGCGGGGCCGTCCGCCGGGAGGCCCCGACATGTTGACCCTCCGCGCGCTGGTAATCGACGACTCCCGGGTGATGCGGTCGATGGTGATGAAGAACCTCCAGGCGTCGCGGCTGGCGAACTTCGTATTCGTCGAGGCCGAGGACGGGGCCGACGCCCTGGCCAAGTTCGACCCGGCGGTCATCGACATCTGTTTCGTCGACTGGAACATGCCGACCATGACCGGGGTCGAGTTCGTCCGCAAGGCCCGGGCCAGGGGGAACACCGAGCTGGTCCCGATGATCATGGTCACCAGCGAGAAGACGATGGCCAAGATCGAGGAGGCGCTCGAGCAGGCCGGGGCCAACGCCTATATCTGCAAGCCGTTCACCGTCGAAGACCTCCAGGGGAAGCTGAAAAAGATCATCGACCGGCTGGCCGACCAGCTGGCCGCCCCGGGCGGCCCGGCCGCGGGCGGGTTCTTCTCCCGGCTGTTCGGTTGATCCCGACGGCCGCCCACACTCCCATACCCCTGAGAAGGCCGCCCCCATGACGAACAGTGTGCTCCCCGCCGAGGCGACGTTCCCCGAGGCCATCGAGGCCGCGGTCCGGAAGGCGGCGATCGAGTTCTTCGGGTCTTACTGCGGCCTGGAACTGACCGAACAAAAAGTCGACGACCGGCCCGACCCCCCGTGCGCCGGGATCATGGGCGTGATCTCGTTCTTCGGCGACTCGGTGTGGTCGTTCGCCCTGGTGCTGCCGGAGGGCACGGCGGTCGCGGTGGCCAAGAAGTTCGCCGGGTTCGACATCCCGTTCGACAGCCCGGACATGGGCGACCTGGTGGGCGAGATGGCGAACGTGCTGGCCGGGGAGATCTGCTCCCGGCTGGACGCCCGCGGGATGAAGGCCCAGATGTCGCTCCCGACCGTCGCCCGGGGGCACGACGTCGAGCTCCTCCCGCCGTCCGACTCTTGTTCCGAACGGCTGGTGTTCACCAGCCCGACCGGCATGTTCTCGTTCAAGCTGGTCAAGGCCAAGAACGGGCTCCCGATGGCCCGCCGGTCCGGCCAGTAACCCGCCCCGTCCGGCCCGGGGGAACCGCCCGCCCGGAGAAGACCCACCCCCCCGCCCGCCGGGCCGCGGGGAGACCTCGATACCCCGGGGGGCCGGCCCCCCCGGCGGAGGACGGACAGGATG
Organism: Gemmataceae bacterium; assembly: GCA_028288765.1. GTDB lineage: Bacteria > Planctomycetota > Planctomycetia > Gemmatales > Gemmataceae > Urbifossiella. The sequence continues at coordinate 417 of JAQGHQ010000472.1, read as the reverse complement.
GTCGAGCCCGACCCGATCGTCAAAGAGTTCCTGGTCGAGAGCTACGAGAACCTCGACCAGCTCGACCGCGACCTCGTCGCGCTGGAACAGGACCCGCGGGACCGCGCCCGGCTCGGGAGTGTGTTCCGGACCATCCACACGATCAAGGGGACGTGCGGGTTCTTCGGGTTCGGGAAGCTGGAAGCGGTCGCCCACGTCGGCGAGAATCTGCTCTGCCGGCTGCGGGACGGCGAGCTCCTGCTCGACCCGGAGATCACCACCGGCCTGCTCGCCCTGGTCGACGCGGTCCGGGGCATCCTCGCCCGGATCGAGGCCGCGGGGGAAGAGGGGGACGGGGACTACGGCGGCCTGATCGCCACCCTCACCCGGCTGGCCGCGACGACGACGTCCGCCCCGCCCGCCCCGCGGCCGGTCGAA
>JAQGHQ010000446.1 GCA_028288765.1 Gemmataceae bacterium | reverse complement strand
CAGGTCCGGTAGTGCCCCTGGTACTCGGTGATCTCGGCCGCCAGGACGGGTAACTCGGCCACCTGGTGCCGGGTCGGCGGGGGATCGTCCGGCCCGGCCGATTGGGGCAGGTCGGCGTGGCATTTCGGGCACCGGGCCGGGATGAACGGGACGACCCGGTTGACCCGCTCGGCCGGCACGAGGGCGTTCGGATGGTGCGGGTGCCCCGGCTGCCCCCCGGGCTTCCGACCGGTCGGCTTCTTGGCCGGGGCCGGCGGTTGCGGGGTCCGGGGCACCGGTGGTGGAGGAGGCTGGAGCGGGTCCGTCAGATCGCGGACCTGCCCCTCCAGGGCGAGGATTCTCGCCTCTAACGCCGCAATGCGGGCATCCCGCTCACGGCACCCAGGGCAGTCCGGCCGATCCATGCCTTCAGCTTACCAGGGGCACGGCCGATAAGCGGCTCCAGTTTCTCGGGAGATGAACGGTTACGATAAATCCACCACAAAGGCACAAATATCACACAAAGACCACGAAGAATACAAACGAGAATCGCATCTGACTTGATTCGTTTTCTTAGTGGTCCTTTGTGCCTCTTTATGTGTCTTTGTGGCGAGTAAGGGAGGGAGTTCGTTTTGTGAAGCGGGCGGGCCGCCACGGAGGGCGGCCCCTACTTGGTCCTGTAGCGCCACGCGAGCTTTTCAACAAAGCACGTGAACATGTGAGCGCACCACAGCCCCAAATCGGGTCCGGGTATTCGTCCGACCAGACTCAACCATGTCCGCGCCGAGCCGTGGACATGCCACCCAGACCCATGCGACTGTCGGAGTGGGTTCGTGTACAAGACTCGGCTTGGGTCTCGCGACGACCGGCGAGCCGGTGGCACGCCGACCCGATCGAACGGACCAGCTGCTTGATCCCGTGCCGGCCGACCGGCACCCGGCTCCAGATCGCGTGGAGCCGGTCGGCGAGGCGGTACCGCAAACACTGCTGTTGCTCGGTGAGCTGTTCCACTCTCTGTTGAAAGCCGAGGAGGGCGGTCCACAGGACCGCCGCCTCCCCCGCGGGAAGGTGGCCGAGCGTCTTGAACTGACGCAGTACCCGTTCGTGGTTCGCGAACCAGTTCGTCACCCGGGAGAACCCGGCCTCCCGGTGCCGGTAATAGAACAGATAATCCGGGATCACGTCGATCCGCTTCCCGGCATGGATCAGCTTGACGAACGCCTCCCAGTCCTCACACGACGTCCCCCGGTCGGTCTCGTACCCGCCGACGGCACGGAAGTCCGCCGTCCGGAAGATCGCGTTCGCGTCCCCGTACACGTTCCGGATGCTCGCCATCGTGTGCGGCCCGCCGGTCGGCCGACAGGCATAAAGGTAGTCTTCGGGCGCGGTCTCCGTGTCACCCGCAAAGGCGAGGTGATAACAGGTCATCGCGCTCAGTTGGTGGTTGCGGCGGATCGCTGTCACGAACCGCTCGACCATGTCCGGGCGGGCGAGGTTGTCCGCGTCCATCGGGATGAAGAACTCGCCCCGGGCCTCGGTGAGACAGCGGTTGCGGGTGGCCCCGATCCCGGCGTTTTGTTGCCGCAGAAACCGGTAGGTCGGGTATCGGCCCTCCAGTTCCGCAAAGGTCTCGATCGAGTAGCGGTCCGTCGAACCGTCGTCGATGACGAGAACGTCGAGGTTCGAGTAAGACTGAGTGGCGAGCGAGGCGAGTGTCGCGGGGAGGTAGTGGCCCAAGTTGTAGTGAGCGATCCCGACCGTAACCAGTGGGGCATGGCTGTCGGACGATGGGAGAGCGGCCGGGCGTCCGTTCGGGCCGGCGGTCTTATTCACCGCGTCGAGCGCGGCAGCCCGGCCCCCCCACCCCAGCCCGCGGACGGGGTCCGCAACATCGCCGTCTGGGAGTCGTTGAACGTCGGCGGTCTCGTACGAATACCGCTCGATGTAATCGAGTTCCAGTTCCCCGAGGTCGGACGGCCAGCGCTGCTCGCGCTCACGAATCTGCTGGCTACAGTCATCGAACTTCACGCCCAGGATCACGTCATCGAATGCCAGCCCGGCCCGCTTCGCCTGAAGAGCTCGAAACCCCAGCCCGCCGCGCACACCGAATTCGATGCGGTCGAAGTGGTATTCGCGGTGGAGTTGTTCGATCGCGTGCCGGACGCGGTCGGCAAAGTCCGCGGGGGATGGATTGTGGAGGTTGCGAACCCGGAGCGCCTTCGGAGAGAGCGTCTCATCGAGCGTGTGAACGCAAACCCCGGCGCCGCGCAGCCCGTCTGCGGCGGCCGCGAGCGCCGGGTCGCCACACCACAGGATGTGGACGATCCCCCCCCGGCCGCGCAGGTCGGCGGCCGGCGGTCCGCCGGGGCCGGTCAGGCCGCGCGGGTCGGCGACGACGAAGCAAACGGACTGCGTCCGGGTGCGCAGTCCTGGCGGATCTGTTGGAAACACGTCAGCGCCTCTTTGATCGCCTCATCGGTATTGAAGTAGCGGTACTGGGCCAGCCGCCCGCAGAAATAGACGTTCCGCCGGGCCCGTTCCTCGTCGGCGAGCTGGCGGTACCGCTGGTAAAGGGCCGAGCTTTCGGGCCGGGGGACCGGGTAGAACGGTTCGCCGGTCGCGGTCGGGGTCTCGTAGCTCACCACGGTTTCGGGGTGCCGCTGCCGCGTTACGTGTTTGATCTCGACCGACCGCGTGTACGCGAAGTCGTTCGGGTAATTGATCTGAACGCACGGCTGCACGTACTCGGCTCGGTGGGCCACGAATTCGAACTTCAAGGAGCGGTACGGTAGCTTTCCGAGGGAGCACCCGAAATAATCGTCGACCGGGCCCGTGTACACCGTCGCCCGTCGCGGCCGAACCAATTCGCGAACCTCCCGGAACGGACAATCGAGGAGGAGCCGGATTTTGCGGTGCCGCAGCATTTTCGAGAAGAGCGCGGTGAACCCCCGGCGCGGCATCACCTGATACCGGTGGTCCACGTACCGGCAGTCGCGATTCAGCCGAACGGGGATCCGGCCGCACACCTGCGGCGCCAGATCGCGCGGGTGGGATCCCCACTGCTTGAGCGTGTAGTTCAGGTAGAACGCCTCGTACAGCTCGCGCCCCACCCGGCTCAGGACGAACTCTTCCGAGTTCCGCGGGGCGGGGATAGCGGCCCGGGCGGCCCGGAGCAGGCGTTCCCCCGACTCGGGATCGAGGGTGGTGCCGTAGAACTGCTCCAGAGTCGCGAGGTTGATCGGGAACGGGTAGAGCCGGCCGCGGACGGAACTCCTGACCTCGTACTTCGCCGGGATCCACTCCGTGAACCGCGAGAGATAGCTCAGCACGCCGACGTCGTTGGTGCGGAAGTAGTGCGGCCCGTAGTTATGGATCAGCACGCCGGTACGGTGGAACGAGTCGAAACAGTTGCCGGCGATGTGGGCGCGCTGGTCGACGACCAGGACGGTCCAGCCGAGGACGGCCGCCGCCCGCTCGGCCACGACGCAGCCGACCGGCCCCGCCCCGCACACCAGGAGGTCCACGTCGTCCAGCATGGCCGGTCCTCAGGCCGCGGCCCGCGCCTTGTCGAAAACCGATTTGAGGGCGGCGTTCCAGTGCCCGAGGTTGTACCGCGTCTCCACGTCCGCCCGGGCCGCCCGGCCGATCCGCGCCCGGAGAGCCCCGTCCTCGACCAGGCGCGAGACGGCCGCGACCAGCCCGTCCACGACGGCCGGGTCCGGAACGTACATCGGGGCATAGTTTTCCCGGAGGAGACCGGTCTTCTTGTCCATCCAGGAGACTTTCCCCGCCCGCCCGGTAACGACGAGCCCGTTGCGGTCGTGGTCCACGTACTCGTCCATCCCCCACCCGTCGGAAACCACCACCGCCTGCCCGTACGACATGGCCTGGAGGACCGAAACGATGTGGATCCGGGCCGACGGAAGCAGATAGATGTGCGCCTCCCGCTGGATCTGGTCCATCTCGTCCGTCGGGACGAACCGGTCGATCACCCGCACCCACCGCCGCTCGATGATCCGCCGGTACCGAAGGTCGAGGCGCGAAAGGCCCGACCGGAGAGTCAACCGGAGCTGGGGGTATCGTTCGCGGAGGATGTCGAACGCTTCGAGGACGTCGAGCCCGCCGCGGAGGTAAAACCCCACCCCCTGCTGGTGCCACGAGTTCGTGAACAGGAGGTTGATCGGCCCGTCGTCCGGCTGCGCCTGCCACCGCTTCGGAACCCGCACCCCGAGCGGGGCGTACGACACCTTTCGGGCGATGATCTCGCTCCGGAACAGGGTCGGCAGGCTCTCCGCGGTGGACCGCATGTGGGTGAGAATGCCGCGGCAGCTGTCCGATTCCAGGAGGGCCTTCACCATCTCGTAGTACGGCGACCGGACGATCTCGATCTCGGCCGTCCGCCCGTTCGGGAGGAACGGGAAGAAGAGCGTGGTCGAGTCCTCGATCTCGATCACCCAGGGGTTCTGGCCGAACGTTTGCGGGATACTGGTGACGAACACCAGGTCGGCCCCGCGCGGGGCCATCACCTGCGAGCGAAAGTGGCGGGTGCGGACGAACTTCAGGGCGGGGATGACGCGGCCGGTCTTCCGCACGAGATGGGCGAACAAGCGGAGGCACAGGGCGAGCGTGAGAAGGCACCGGGTCGGCCCGAAATCCCACAGGTTCCGGGCGAACGCGAGCAGCGCGCGGAACGGGGCGGCTAGGACGCCGGCGAACGAGATCAGAAGCCGGGTGACGGCGGACCGTCGGGCCGGGCCGGTTACGTCGTCGGGCGAGAGCACCACCCCGCGGGGGCAGGAGCGGACGAACTTGTATCCCGGCGGCGGGTTCTGCGTGTGGCCGAACTGGGGGTGCGCCCCGCAGTTGCCGAACACCCGGAACACCGGCAGCCAACCGAGGAATTCGACCGGGGAGGCGGTCCGGTCGGCCCGGACCCGGTCCTCGATTTCCTCCCGGGTGTCGCCGCACAGAACGCCGTCGCGGACGAGGTCCGCCTCGCACGTCAGGTCGACGGCATCGGTGCCCCGGGGTAGGCCGTACACCCGCTCCCCGTAGCGGATCAGCTCGTGGCCGTCGAACTCCCCCACCGGCTCACACACGGCCGGGCTCGGGTCGGACGCGTCGATCCGGGCTTCGAGCAACTCTCTCGTCGGGGCGGACATGACCGCGGGATGCCGGATCAGCTGGTCCGGGGCGTACAGATCCGCGCGAAGGAGGTACGGCGGGACGCCGTAGAAGTCGTCGAGGTGTTCGAAGAGCCGGAAACCCCGGTACTGCATCGCCCGGGGTATCACATCGCTCGCGGCGCCGTCGGTCACGGGAATTCCCTTTCCGCGCTGCCCGGCACGGTCCTCCTGTCCCTTCAGGCGAACGAGGATCCCGCCGTGCGTTTCTCCCTCACGATGCCGTGGGGCGTGAAGCCTATCCCGCCGGTTCCGGCCGTGTCAATCCCGGCCCGCCGCCGCGAAGAACGCCTCCGCCTCGGCGTACGACTCGGGCGTGCCGATGTCGATGAACCGGCCGCCGGGAAACCCGCGGACGCGGCCGGTCGCCACCCACCCGGGGAGGACGTCCCGCTCGAGCGACACGGGGCGATCTGGAGGAATGCTTTCGATGAGGGCCCGCCCGAAGACGTACACCCCGGCGTTGATCCGCCCCGCCTCCTGGCCGCTGCCCTTCTCCGCGAACCGGACGACCCGGCCGTCCGGCCCGGCCAGCACCCGCCCGTAACGCGACGCGTCCGCGACCTCGGCGAGTACGAGGGAGGCGCCACCATGTCCTCGGTGGAAGGTCAGAACCGCGTCCAGGTCCACGTCGCAAAACGAGTCGCCGTTCATCAGAAGGACGATGTCCTCCCGGAGCAAGGGCAGCGCGAGCCGGACGGCCCCGCCCGTACCGAGCGGGGTCGGCTCGACCGAATACCTCAACCTCATCCCGGCGTAGTCGGCACCGAAGGTCGATTGCACACGACCGGCCGCGTACCCGACAAGCAGCGCCGTTTCACGGACGCCGGTCCGCGCAAGCTGGTCGAGGAGGTACGTTAAAAACGGCCGCCCGCCGACGGGAGCGAGGACTTTCGGGCGGTCGGCGACGACCGACCGGAGCCGGGTTCCTAGCCCGCCCGCCAGGATCGCCGCCGAGACGCCGCTCACACCCGCAGCCATGCGAAGCCCCCGCCGCACCCCATCCCCCGCTCCGTGCTCGTGGGGTTTAACGAATGATGCACCGGCGCGGGGAGAAAACCTAGCCGAGTTCGCCGCGGCCTTGAGGCGGGAAATGAATCGCCCCGCCGGCGGGCGGGGCGGACCGAGACGGGGGGTGCGGGTCACCGGGTCAGGGCTTCTTGAACCCGGCCGGGAGAGCCGGGTCGCGGCCCTGGATCTTCGTCAACCGCACCTGGGCGAGCTCCGCCTGCGGCGAGTTCGGGGAGAGCCTCATCACCTTCTCCAGGCAGGCCGTCGCCTCCTTATCCTGTCCCTTCTTCGTCCAGGAATCGGCGAGGGCGAGATACATCGCGGCCGTCTTTTCGTTCATCTGCTCGCACGCCGCGGCCAGCCGGTCCGGGGTGTTCTTGATCTCGGCGGCGAGGGCGGTCCCCTCCTTGGCCTCCGGCCGGTCGGCGAACGCGGCGGCGAGCTGGTCGCACTTCTGGAGGCAGTCGTAGTACCGGCCGGTCCGGAACTCTTCCTTCGCCATCGCGAGCAGGTCGCGGGCCTGGCGGGCCTTCTGCCGGTCCCGGGTCTCGGGCTTGTCGGCGAGGCCCGCCATCAGGGTGGCGGCGTCGGCCGCGGCCTGGGTCCCGGCGTACGCCTTCATCAGGTCGGCCAGGGTGTCCATCGCCTCCGGGGTGTAGCCCTTCCCTTCGAGGTCCTTGGCCCGGGCGAGCCGGCCGGCCGCCTGCCGTTCGACCCCGTCCAGCACCTCCCGCGCCTTGGCCCCCACCGGCTTCGTCCCCGCCTCCTTCACGACCCCCTTGAGGAGGGACACCGCCCGCGGGTAGTCGCCGGCCCCGACCGCCTTCGACGCCTCGTTGTAGTCGCGGGCCATCCAGTCCGCGGTGGTGGACACCGCCGCCGCGCGCTTCATGTGTTCGGTCAGGCGGTCGGGCTCCAGGTAGCCCTCGATGAACGCGTGGATCTTCCCGTCGGCGCCCGCCAGCACCATCGTCGGGTACAGCTGGACCTTGAGCGCCTTCGCCAGGGCCGGCTCGCGGGTCGCGTCGACCTTGATCGGGACGAACCCGGTCGCGAGCAGGCCGGACACGGCCGGGTCGCGGAACGTGTTCGCCTCCAGTTTGCGGCAGTAGAAGCAGTCGTCGGTGCCGACGACGAGGATCACCGGCAGCCCCTTCTCCTGGGCTTCTTTCCGGGCGGAGTTGTAGTCGGTCCGCCAGACGACCGGGTCGGCCGCCGCGGCGGGCGGCGGGACGAGCCCGATCGCCACGAAGACGAAGACGGGGACGAGGACGGCCGGCCCGGTCGAGCGTGAGAGCATGAAGAGTCCCCTGGTGCGGTCGCCTGGGTGCGGAACGGCGGACGAAACGAATCAGGATCGCGGATGAGCTTTGTGGTAACTCTGCTTGAGCCGCTGGGTGGTCACGTGGGTGTACACCTGGGTGGTGTGCAGGCTCTTGTGGCCGAGCAGTTCCTGCACCCCGCGGATGTCCGCCCCGGCGTCGAGCATGTGGGTGGCGAAGCTGTGCCGGAGGGTGTGCGGGCTGGTCCGGGGGTCGAGGCCCGCCAGCTGCAGGTACTTGGCCAGGAGCCGGCCGACGCTCCGCGTCGTGAGCCGGCCGCCGTCCTTGTTCAGGAACACCGCCCCGGATTCCTTCCGCACCCGGTCGAGCAGGGCGGACCGGTCGGGCAGCCACAGGTTCACCGCGGCGACCGCGGCCGGGCCGAGCAGGGCGAGTCGTTCCTTCTTCCCCTTCCCGCGGACAATGACGATCCCATCATTCAGGTCCGCGTCGGCGAGGTCGAGTCCGACCAGTTCGCTCACGCGCACCCCGGCCGAGTAGAGGGTCTCCAAAATGGCGCGATCGCGGCGACCGGCCCAATCGGCGGCGGGGGGCGCGGCCAGCAGTTTCTGCACGTCCGCCACCGTCAGGAAGTGGGGGAGCTTCTTATCCTGGCGGGGGCCGCGGAGGCCCAGGGCCGGGTTCGCCGCCAGCGTCCCCTGCCGGCACAGGAACTTGCCGAACGACCGGACGGCCGCGAGCCGCCGGGAGATCGTGGATTTGGCGTACCCCTGCTCGTGCAGCCAGGAAATGAATGCCCGGAGCAGGCGGGTGGTCCAGTCCGCGGGGGGTACGTGGTCTTTGCCCAGGCGCTCGCGGGCGAACGCGAGCGCCTGGGTCAGGTCCTCGCGGTAGGACTTGACCGTCTTGTCGGACGCATTTTTTTCGAGGCCGAGGTGGGTGAGGAACTCGGCCAGGCCCTGTTCCAGCGTCACGGTGCAAATCTCGCCGGCCGGTGGGGGTGGCTTCCCCCGGTCCCCGTCCCTGGGTGCCCGATTCCGGAAGTGCTGTCGAAGCTGTGGCACAGGTCTCCGGACCCGTCCTGCTGTCTGGACGAGTGTCAGGCGACCCGCGCCACGGGAAAGATAGGACCCCGGCCCCGCTCAGTCTTCGACGCCGGCGATGCTCGGGTCGCCGGCCGGGTTGCGGACCCGGGCGGTCAGAACCGCGGCGTCGAACCAGTTCAGCGCGACCGCCGGGTCGGCGGCCTTTTGCCGGAGGTCGTCGATCAGTGCGTCCCGGCTCTCGTCGTCGTAGACGAAGATGAACCGCTCGGCGCCCTTGAACAGGGCCAGCACGTTGAGTTCCCGGCCCACGCAGGCTCCTCGCCAGAGTCGCCGCGGCCCGGAGCGCGGACTGCGGTACGCTCCTGCTATCGACCGCACCGGCGGCAGGCTGGAGCTTTTTCGTGCCGAGAAGCCAGCCTCGGACCGGGCGGGGGCGGGACAACCAGTATGACAGGCAGAACCGGCCCGCGGGCATTCCGAGCCGACGTAGGTGCCCGGGGCCCGTCTTTTTCGTAGACACTGTGAAGACCCGGCTGATACACTCGCCCGGCAACGGCTGCTCGCCGCACCCGCCCACCCTCCCACGGAGTCGATTCGTGAACGGGACCACCCCCGCCCGCCCGCCGGGCTCCTCCCCGGGCCTTAACGACAGAATCCTCTTCTGGGCCAGCTTCTCGACCCTGATCGCCGCCGGGATCGGGTTCTCCGTCCGGGGCGTAGTCCTGGGAGACTGGGGGAACCAGTTCGGGTTCACCCAGGCCGAGCTCGGGACGATTACCGGGGGCGGGCTGGTCGGGTTCGGGCTGGCGATCATCTTCTTCAGCTTCTTCGCCGACCGGTTCGGGTACGGGAAGCTGATGCTCGTCGCGTTCCTCCTCCACGCGTCGTCGGCCGTGGTCACCTTCATGGCCACCCCGGTCTTCAACGCCGGCGGGATGTTCGGGATGGGGCAGAAGGAGTCCGCGTTCTGGTGCCTGAACGCCGGGATGTGGCTGTTCGCCCTCGGGAACGGGACGTGCGAGGCGGTCATCAACCCGCTCACCGCGTCGCTGTTCCCGCGGAACAAGACGCACTGGCTAAACATCCTGCACGCCGGCTGGCCGCTCGGGCTGATCCTCGGGGCGGCAATCACCCTCGGGTTCGAGCAGATCGGGACCGGGATCAAGTGGGAATACAAACTCGGGGTCTTTCTGATCCCGGTGCTCGCGTACGGCTTGCTCATGTTCAACCGGCCGTTCCCGAAATCGGAGGCGACCACGGCCGGGGTGCCGATGCCCGGCATGATGAAACAGGTGGGGATGCTCGGGTTCACCCTCGGGGCCGCGCTCATCGGGCTCGCCCTGGCCACGCTCCTGCCGAACGTCTTCGGGGCACCGGCGTGGATCGGGTGGATCGCCGCGGGGGCGGTGTGGCTCGCGTTCGGGCTGGTGACCAACTTCGCCCCGGGCCACTGGGTCCTCGCGTTTCTCTACATCCTGCACGCCGCCGTCGGGTACGTCGAACTCGGGACGGACAGCTGGATCACGAACATCACCACCGAAGTGCTCAAGAGCGGGACGAACGCCCTCCTCGCGTTCATCTGGACTAACGTGCTGATGTTCACCCTCCGGTTCTTCGCCGGCCCGATCGTCCACAAGATCAACCCGATCGGCCTGCTGTTCGTCAGCGCGTGCCTCGGGACGGCCGGGCTGTACATGCTCGGCCAGGACTTCACCAACTCGATCTGGCCCTGGATCGGGGCGGTCACCGTGTACGGGATCGGCAAGACGTTCTACTGGCCCACCCTCCTGGGCGTGATCTCCGAGCGGTTCCCGAAGGGCGGGGCGCTGGCCCTCGGGTTGAGCGGCGGGGTCGGGATGATCGGGGCCGGGATCCTCGGCGGGCCCGGGATCGGGTACAAGCAGGATTACTTCGCGGTCGAGAAGCTGAACCAGACGGACGCGGGGAAAGCCACGTACTCCCGGTACGTCGCGAAGACCGAGAAGGGCGAGGCCGAGAAAACCCCGTTCCCGATCATGACCAGTATCTTCCCGGCCCAGGTCCCGCCGGTCGCGGGCATCGACAACGCCAAGCTGAAGGTGTTCGAGGACTACACCGCATATCTGGCGAAGGCCGAACAGCCCAAGAAGGAAGGCAAGGCCCTTCCGTCCGGGCCGGCCACCACCCTCGAAGCCGACCTGGAAACGCTTGCGAAGCAAAAAACCGAAGGCAAGTTGGTCGAGCCGAAGCTCGAACAGAACCTGACCGGCCTGAAGAAGTGGTGGGACACCGAGGGCCTCCCGAACTACGACGCGGACAAGGTCCCGCTCAAGGAAGCCAAGCTTTACGGGGCCAAGACGGCTCTCCTCTACACGGCCGTCGTCCCGGCGGGCCTCGCCGTCGGGTTCCTGATCCTGATCGCGTACTTCGTGCTCACCGGCGGGTACAAACAGGTCCACCTGGAGGACGAGCCGCCGATGGGCGAGTATTGACCGGTGGCCACACCCCCGGCCGGCGCCGTCGGCCGGCCGGGGGCTGATAGAATGGCGAAATGGAGCCGACCCGCACCTTCACCTTCCTCGGCACCGGAACGTCCGTCGGGGTGCCGATGGTCGGGTGCGACTGCCCCGTCTGCAAGTCCACGAACCCGAAGAACCACCGCTACCGCTGCTCGGTCCTGATCGGCGCGCCGGGCGGGAACCTTCTGATCGACACCACCCCCGAGTTGCGGCTCCAACTCGTCCGCGAGGACGTCAGACTCGTCCACGCGGTCGCGTACACCCACTACCACGTCGACCACCTGTTCGGCCTCGACGACCTCCGCATCTTCCCGATGCTCCTGAAGGCGCCTCTCCCGATCTTCTGCACGGCCGAGGTCGAGGGGGTGATCCGGCAGACGTTCGCCTACGCCTTCCACCCCGGGACCGCGGACCTGCCCGCCGGGTGGCTGCCCAAGCTGGAGTTCCGCCGGATCGACGAATCCCCGTTCGAGGTTCTGGGCGAGCGGGTCACCCCGATCCCGTTCAAACACGGGCGGTTCGACGTGTTCGGGTTCCGGATCCGGGACGTGGCTTATTGCACGGACGTCAGTGGGATTCCCGACCGCAGCTGGCCGTTACTCGAAGGACTCGACGTGCTGATCCTGGGCGCCCTCCGCCCCGGGAAGCCGCACCCGTCGCACTTCAGCCTGGAGCAGGCCCTTGACGTGATCGCGCGGGTGAGACCCCGGCAGGCGTACCTCACCCACATGTCCCACGGGATGGACTACGACGCGGTTTCGCCGACCCTCCCGCCCCACGTGGCCCTTGCTTACGATAGACTCAGCTTCTCGTTCTAGGGTTCGCCCCGCATACGGCCCGCCCCGACCTGGCGTGCCGACCCGACATACAACCGGGATGAGACAGGATGGTCGCAACCCGGGAGGGGCCACGATGACCGATGTTCCGCCAGAAATCCTGCACCGACTGACCGTTCACCGACAGGACCACGTCCTGGGCGGGTGGGACAATCTCTCCCCCGCCGGCCGCGCGGGACTCGTGGAACAGCTCGCCGGGATCGATTTCGCCGTGCTGGAAACGCTTTACGGGCGGCGGAACGAACCCCACAGCGTTCTCCCCCCCCGGGACCGGGTCGCGCCGATCCCGGTCGACCCCCCGGCCGCGCCGCCGGCGGCCGTCGCGATCGGCGAGAGGGCCCTACGACGGGGCGAAGTCGCGGCGCTGGTCGTGGCCGGCGGCCAGGGCAGCCGGCTCGGGTTCGACAAGCCGAAGGGGATGTTCCCGATCGGCCCGGTGTCGGGCGCGTCCCTCTTCCAGATCCACGCCGAGAAAGTGCTCGCCCTTTCCCGGCGGTACGGGAACCCGGTCCCGTTCCTGGTGATGACGAGCCCGGCCACGCACACCGACACCGAACGGTATTTCGGGGAGAACCGGTTCTTCGGCCTCGCCCCCTCCGACGTGTACTTCTTCCAGCAGGGCACCATGCCCGCCCTGGACCTCGCCACCGGACGCCTCCTGCTGGAGGCGCCCGGGAAGCTCTTCCAGAGCCCGAACGGGCATGGGGGCACGCTCACCGCGCTCGCCGAGACCGGCCTCCTCGCCGACCTCAAAGCCCGCGGGGTCGGGCACGTGTTCTACTTCCAGGTGGACAACCCGCTGGTGAAGGTGTGCGACCCGGGGTTCGTCGGCCGCCACGTCGCGGCCGGGTCGGAGGTGTCGTCCAAGGTGGTGTTCAAGGAGCAGCCCGGTGAGAAGGTCGGGGTGTTGGCCGCGACGGACGGGAAGTGCGGCATCATCGAATACTCGGACCTGCCTGTGGAATGGGCCGCGGAACGGGACGCCGCGGGCGAACTGGTCTTCCGGGCCGGCAATCCGGCCATCCACATTTTCGCCCTCGACTTCCTGGACCGGGTGACCGGGCGGGACGACGTCCTCCGTTACCACGTCGCCCGGAAGGCGGTCCCGTACTTCGACCCCGCGACCGGGCAGCCGGTTACCCCCCCCGCCGAGAACGCGCTGAAGTTCGAGCGGTTCATCTTCGACGCGCTGCCCGCCGCCGAGCGGTGGCTGGCCGTCGAGACGAAGCGGGACGAAGAGTTCGCCCCGCTCAAGAACGCCACGAAAACCGACACCCCCGAGGACGTAAAGCGGGCGATCACCCGGTTGCACGCCGGCTGGCTGGAGCGGGCCGGGGTTCACGTCCCCCGCGAGGGGAGCGGGGAGCCGAGCCACCCGGTCGAGGTGTCGCCGCTGTTCGCCCTCGACGCGGACGACCTGGCGGCCAAGATTCCCCCGGGGTTTGCGGTCTCGGGCCCCACGCGACTCGGGCCGGGGGAAGGGCCCCGGGTGCCGACATCCGGGTGACCGAAGACGACAAGGCCGCCCGGGGCTCCCGCCCTGGGCTATGTACGAACGCCCCTCCGGGGCTAAGAGGAGTCGGGTTCAATAGCCGCGGAGCGGCGGCCGTTCTTAGCTCAGGGCGGGAGCCCCGGGCAGCCTGTTACAATCTGTCCTCGGAGAGGCTGATGCTTCACGCAATGATCATGGCCGGCGGTGGGGGCACCCGGTTCTGGCCGCGGAGCCGGGACCGCCGGCCGAAGCAGTTCCTGTCTTTCGCCGGTGACCGGACCCTGCTCCAGGAGACGGTCGACCGGATCGCCGCCCAGGTCCCCCCGGACCGCACGTGGGTGTTGACCGCCGATCAGTACCGCGACGCGACCGCCGAGCAGCTTCCCGAGCTCCCGCCCGGCCACGTCGTCGGCGAGCCGGCCCGCCGCGACACGGCGCCGTGTATCGGCCTCGGGGCCGCCCTCATCGCCCGGGAAGACCCGGACGCGACCATCGTGGTGATGCCGGCCGACCACGTTATCGAGCCGGCCCAGGAGTTTCGCCGGGCCGTCCACGCCGCCGAGCAGTTCGCGACCGACTTTCCCACGTCGCTCCTCACCTTCGGCATCCGCCCCACCTACCCGTCCGACGGATACGGGTACATCCGGTTCGGCGAACAGATGGCGACCCGGCAGGGGATACCACTCTCGCGGGTGACCGAATTCAAAGAGAAGCCGGACCCGGACACCGCCGAGCGGTACGTGGCGTCGGGCGAGTATTACTGGAACAGCGGGATCTTCGTCTGGAAGCCGGGGGCGGTTCTCGGCGAGCTGGAACGGCGCAAGCCCGCCCTCCACGCGACCGTCATGCGGATCGCCGAGGCGTGGGGCACTCCTCGCGGCCCGGACCTGTTCCGGTCCGAGTACGAAAAGGCCGAGAAGATCAGCATCGACTACGCGGTCATGCAGGAGGCCGGGAAGGCCGGGAAGGTGCTGGTGATGCACGCCCCGTACCAGTGGGACGACGTGGGGAGCTGGCTCGCCCTCGAGCGCCGCAACCCCCAGGACAAGGACCGGAACACGGTCCAGGCCCTTCACTGCGGGGTGAAGACGAGCGGCTGCGTGATCGTTTCCGACTCCGATCACCTGATCGGCACCATCGGGGTGAACGACCTCATCATCATCCAGAACGGGAACTCCACCCTGGTCGCCACCCGTGAGAAAGAGGCCGAGGTCAAGAAGCTCGTGGACGAGATCAAGGCGAAGGGCCTGGGGCGGTATCTGTGAGCGCGGCTTTTCCTCCCCGGGGCCGCCTCCTCGGGGTCGACTTCGGGACCGTCCGGATCGGGCTGGCCGTGTCCGACCCCGATCGGGTCATTTCGTCGCCGCTCCAGACCTACACCCGCCTGAATCCCCAGCTCGATGCGACCACCCTCAAGCGTGTGGCGGCGGCCGAAGGCGTGGTGGGCCTGGTGATCGGTCTGCCACTCCACACCGGGGGTGAGGAGGGGAAGAAGGCGGCCGAGGCGCGGGCGTTCGGGGCCTGGCTCGGGGGCGTGACTCAACTGCCGGCCGTATTCTGGGACGAGCGGTTCACGACCGCGGCGGCGGAAGACGCTTTGTGGGACGCCGGCCTGTCCCACCGTAAGCGCCGGGACCGCCGGGACCGCGTCGCCGCGCAGCTGATCCTCCAGGCGTTCCTCGACGCGGGTTGTCCGCCTGAAGGGACACTTCCGGATCCGCCTCCGCCGACGGACGAAACGACCGTCTGACCGTCGTCCGCCTACAAACTGTTTGGTCGAATCGCTTTGCGGTCGATGTTCCAAGCGGAATTGAATCTCCCTCCAGTCGCCTTAAACTACCCAGGTCTTCTCCCGGACATGGTCGTTCCGCCGCGCGGGCCTTCGACCGCCCGGCGTCGTCACCCGAGAGGTTCTGGCATGCCCGGTCGTTTGATCCGTGCGTACACCGTTCTGCCGTGCCTTCCGGAACGGCTCCAGCCGCTCCACAAGCTCGCCTACAACCTCTGGTGGTGCTGGAACGCCGACGCCGTCGCCCTGTTCCGTCGGGTCAACCCGGACCTGTTCGAGGCCCTCGATCACAGCCCGATCCGCCTCCTGGGCGCGACGGAACAGGCCCGGTTCGAGCAGCTGGAACAGGACGACGGGTTCCTCGCCCACATGGACCGCGTGGCCGGCGCCCTCGACCACTACCTGAACGCCCGGACCTGGTTCCAGGAGACCTTCCCGACCAGCCCGGACGAGCCCCCGCCCCGGATCGCGTACTTCTCCGCCGAGTTCGGGATTCACGAGAGCGTGCCGGTCTACTCCGGCGGCCTGGGCGTCCTCGCCGGCGACCACCTGAAGAGTGCGAGCGACCTCGGTCTACCACTCTCCGGCGTGAGCCTGATGTACCGCGAGGGCTACTTCCGGCAGTACCTGAACATCGACGGGTGGCAGCAAGAGCGATACCCCGAGAACGACTTCTTCAACCTCCCGCTCATTCCCGAACTGAACCCCAACGGGAGCCCGGTGCTGGTATCCGTCCCTCTCCCGGGGCGGGAGCTCTTCCTCCGGATCTGGCACATCCAGGTCGGGCGGGTGCCGCTGTACCTGCTCGACGCGAACATCCCCGAGAACCAGCCGGAAGACCGGGGGATCACCGCCCAGCTCTACGGCGGCGACCAGCACACCCGGATCCAGCAGGAGATCGCCCTCGGGATCGGCGGAATCCGGGCCCTGAAGGCGCTCGGGAAGATTCCCACCGTGTGCCACATGAACGAGGGGCACTCGGCGTTCTGCGGGCTGGAGCGGGTCCGGATGATGATGGAGGAGCACCACCTCGACTTCCCGACCGCGGTCGAGGCGGTCAAGGCCGGGACGTGCTTCACCACCCACACCCCGGTTCCCGCCGGCAACGACGCCTTCCCGATGCACATGGTCGAGCAGTACCTCGGGGCGTACCTGCACAAGATGGGGGTGGACCGGCACGTCCTCGCGGCCCTCGGCCGGCAGCACCCCGGCAACGAGAACGAGCCGTTCGGGATGACCGTGCTGGCCCTCAAACTGGCGAACACGAGCAACGGGGTGAGCAAGCTGCACGGGAGCGTGTCCCGCCGGATGTGGCACGAGATCTGGCCCGGGCTCCCGGCCACCGACGTCCCGATCACGTCAATCACGAACGGGGTCCACACCCAGAGCTGGTTGTCCCCGGAGGTCGAGCACCTGTACGACCGGTACCTGGGCATCCAGTGGGAGGAGCGGCCGACCGACTTCGCCATCTGGAACCGGGTCGAACACATCCCGGACGCCGAACTGTGGCGGACCCACGAGCGCGGCCGGGAGCGGCTCGTCGCGTTCGCCCGGCAGCGGCTGAAGGCCCAACTCAAGCGGCGCGGCTCGCCCCCGAGCGAGGTCGACGCGGCCGAGGAGGCGCTCGACCCGGACGCCCTGACGATCGGGTTCGCCCGCCGGTTCGCCACCTACAAGCGGGGCGACTTGATCTTCCGCAACGAGGCCCGGATCGCGGCCATCCTGAACAACGACGACCGGCCGGTCCAGTTCATCTTCAGCGGGAAGGCCCACCCGCGGGACCACGGCGGGAAAGAGCTGATCGCCCGGGTCGTGCAGATGGCCCGGCGGCCGGAGTTCCGCAAGCGGGTCGTGTTCCTCGAAGACTACGACATGAACGTCGCCCGGCACCTGGTGCAGGGGGTGGACGTCTGGCTGAACAACCCCCGCCGGCCGCTCGAGGCGTCCGGCACGAGCGGGATGAAGGTGCCGTGCAACGGCGGGCTCAACCTCTCCATCCTGGACGGCTGGTGGGTGGAGGGGTACGACGGGGACAACGGCTGGGCCATCGGGGCCGGGGAGGAGTACCAGGACCTCGCGTACCAGGACGAGGTCGAGAGCCGGGCCCTGTACGACCTGATCGAGCAGGACATCGCCCCCCTCTTCTACACGCGGGGGACCGACAACCTCCCGCGGGGCTGGGTCCGGCGGATGAAGCGGTCGATCATGACCCTGGTCCCGGTGTTCAACACGAACCGGATGGTCAAGGAGTACACCGAGCGGTGTTACATCCCGAGCCACCGCCGGTTCTCCCGGCTGGCGGCCGACCACCTGAAGGCGGCCCGGGAACTGGCCGCGTGGCGGCGGCGGGTCCAGAACGACTGGGGCCACGTGAAGGTGGAGGCGGTCGAGGCCCCGGTCGGGGAGACGCACAAGGTCGGCGGGGTGTTCCCGGTCCGGGTGCGGGTGAACCTCGGGCACTTCACCCCGGACGACGTGGAGGTCCAGCTCTGCCACGGCGTCCTGGACGCGATGGGGGAGATCGCCGAGCCGCGGGCAATGGCCTTGCTCCCGGACTCCCCGTTCTCGCCCAACGGGTCCCCACGGATGGTGACGTTCTCGGGGAAGGTGCCGTGTTTCGCGAGCGGGCAATTCGGGTTCAGTGTGCGGGTCCTGCCCCGGCACGTGAACCTGCCGCACCTGTTCGAGCCCGGGCTGGTGACGTGGGGATAACGGCCCCGCTCACTCCAGCTCGTAAATATCGGCCAGCACGCCGCGCGGGATGCAGACCGTCAGGACGACGAGCTTCCCGACCGCCTTGTGCTTGACGCCGCGCGGGACGTACACGACGACCCCCTTGTGGACCGGGATCTCCTCGTCGTCGAGGGTCATCGTCCCCTCCCCGTCGATGACGTAGTAGACCTCGTCCGTTTGCTTGTGGTAGTGCAGCTTCGCGCCGTCGATCTCGACGTGGTGGACTTCGGCGGCGGCCCCGTCGGCCGCCTCGATCAGGGGGCGGATCTGGCCGCACGTCTCGGCCCACGGGTGGACCTCGGCGGGGTCGCGGCGCATGTACCGGGCGGTCGTGTTCACGGCTGTCTCCTCTTTTCCGGCTCAGCCCGCGGCCAGAGAGCGCCACAGGGTGGTCCAGAAGATTCGGTACTGTCGGTCCCCATCGGTGTTCCGCCGCCAGCGCCAGGTTTCGTCGAACCCGACGAACCCGCACCGGCCTTTCTCGACTTTCTTCCACACGACGAGCGGAAGGGGGCCCTCGTCCGCGGGCACCGTCGGGTGGGTCAGTAGCACTTCGGCCCCGGCTTTCGCCTTGTGCCCGCCCGCCCACCAGTACATCTCGGGCAAGGCATTCCAGACCCGGGCCCTCGCAACCTCCTTCGGCTCGGTCTGAAACGCCGGGTGCTTTCGTCCTGCCT
The DNA here is from genome assembly GCA_028288765.1 of Gemmataceae bacterium. GTDB lineage: Bacteria > Planctomycetota > Planctomycetia > Gemmatales > Gemmataceae > Urbifossiella. The sequence goes on along the minus strand of JAQGHQ010000446.1, from coordinate 29,950 downwards.
CGGTTACCACCGGCCGATACCCGGTCTTCCACTCCGCGTCCTTCTTCCCGACCGGGCGGTCGCCGAGGTCGATGGGCAGGACGTCTTGGAGTGCGGTCCCTTTCAAGTCGTGGGGGACGTGCAAGGGACCGGCAATCACCAGTAACCGGCCGCCGTCCCGGACGTACCGGGCCAGGTCCCGGGTCCGTGCCCCGGCGATCCGCCGGTCTTCGGGGTCGACGTCGCCCAGGATCACGAGGTCGAAATGGTCGAGTTCGGCGCCGAGGGGGATGTCCGCGAGGGCCCGTTGGTCCTGCGTCGGGTACTCGGGGTCGGCTCCCAACAGGACCACGTTATGTGCGAACAGTTGCCCCTTTTCGGGATCGCGCCGGTCGAGAAGTGATCGGTGTTGCCGGTACTCCCACCGCGGCGTGCCCTCGACGTAGAGGACCTGAAGGTGCCGGTCCCGGGCGGGGTGGGGCGGAAGTTCCTCGGCAGAAGTACTCGGAAACAGCGAGGCTGTCACAACCAGCGCGCCGGCGACCCACCCGGTCGTGACCGAGAGCGAGCGGACCATCAGTCGTCCTCCGGCGAGAAAGAGTCGCCCGCATCGGGCTGCCGTACTCCGCAGGCTAACCCGCCGGCGGACCGGACGCAACGCCCGGGCGGGGAAACGAGTCCCCGCCCGAGATTCCCTCGGCGGTCCGCAGCGCCTACAATTCACACACTTCATACCCGCGGTCACCCGAGGCAAACGAACGCCGATGGCTGTTGCCACCCCGACCAACTCGGACGACCTGTCGCTGGCGGACCTCCAGTCCGAGGCGGACGGGCTCCGCAAGCGGATCAACCGGTTCCGCGAATCCCTCGGCCGGTTCTTCGTGAACAAGCAGGAGATCATCGACCTGATGGTGGTCGCGGCGATTGCCCAGGAACCGCTGCTGCTGGTCGGTCCGCCGGGGACGGCCAAGTCGGACCTGGTACTGAAGTTCAAGGACGCCCTGGGGATGGACGAGGGCGACTACTTCGAGTACATGCTGACCCGGTTCACCGAGCCGAGCGAGATCATCGGGGCCATCGACATCAAGGAGCTCCGGGCGGGCAGGTACATCCGCAAGAAGGAGGGCAAGCTCCCGACCGCCAGACTCGTGTTCCTCGACGAGATCTTCAAGTCGAACTCGGCCATCCTGAACATCCTGCTGACCATTATCAACGAGAAGAAGTTCTACCAGGAAGGCAAGCCGGAAGCGGTGCCGCTGAGGGTGATGTTCGCGGCGACGAACGAGATCCCGGAACAGGGCGAACTCGCGGCCCTGAAGGACCGGTTCGTCCTGAAAGTCCAGAGCCGGCCGGTGCAGGACGAGTTCTTTACCGAGCTCATCGACGCCGGACTCCAGGGGGAGGCGTACAAGGGGCTGAACCAGAAGCCCTGGGTGGAGGGGCACTGTACGCTGGAAGACCTGGTGAAGGCGAACCGATACCTGACGTTCCTCTTCGCCCGCAAGACCGGCGACGGCCGCGGGGAGGAGCAGAACGACCGGCAGTTATTCTTCCCGGCGGACGTGTTCCGGGAATACCAACGGCTGGTGAAAACACTGGTCCGCGAGGACGAAATCTTCATCAGTGACCGGAAGCTCGTCAAGCTTTACAAGCTGTTCCGGGTACGGGCTTGGCTCCTCAGCGGGGGGACGGTGAGCCGGGACGACCTCCGGCTGCTCGCCTACCTCGGCGAGTCGCACCAGGAAATCGAGCACCTTCGCGAGAAGGTCCCCCAGCTGCTCGGGGACGCATGACGCGGCGGACCCGGTCGCGAGCCATCCCGCAGGTGGTTGGTGGGCGGATGTGACTGACCCACGTCCGTTACGGTGCTGACCTCAGCCGGGTTGCGCCCATCGAGTCGATCGGGCCTTGGCCGCTGGTACAGGCCCCGTCTTACCCCTTCTCCCCGCGTTCCTGGGCCGCGGCCCGGGTCGTCGTCCATCCCACCGGCAGCAACTTCGGCCGCGGAACGACCACCCCGGTGATCCCGCCGTGCCGGTCCCACAAGTGCTGATACCCGTGCCGGAGGAAGTCGAACGACTCGGGTTCCGGGTGGGCGACGAGGTACTGCTTCACCAGGTCCCCCATGTGCTCGTCGTACCTCTCCTTCGAGTGCGAGTGGACGGCGTACCGGCCCGGGTGCCGGCGCAAGTCGCCGTCGAACGCCGGACTCATGTGGTAGAGCTCGTGGAACACCGTCACCAGCTTCTCCTCGAACGGCTGGTCGAGGAACCGCGGCAGGCAGAACGTCAGGACGTAGAGCATTTCGGCCCCGTCCACGAAAAACCGCTGGACCTGGTACTCCACCTGCCCGTGGCGGCGGGTGAGCCGGCCGTCGCGGAAGCGGAGCGGGGTCACCCGGGCCTGGAGGCCGTACAGGCTGCGGTTGCGGGACGGGGTGAACGACAACAGGACGGCCGGCATCCGGACGTGCCGCAAGGCCTCGCACCGGGCGACCACGTCTTCACACAACCGCCGCATCCGCCCACAGAAGTCGAACGGCTCTGGCGCCCGGCCCGCCGGCCGGGCCGGCCGGATTCGTCGCCCCTTGGGGATTACCCACCGGGCCGGGAGCGGGTGGCGGGCCGAGTCCCACCGGAGCTCCAACGGGAGGCGGGCGGGGACGGACGGGCGACGGACGGGCGGGATGGTATCGAGCTCCGTCGCACCACCCACGAGGCGCAGGGGGAGAACGGGCGCGGCCGGCGGGGAGGTTCCGTTCCGTTTTGCGATCATCCGGTGTGGCTCTCGTGGACCACGGGGGCCTGCCGCCGCGGGTGAACGAACGGAGCCCATGCTAGGTCTAACCGACCGGCCGGTCAACGCTCAGGGCCGGAACTCCGGTCGCGAACGAGCTCAAACCCACTAGTGATACCGTCCCTCGTCGTCAACTGATGGCCGGCATTCCCGCACCCGTTCGGTCGGCGTCCGGACTTTAGGAATCGCGTTAAACCTTGTCGCCGGTCGGACCGATACAACCGGTGACGCTGTCCCGACCGTGCTGACCCATCCCCGATGGGACACACCGCCCGGGCCGGTGGCGGACCAAGGCTGCTCGACGGGGGGTGGGAAATGCGAAGCAAACAGCGCTGGCTGGCGTTCGCCGCCGCGGCACTCGGGTTCGGGCTGACCGGGTGTCAGACGTGGGTCGGCGGCATGACCTTGCCGAGCCCGCGGTATCTGGAACACTACCCGCAATATTTTCCGCCCGACCCGAGCTTCCCGCTCCCGCGGGAGCTGGCCACCCAGACCGACCCGGCGGGCGCAGGCGGCGCGGTCGGGGTCCCCGGAGCCGGGCCGGCTCTGGTCCCGCCTGCCGCTCCGGTCCCGGTCGCCCCGGGCGGGTTTCTCCCGCCCGGCGGGGGCGGACCGGGTAATCCGGGCGGTCCGGCCGGCGTGCTGCCCCCTCGGTAACGGCCTCGGATCGACTTGATTCCGTCCGGCCGTCCAGATATGCCCCCGCCTCAAGACACGCGAACGAGTCTCCCGACAGCCGGCACGGATGCCGGCCGCGGGGGCCGGCGGACCTGGGGGGTCGCCGCCGAGTTCGGGGAGGGACTTACCATGGCGCAGGGATTGCGCGGGCGGCTCGCCCTACTCGGGGCGGGAGTGGTACTTTGCACCGGCCTGGTCGGGTGCATGAACGACGACAAGAAAACCATCGGTCAACTGCCCACGGCGAAGGGCAGTGGGCCGGCAGTCCCCGGGGGGATGACCACGCGGACGCCCGGCCCGTCTTCGGGCTTCACCGCGGGCGGGCCGGGGGCTCAGGCGGGCAACTGGAACCCGAACCCGGGCGGTGTGCAGCCGGCGTCGGGTACTACCTACTCGGACCCGACGTACGGAAACCCGTCCGCCCGTAACCCGGGCATGATCAACCGCCCGACCGTTCCGAACCAGACCGGCTTCGGCGGACCGATGCCGGGTCCGAGCGGTAGTTCCTACGTCCCGGCGGTCGGGCCGAGCACCTCATCCAACTTCGCGCCTGGCGGGAACGCATACCCCCCGCAGATCATTGGCTATGGGTCGCAGAACATCCCGGCATCGGGGAGCGCCCCGTTCGGGTCTGACCCGGCGGCCGGCACCACCACCCGCGCGGTGGCGCCGGCCGGGGCCTCGACGGCGAACCCGTACAATCCGCCGGCCCCCGATCTGCGCGATGTCCCGCTGCCGCCGGCGGCCCCGGCCGTCCCGAGCTACAACCCCTCGGTGACTCCGACCGACGGACCCCAGGCGCCCCTGCCGCCGGTGGCGCCGGCGGGGGCTTACCCGCCCATGTCGCCGACATACGGCAAGTAACCGCCTTGATCCGACCGGAAAGCCCGCGGGAGCTACCCGCGGGCTTTCGGCGTTTCCTCCGCCCCCGACTGGTGCCGGACCTTCTCCAACCGGCGGATGAACAGGGCCGCGACGTACCCCGCCTTGAACCCCGCGTCGATGTTCACCACGCAGACGCCGGCCGAACAGCTATTGAGCATGGTGAGCAGGGCCGCGACCCCGCCGAACGCCGCCCCGTACCCGGTACTCGTGGGGACTGCGATCACCGGGCCATCAGCCAGCCCGCCGACCACGCTCGGGAGCGCCCCGTCCATCCCGGCGACGACGATTACCACGTCCGCCGCGGCCAGTTTCTCCCGGTGCCGCAGGATGCGGTGGATCCCGGCCACCCCGACGTCCGCGATCAGCTCCGTCCCCGCGCCCATCACCCGCGCCGTGACGACCGCCTCCTGGGCCACGGGAAGATCGCCCGTCCCGGCGGTGACGACCAGCACCCGGCCGACGGCCGGTTTGGCGGGTCGGACGGGGAGCCACAAAGTGCGCGCCAGCCGGTCCTGGTCCGCAGCCGGGAAGTGTCTGGAGAGGTGGTCGGCCTGGTCGACACTGATCCGGGTCACGAAACAGTCCTGCCCGGCTTCAGCCATCCGTCGGATGACCCCTTCCACCCAAACCGCCGTCTTCCCCTCGGCGAGGATCACTTCCGGGAACCCGCACCGTTCTTTCCGGTGGAGGTCGAGCGTCGCGAACCCGAGGTCGCCGAACGCCGGCTCGCTCAGTTGCGCGGCCGCCTCTTCCACCTTGATCGTCCCGGTCTGCACCCCCGCGAGCAGCTGGCGAACTTCCGACGGTGTCATCTCGATCTCCCCGGCTTCTTCACAGGCGCGGCCCGACAGCAACCTGGGTCGTGTAAGAGACCCGCTGGGTCTTGATACGCCGGCTTTCCCCGGTGGTCAGGACCGCCCAACCCGCCACCACCGGAACTTGAACGAAAATCGTGCCGTCCGGCTGGATCGCTGAAGTTCTCACCCCGATTAACCGATACAACCCGATAACGCGGTCGGACCGCGCCGTTCGCACGTCGGGGGGCTGATGCCCGCCGCGGGAGACGGACCACGGAGGGGGACATGAACGTCACCGTTGCCGCGCTTCTCGGGCTCACCCTGGCCCAGGCACCCGCGCAGGAATACCACCCGTTCAACCAGCGTAGTGTCAAGTTCCCGATCAACTACACCCAGGACCCGAAGACGATCCGCAAGGTGGAGTTGTACGCCTGCAAGAACGGCGATCAGGTGTGGCAGCTGGTCGCCGTGGCCCCGCCGACCCAGTCTGCGTTCGCCTACACCGCCCCGGAGGACGGGCGGTACTGGTTCCACATCGTGATCGAAGACCTCAAGGGCGGGAAGGACCCGGCCAATCTGACGACCGAGCCCCCCGCGATGAAGGTGCTTTTCGACACGAAACCGCCGGCGGTCGTTTTCACCAGCGCCCGACGGAACGGCGAAGAGGTGGTCGTCGAGTGGAAGGTGGACGACCTGTTCCCGAAGGACGACGCGACGCGGGTCTACTTCCGACCGGCGTCGGCGGTCGAGGGCTGGCAGGAGGTAAGTCTGCTGTCTCTGCCGCCGAACTCCAGGACGGGTGTCCGGTTCCAGGCCGGCACCACCGGGCCGGTCGTGGTGAAGGTGGTCGGGACCGACCTTGCCGGCAACACAGGAGAGGGGCTCAAGGAAATTGCAGCGGCGGGTGCGACCCAGAGCACGATCAGCTTGTCGCCCGGCACCTCGACCGCGACCGCCCCGACGACCCCGGCCACTACCCCGCTGCCGACCCTTCCGGCCCCGGCGTCCGGTCCGGCCTCGCCCGCGGGGGCCGTAATTCCGCCGCCGGACGCGATCGCGCCACCAGCTGGGCCTGGTCCCCTCGGACCGCTCACGCCCCCCGGCCCCGTTGCCCCGGCGGTCGGTCCGTCGACCCCGCCCGCACCGGGGAACCCGGCCGCTCTCACGCCCGGCTCGGTTGTTCCCCTGGCAATCGCTCCGACGGCCCCGGTGACGCCTCCCGCCGCCCCGGTCAACCCGCCAATGGTTGCGCCGACGGTCGTTCCGTCAGGGCCGGTGGTTGCACCCTCGTCCACCCCGGGTAGTCCTCAGCCGGTCCCGACGTTCGACCCGCGAAGCTCGCTCACCCCGGCTGGCGCGAGTGGGCTTGCTCCGGCGCCCGGATCGCAGCCCGGCGGCGGTCCTGCCAACCCCGGTCCCGTGGTCGAAATGACACGCGCCCAGGTCATCAACACGACGCGGTTCGACCTGAATTTCCAGGTCGAGCAAAAGGGCCCGTCGGGCATCAGCCGGGTGGATTTGTGGGTGACCCGTGACGACGGTCGGTCGTGGGTCTGGTGGAGCCAGCACGACGGCCGCGAGACGGCGGTCAAGGTGAATCTGGGCACCCAGACTAATACGCAACCGGAAGGGGCGTATGGGTTTCGCATCGTGCCGGTGAGTGGCGCCGGGCTGAGTGAAGCCACGCCCGTGGCCGGGGACGCTCCCGACATCCGCGTCGTCGTCGACGTCAGTGCACCGGTCGTGAGAATCTTCCCGGCCGTTTCCGACCCGGCATCCCCGGACGCCCTCATGATCAAGTGGGAGGCGACCGACCGGAACTTCAGCGACGACCCGATCACCCTGGAGTGGAGTGAGGGGCCCACCGGTCCGTGGCGGCCGGTGGCGACCGCCAGCGGGGACGGCGTGATGCAGGTCGGAACAACCGCGGCGGTGATCGCCCGGCGGCTCCCGAACACCGGAAACTACGCATGGCGGGTCCCGACCGGTTTGCCCCCGCGGGTCTACCTGAAGGTGACCGCCCGGGACGCGGCGGGAAACACGACCGAACAGGTGACCCAGCAGCCGCTCCTGATCGACCTGATGAAACCCCGGGCGAAGATCACCGGGATCGGCATGTCCGCCCCGCTTGTCCGGCCCTGAGTTCCACGCACGCGAGCTCGAATCGGTCGGCCTTGGCGCGAATTCCTGTCTGGTCTGATTGCTCCCGACAAACGGGTTGCGCGGGTTGCTCCTCCCGGATCATGATCTACAGTGGATGTGGATCGTCTGGTGGTCGCCCCTCGTTTCCCCGAGGCCAGCCGGGACACATGGCCGAGAAAGTCGCCGAGACCTGGATCACGACTCCCAAACGCCTCTTCTCCGCCGTAACCAGGGAGGCGTGTCTGGTCCACATTTATCCGACCGGACCGTCGATGGGCCGCCGCTATCCTCTGGGCGATAAGCCGCTCATGGTCGGCCGGGGGGACGACTGCAACATCCGGATCCAGGACAACTCCGTCTCCCGCAAGCACGCGACGATCGAGCCGATCTCCGACGGGTATACGGTCTCCGACCTCGGCAGCACCAACGGGACGTTCGTCAACGACAAACAACTCGATGCCCCGCAGGCGATCCACGACGGGGACTATCTCCGGGTCGGAAATTGCATTTACCGGTATCTGACGGGCGGGAACATCGAAGCCGAGTACCACGAGGAGATCTACCGGCTGACGATCCAGGACGGGCTTACCCGGATCCACAACCAGCGGGCCCTGATGGAGTTCCTGGACCGGGAGGTGGCACGCTCCCAGCGGCACAAGCGCCCCCTCTCCGTGCTGATGTTCGACATCGACCGGTTCAAGGCGATCAACGACGGGCACGGGCACCTGTGCGGGGACTTCGTCCTCCGGGAACTCGCCGAGTGCATCAAGGAGACGGTGCGGAAGGAAGACCTGTTCGCCCGATACGGCGGCGAGGAGTTCGCCCTGGTCCTTGTCGAGACGGGGCCGGGAGAAGCGGCCACCGCCGGCGAGCGGGTCCGGGCGGCGGTCGCGAGCCACCACTTCCGGTTCGAGACGACCCCCATCAAGCTGACCATCAGCGTCGGGGTAGCGACCACCACCGGGGACGAGGAGCTCACCCCGACCGACCTCCTTCGCGCGGCCGACGACAAACTCTACCAGGCCAAACGGGCGGGACGGAATCGGGTCGTCTCGTAGGGAGACGATAATCGGAGCCCGGGGCTCCGGGCTTTCAGGCTGAAATCCCCGAGCCGGGGTTGGGCCCAGTAGTAGCCCCATCAATTGCCGACCTGCCACGACCAACCAGCTGTCATGTCGTCACAAAACCGGCGACAGTAACCGGGCCGCGTTCTCCGCCAGTCGTGAGGCGAACGGCCGGGTCGCGAAGACACCCGGGTCGAGCCGAACCGACCACTCCAGGTCCTTCAAATACTGTTCTTCCAGCTCGGCGACCACCGCGGCGTCGTAGACCAGACAATTCACCTCGTAATTCAGGTACAGGCTCCGGTTGTCGGTATTCGCGGTCCCGACGGACGCCCACTCGCCGTCCACCAGGACGTACTTGCTGTGCATCATCCCGCGGGCGTACTGGTACACCTTCACCCCGGCCGCCAACAGATCCCCCCAGTAATACCGGGCGGCCAGGAACGGGATCCACTTGTCCGGGCGGAACAGGCCCAGGAAGCGCACGTCCACCCCCGCCCGCCCGGCGAGCATGAGCGCGTCCCGCAGCCCGGGGTCGGGGACGTAGTACGGGCTCGCGATCCAGACCCTCTTTCGGCCCTGAAGGATGGCCGCGAAATACGTCTCGCGGATCACCTTGTATTCGCTGTCGGGGCCGGAATGCACGACCTGGACGGGGCTCGACCCCGGCGATCTCCCCCCGGGCGGGTAGTACGCCGCCCCGCGGACCATCTCGTTGGTCGCGAAGTGCCAGTCCTCCAGGAAGACCCGCTGGAGGCATGCGGCGGCCGGCCCTTCGACCCGGAAGTGCGTGTCCCGCCAGAAGCCGAATTTCGGGTTTTTGCCGACGTACTCGTCCCCGACATTGAGCCCCCCCGTGAACGCCGTCCGGCCGTCGACGACGAGGATCTTACGGTGGTTCCGCAGGTTGATCCGCAACCGGTGGAGCGGGTTCAGGAGCGGGAGGAACGCGGCCGCCTTTCCGCCAGCCGCTTTGAGCTCCCGGAGCATCCGCGAAGACATCGCGTACGAGCCAACGGAGTCGTAAAGGAACCGGACCTCGACGTTCCGCTTGGCCGCCCCGACGAGCGCGTCGATGAAGCGGCGGCCGGACTCGTCGGGGCGGAAAATGAAGAAATCGATGTGGACGTGATGTCGCGCCCCCGCGATCGCGTCGAGCATGGCGGTATAAGCGGGCTCACCGTAGTGGTAAAACGCGAGCCGGTTGCCCGCGGTGACCGGGAACCCCTCCGGGTGGTTGGCGAGCCGGGCCAGGATCTCCCACCGTTGCGGAATCGCCACCGGCGGAGTCGAGCCCCCGGGTTTCACCTCCTCCGGCACGTCGAGGGCCAGTTCCCGGTACGCCTGCCGCCGCCTCTTTCGCTTCTCGATCGGGCGGTGGATCGTCTGGTAGCCGAACAGGGCGAACAGGGCCGGGCCGACGAACGGGAGCATCAGGACGGCGAGGCTCCACGCGATCGCCGACATCGGCTCGCGCTTGAGGTGCATCACCCACAAAACGGTGGCGATCGTAAGCACGACGTTCAACAGGACCGCCCAGCCGGCGATGTCCTGCCAGAACCGCGCCATGAAGTCGGGGTAAGACATGCTGGGACCGCATTCCGTGGGATGCACGTCGAACACCGTGGTCCGTAAGGTACTCGGTGTCCGGGAATTCGCAGCAGAGGTCCGCCTCCTGCTGCAACCATCGTACCACCGGAGTCTGACTTGAAGGCCGTCGTGTTCGACCGGGTCGGCCCCCCGGCCGAGGTGCTGAGCGTCCGCGACGTACCCAGACCGACCCCGGGGCGCGGGGAAGTGTTGGTCCGGATGCTCGCCAGCCCGATCAACCCCTCGGACCTCATGTACATCGCGGGGCGGTACGGGCTGAGGCCCCAGCTCCCCGCCACCCCGGGGTTTGAAGGGGTCGGCGTGGTGGAGGCGAGCGGCGGAGGGCTGCTCGGGTGGATCCGCAAGGGGAAGCGGGTGGCGGTCATCAACGACCGCGTCGGGAACTGGGGCGAGTACACGGTCACGACGGCGCGGCAGGTGATCCCGGTCCCCGAGGAGCTTCCCGACGAACAGGCGGCGTCCTTCTTCGTGAACCCGGCGACCGCGGTCGTCATGACGACGGACGTCCTGCGGGTCCCGCCCGGCGAGTGGCTGCTGCAGTCGGCCGCGGGCGGGGCGCTCGGGAAGATGGTGATCCGGCTCGGTAAAAAAAACGGGTTCCGGACGGCGAACGTCGTCCGCCGGCCGGAGCAGGTCGAGGAGCTGGCGCAGCTGGGGGCGGACGCGGTCCTCGTGGAGGCCGACGGCCCGATTGATGAGCAGGTGAAGGCACTTACGAACGGGGCCGGGGTCAAGTACGCCGTCGACCCGGTCGGCGGGAAGACGGGGTCGGAGGTCATTGCGTCCCTCGGGGCCGGCGGCCGATGTCTGCTCTACGGGTCGTTGTCCGACGAGGCGATCACGCTACACCCCCGCAAGCTTCTGAGCGCGGCGATCCGGGTGGAGGGGTTCTGGCTCGCCGACTGGGCGAAGCGGCAGTCGATTCCGCGGATGCTGCGACTCTTCCGCCGGGTGCGGGCCTTGATGACGGACGGCACGCTCCGGAGCGACATTGCCGCGACGTACCCGCTCGACCGAGTCTCCGAGGCGGTGACACACGCCGCCGCGCCCGGTAAGGGCGGGAAGGTGCTGCTCCGCATCGGCGAGCGGGGGGCGTGAGCCCCCCGAGTTCACGTCCCGAGTTCACCTGACGCCGCTGGAGTTGCCCGAGTTACTTGGCGAGCGGGGGGCGTGAGCCCCCGAGTACACGATCACGTCGCCGGAGGTGCTCGGGGCTACTCGGGGGGCTCACGCCCCCCGCTCGCCAAAAACGTGCGAACCTTCCCCACCCAGCCTTGTCCTTCTTCACGAACACCGCGGGCCGACCGCACCCTACGCGGCAGGCCTACAAACACCTGGCTCATAACCCCGATGTCGAAGGTTCGACTCCTTCCCGCCCGACTCGACCGGGCGGTAGCTCAGCGGCAGAGCGCGGCAAAGTGTCACAAACGCCGGCACAACTCGTGCGACCGGCCCGCGGTGTTCAACGCCATGATTCCGGGTACAGCCCGTACCCCACGGCGGAAGCGTACAAACTTTGGTCAGTCGCGCGAAAGCGCTTGCGGGTTCGAATCCCGCCACCACCGCGAGGTGATGTTGGGGAACTGGTAAACCCAACTGAAGTGTTTCAACCGCTTCCCGAACTCGTGCGGGCCTTTATTTTCCCGGCGACCTGAACAACCCGTACCCAACGCCGACGGCGTACATGCACTTTCGGGCAACCGAATCGTAGGTTCGAATCCTACCCCCGCCTCTCGACGGCGGGGTGGCCGAGTGGTCGAAGGCACGCATCTTCCCCGCCAGGGGACGCAGACGGGACTTGTACGGGACTCTTTCTCACGGCCGCACCGGCGGCCGTTTCCTTTGACCCCGTGTCCTTCCCGTGCGAAGGAGGACCTCCGATGACCATGTCCAAGGACGAAGTCGACCTGCGGCTGGCAATGCTGAACAGCCTGCTCACCTGCCCGCACCGGCGGCTGGAGCTCGTCCACCCGCTGCACGCCGAACTCGTCAAGCAGGACCCGCGGTTCTACGTCCGGCTCGCCGCCTGGTACGCCGACCACGGCGACGTCCGCGACCACAAGGAGATGTTCGTCGCCACCCTGGCGCTGAGCGACTTCCCGGGCCACCGCGGCGCCGGCCTCGCCCTGCTCCGCGACCTGCCGCCGTACCAGGTCGGCCGGGTGGTCGACTTCATCCACGGGTGGAAGGACGAGGTCAAGGTGCAGGTGGTCGAGCCGAAGGCCGGGACGGTCACGATGACCGCCGACGTGGGGCTCGGCCGCAACCTGCCGCGGTCGCTCCGGACCGAGGTCACGCGCTACCTGCGCGAGCGGGAGGCGGATGACCGGTGGTTCGACTCGACCGCCCTCACCGCCCGCAAGACGTTGAAGCGGCTGTACGCGCTGCTCCACGTCAAGCCGGGCCCGCGGGCGCAGGCGGTGCTGTTCGACGAGGCCCCGCCGGAAGGGTCGAAGCTGGCCGGGCTCAAGGCCCTCGCCGCCGCCGACACCCCGGACCTGGCCGCCCGACTGATCGCCGAGCACGACGTCCCGTTCCGCGTCGCGGTCGGGGTGGTGAAGGCGGTCACCCCGGTGGTGCTGAAGGCGCTCGTCGGCCGGATGTCGCCACAGGAGGTGATCAACAACCTCGACATGCTCCGCCGCCGGGGCGCGTTCGATGACGCCGGGGTGAAGGCCCTGGTCGAGGCGAAGCTGGAGGCGGCGAAGACCGCGACCCGGGTCAGCGCGTTCAAGGCCGAGAAGGCGCTCGAAACGGTCCCGGTTTCGGCCGAGGTCCGGCGGGCGCTCGAGCAGGTGGCCGACGCCCAGGTGAAGGCCCGGGGCCGGATCGCCCGGCCGACCGCCCTGCTGATCGACAAGTCGGGCTCGATGAGCCAGGCGATCGAGATCGGCAAGCGGCTCGGGGCCCTGCTCGCCGCGATGGCCGACCGCGAGCTCTACGTGTACGCGTTCGACACGATCGCGTACCCGGTCGAGGCCGCCGGGCCGGAGCTGGCGGCGTGGGAGAAGGCCCTGACCGGGATCACCGCGGGGGGGAACACCTCCGTCGGGGTCGGGGTCGAGATGCTGCGGCGGAAGAAGCAGTACATCGAGCAGCTGGTGGTGGTCACGGACGAGGGCGAGAACGCGGACCCGAAGTTCGTCCCGGCACTGACCAAGTACCGGGAAGAGCTGAAAGCCGACCCGGCGGTGTGCTTCGTTAAGGTGGCGGGGGCGACCTCGCAGCTGGAAGACGAGTGCAAGAAGGCCGGGCTAGTCGCGGACGCGTACCAGTTCACCGGCGACTACTACGCGCTGCCTAACCTCGTCCCGCTGCTCGCCCGGCCGAGCAAGCTGGAATTGCTCCAGGAGATCCTGGAGTACCCGCTCCCGGCCCGGAAGGGGGCTTGACGTTACCGCGAGCCCGGCCGTCCCGACGGCCGGGCTCGGCTCGTTCTTCAAGATAAGAAGTCGCTCGTGAGTGGTGGGGCAATGCGGGCGGGCCTCTTCTTCCGTTTTCTTCATTGTGGCACCGGTCTCCAGACCGGTGCGGCTACACAGATCAGAACACCGGTACCACTACGGGACCAGGAACTCACCGGCCTTCACGTATGCCTGCACCGGTCTGGAGACCGGTGCCACGAGATGAACCAGGCGCCGGGGACCCCGTGGCCCGCTCGCCGTTCATGTCGAGCCCGCGTAGCATCTCCTTCACACCGCCTGCCCGCCCCTTCATCAAGTCCGGAGATCCGCATGTTCCGAATTCTCGCCTTGACCGCCGTGACCGCCCTCGCGTTGCTCCCCGCCGCCCGCGCCGAGGACGCCAAACCCGTCGAACTCTTCAACGGCAAGGACCTGACCGGGTGGAAGTTCAAGGGCGATGAGAAGAGAAGCCGGTGGCAGGCGACCACGGCGAAACTCGATCCCAAGGACCCCCAGCGGCTGGAGATCAGCGGGCCGGGGCCCGAAGGGAACTGGCTGGTGAACACGACCCCCGGCAGCCTGGACCTCTACACCGAGGCCGCCTTCGGGGACGCGCTGGTCGAGCTGGAATTCATGATCCCGAAGGGGTCGAACTCGGGCATCTACCTGATGGGCGAGTACGAGGTGCAAATCCTCGACAGCTACGGGAAGGTGAAAGTCGGCCCGGGTGACCTCGGCGGGATCTACCACACCGCCGCGCCCAAGGTGAACGCGAGCAAGAAGGCCGGCGAATGGCAGAAGATCGTGATCGACTTCCGGGCCCCGCGGTTCGACGGCGAGAAGAAGGTCGAGAACGCGAAGTTCGTCAAGGTAACGCTCAACGACCAGGTGATCCACGAGAACGTGGAGACGAAGGGCCCGACCCCCGGCGGGCTGACCGGGAAGGAGGCCCCGACGGGCCCGCTCATGTTCCAGGGCGACCACGGCGCGGTCGCGTTCCGGAACATCAAGATCACGCCGAAAAAATGACGGGTCCGGACCGGGGGCCGCCGGCCGATTCCGGCGGCTCATCTTTTCCCCGCCCGTCTTTCTTCGCGCTCCGGCCGTGCCTATATATCCCAGTAGGTGCCCCCCGCCCGAAGGCGACCCCCGCCGCCCCCGCTCCACCGAGGCTGCCCATGAGTAGTGAACCCGAGTTCAAACCGGGCCTGGAAGACGTGCCGGCCGCGAAGTCCGCGGTCAGCTTTCTCGACGGCAAAAAGGCCCGGTTGGAGTATCGGGGGATCCCGGTCGAGGTGCTGGCGAAAGAGAGCTGTTACGAAGAGACCGCGTGGCTCTTGATCAAGGGCGAGCTGCCCACCCAGAGACAGTTCGCCGAGTTCGACCACGACCTCCGGCAGCGGCGGGCGATCCACTACCGCTTCAAGGACATGATCAAGTGCTTCCCGGCGGACGGGCACCCGATGGACGCCCTGCACGCGTCCGTCGCCGCGCTGGGCATGTTCTACCCCTGCAAGACGGTCCTCGACCCGGTCAAGAACTGGGACGCGACGATGCGGCTGATCGCCGCCATGCCGACCGTCGTGACCGCGTTCGCCCGCACCCGCCGGGGGGAGGAGATCCTCGACCCCCGCCCCGACCTCGACCACGCCGCCAACTTCTACTACATGCTCACCGGGAAAGAGCCGACCCCGGCCACCCGGAAGGTGCTCGACGCCTGCCTGATCCTGCACGCCGAGCACACGATGAACGCGAGCACCTTCACCGCCCGGGTGACCGGCTCGACCCTCGCCAACCCGTACCAGGTCATCGCGTCGGCGATCGGGTCGCTGTCCGGCCCCTTGCACGGCGGGGCGAACGAGGAAGCCCTGACCCAGTTCGAGGAGATCGGCGGGCCGGAGAAGGTGCAGGCCTGGCTCGACGCCAAGCGGACGGCCGACCCGAAGTTCAAGGTGATGGGGCTCGGGCACCGGGTGTACAAGGTGAAGGACGCCCGGGCGACCGTACTCCAGGAGATCGCCGAACACGCGTTCTCCGAGTCGATCCGGCCGCGGGCGTACGAAACGGCCCTGGAGCTGGAGCGGGTCGCGGCCGGGGTCTACGGGCCGAAGGGGATCTACCCGAACGTCGACTTCTACTCCGGGGTGGTCTACCAGGCGCTGGGCATCCCGACCGACGTGTTCACGCCGATCTTCGCCATCGGCCGGGTGGCCGGGTGGCTCGCCCACTGGCACGAACAGCTCATCGGGAACCGCATCTTCCGCCCGGAACAAATCTCCGTCGGCAAGACTGACGTGGCGTACGTCCCGCTCGAAAAGCGACCGTGACCGAACCCGCGGGGCGGCCACCGCGTCGGTAGGATCAGATGGGCCGCCTCGGGGGCGGCCCGGATGACGCGGAGACTCGTTAATGTCCCGGCTGCACGACGCGGTGGAACAGATCGTCTTTGCCCGGACCTACACCCTGGGGTTGCTCGGCACCATCGACCCGGCCGGTTGGTTTCGGACGCCGGCGGAGGGCGTCACGCACGTCGCCTGGCAGGTCGGGCACCTGGCGATGGCCCAGTACCGGCTCGGGATGGAACGCCTCCGCGGCCCACGGCCGGAAGACTTCGACCTCATCTCTCCTGCCTTCCTGAAGGCGTTCGGCCGCGATTCGGTTGCCGCCCCCGACCCGGCAGCGTACCCGCCTCCGGCCGAAATCCGGGAGACCTTCGACCGCGTTCACGACCGCCTGCTCGCCGAACTCGCCGCGTTTCCCGAATCCGATCTGGGTTCACCCTCGGTCACACCTCACAAATTCTGCAAGACCAAGATCGAGTGCGTCCGCTGGTGTTCCGCTCACGAGATGCTTCACGCGGGGCAGATCGGCCTCCTCCGCCGCCTGTACGGGCAGAACCCAATGTGGTGACCGGACCGGCGCACCCGTTCGGGCGCGTCTCGTCCATGAAGTATGCCGGAATACCCCTTCCGTCGGTACGATCACGGTCTTATCAGATTCTCATCGCATTAGCGTGGGTTGTGTTCTAGGGTACCGCGAGCCGCTCTCACCGCCTCCGGGGCCCGTCATGCGCACCCATTGCCCGGTCCGATTTTCCGCACTGGTGTTCGCAACCCTGTTTACGTGCCTTTACACCGCAATAGCAAGCGGAGACGACCGGGCCCCGGAGGCCGTCGCGACGGCCGTGAAGGCGAAGGACCTGGTCGACGCCAAAGCTGTCGGGGCGAATCGGGGCAGGTCGGCGTACCGCCAGGTCCCCGCGAAAGGGTGGGTGTTGATCGGGTTCGACGTGGGGGTCGGCCCGGCGGTGGGCAAGGACGCGATCGTCACCATCCGCCCGCTGTTCCTGACCGCCGACGGGGATCAGGTTCTCGGCGACGAGGTCGGCAACCCGCCGGACCTGGGCGGCCCGCTCGACAAGAGACGAGCGCGGATCACGTCCGTCGTCAAGACCCAGGCGAAACCGGGCTACGCGGTCTCCGGGATCTCGGTCCAGGCCGGCCTCTGGATCGACTCCCTCCGGATCACGTACGCCAAGATCGACGGGGATCATTTAGACCTCAAAGACACGTACACGAGTGAATGGGCCGGGACCAAGGATCGCCGGGGCGAAGTCAGCATCGACTCCGGCGGGCGGCTCGTCGTCGGGATCGCCGGCAAGACCGAGCCGACCCAGGTGATGAACATCGTCCTGGTCCACCTGACGAAGCCGGCCCCGCCCGAGAAACTGCCGAATGCCCCACCGGCCGCGACGGACAAGTCGACCGGAACGGACAATCCGCCCCCCGCCCGGCCGAAGCCGGTCGCGCCAGCCCCGGAGAAACCGAAACGCGTTTCCCCCGCCCCCCCACCACAACAAACGTCGGTACCGGTCGCCGCCCCGACTCTCCCCCCGGTCAGCCAGCCCTCTCCGACCGCCCTGCGAGACAGGCGGTCCGTCCCGGCCCAATCCGGTTTATCCGGGACAGGCCCCCTCCCCACTCTGCCTGGGCCGGACGGGGCTCCGGCCCTGTTGCGAACGGACTCAACCGGGACAGGCGACCCCGCATCCCGTCTTCCGGCCGAGTCGGCAACGGCCACTCCAACCCCATCGACCACGTCCGAGACCGAGTCGGCCGACCCGAGCGCGAATTCGGATGGAGTCCTGCGGCCGGCACTCGTCGGCCTGGGAATTGCCGCCGGGGTGATCGGGATTCCCGTGCTGGTCGGTCGGGTGCGAAAGTCGATCCGGCCGACCGAGATTCCTGCCGGCGAGGAGGAGATGCTCACGCAAGCGTCGGGTCGGGAACTCGACGAGGTCGGCCCCGATCCAGGCGGCATCCCGCCCGGGCCGGGTGATCCTCTCGGCCTCGCCCGCCCGGGGTTGTTGCTACTCCTGATCTCCCTCGGGTTGTATCTCGGGAGTCTCGGGCTGCACTCCCTGCTCCTGACCGCCGCCTGGGCCGGGGCGGTGGTCCCGAACGGGCTAGTCCTGGTGACCGGTCTACTCGGGCTGGCGAACTGGGTGGTCGGTCTGGTCGGGCTGTCCCTCTGTATCGCCGGCCCGGCCAGGGTCCGTGGCCTGGCTATCACCGCGACAAGCGTCGCCGTCGTTCATGTGATCCTGGCGTTCGTAGTCGCGAATGACACCAAATCCTTGACCTTTACCCCCTACACCATCGAGACGCTGTCGGGGATAAACCGGATGGACCGGGTAGTCCAAACCCAGAAAACCCTGGAAAAGGAATCGGAGAAGGACCCGAAGAGCGCGGCGTCCAAGGAACTGCGCGAAGAACTCGCCGCGATGCAGCAGCAATTCCAGGACGAGTTTCGGACCCTCCTGAACGGGAACGCCGATCGTTCCCGGATGCGGTGGGGCGACCTGACGACCCTGTACCCGACCCTCGACAAGGTCGGGGCCGTGCTGTCCTACCAGTCGAAAGGATTCAGCGACTACCTGCCGGGCTTCTTCGCCGGGCTGGGCGAACTGGCCCGGTTCGTCCTGATCGTCTTGCTGGTGGGATCGCTGGCGCCGGTGAGTTCGAGCCGGGACGCCCGCGAGAAGGTCAAACTCGGGCTCATCGGCGGATGTGTTGCCACCGGAGTCGGGATCGGATTCAGTCTCCTGGCGGCGATGATGATTGACCGGTACACGACCGAAGCGCAGAAACCGCAGACGGCTGTTTCCCTTCCTTCGCTGCCGAATTTGAAGGGGGCGACCAGCATCCAGGAGGTCCAGCGGCTTCAAACGGAGTGGCACCGGCATGGTCGGGCCGAGGTCGAGAAGCGGGAAGAGAAGCAGAAGTCGTTTCAGCGCGGGATAAAGAACTGGGCGGCCGGCTCGGACCTGCTCGTTTACGCCCTCCACGCCGGGATGCTGATCCTCCCCGCCGTCCTCGTCGTGCGGGTATACTCGGCTGTGTCCCCGCGAGCCGGGTGACCGACCGGGGTTGTCACCCCCCGACCATTCTCGACCCCGGCGGCCGGACCCGCCGGGGTCAGGTCGTTTGGCGAACCTCGCAGCTCCTCGGGTCTCTCTCCCGTAAGACGGCGTGCTTGCGACCCGCCCGGCGGGTTCATACACCCATCAAGAACTGACCGGTGGCCGCCCCCGACTCGGAACCAACCATGCTCGACGCCGCCTTCATCCGCGACAACATTGAGGCCGTGAAGGCCAATTGCACCAACCGCAACGTCCCCACTTTTCCGGTCGACCGGGCCGTCACCTTCGACGACGCCCGGAAGCGACTCGTCCAGCAACGGAGCGAAACGGCGGCCCGGCAAAACGAGATCTCCAAGGGATTTGTCAACGCGAAGACGCCTGAGGAGAAGCAATCCCTCAAGGACGAGAGCACGAAGCTCAGGAACGAGCTCGCGGTGCTCGACGCCGAGCTCAAGATCGTCGAGGGCGACCTGCTCTTGAACCTGCTCCAGATCCCGAACATGACCCACCCGGCCGCCCCGGTCGGGACCGACGCCGCGGCGAACAAGGTCGTGGCCCGGCACGGCGAGCCGCGGGCCTTCGACTTCAAGCCGAAGGACCACGTCGCGCTGTGCGAATCCCTCGACCTCGCCGACTTCGAGGCCGGCACCCGGGTCGCCGGTCAGAAGTTCTACTTCCTCAAGAACGAGGCCGCGCTGCTCGAGATCGCGCTCGTCCAGTACGCCATGCAGACGGTCGTGAAGGAAGGCTTCACCCCGATCATCACCCCGGACCTCGCCCGGGTCGAGATCCTGGAAGGGATCGGCTTCCTCCCCCGCGACCCGGACCCGAACACCCGCCAGGTCTACACCGTTGCGGACTCCGACCTGTGTCTGATTGCCACCGCCGAAATTACCCTCGGCGGGATGCACAAGGACCAGATCTTCGACGAGGGCGACCTGCCGAAGCGGTACGTCGGGCTGTCGCACTGCTTCCGGACCGAGGCCGGGGCCGCCGGCCGCGACACGCGCGGGTTATACCGGGTGCATCAGTTCACCAAGGTCGAGATGTTCGCGTTCTGCACCCCCGAGCAGAGCGACGCGATCCACGAGGAGATCCGCGCGCTCGAGGAGCGGATCTTCCAGGGCCTCGGGCTCGCGTTCCACGTCATCGACACCGCCACCGGCGACCTCGGCGGCCCGGCGTACCGCAAGTACGACCTCGAAGCCTGGATGCCCGGCCGCGGCGAGAAGGGGGACTACGGCGAGGTCACCAGCACCTCGAACTGCACGGACTACCAGGCCCGCCGGCTCGGGATTCGATACAAGGGCAAGGGCTTCAAGGGGACGCGGTTCGTCCACACGTTGAACGGGACCGCCGTCGCCTGCACCCGGGCACTGGTCGCGATCCTGGAGAATTACCAGCAGGCCGACGGGAGTGTCGTGGTGCCGGAAGTGCTCCGCCCGTGGGTGGGGCGGGACGTGATCGCGACGAAGAAGTAGCCACCCCCCTGTGCCTCCTCCGCCGCAGCTGGCGGAAATCATTCCTGAGTCCGTCATCTCTCTTGCGCCGGCGAATCCGCGGCAGGGTCGCGGTCCTCCGAAGGCGTGACGGGGTTAAGGATTCTGGTTGCTGAGCGGCATGATTTGCGATATTGTTTGAATCAGGAACGCCCGCCCGCTGGTATTCTCCTTGTCCGGCAGTCGGCCACCACACGACCGCCCCACCGTTTCAACCCTTCTATTGCCCTGGTAGAGAGTTCGGGGATTGATTCATGGCGTTGCGACCCGCCCTCATCGCGATCGGTGCGGCCACGATAGCGAGCTTCGCCGCGGGTTGGTGGACGGGTCTGGCTGCCAAGTCTCATCCGGAGACCCGACCGGCTGCCCTTCTCGCTCCCCCGCCGTCCCTTCGCCCCGCACAGCCGGTCTCGGCCCTGACCGCATCGGCCACGGCACCAGACGACCCGACGTTCAAGCAGAAGATCCTGCCCTTCCTCCAGAAGTACTGCGTCGACTGCCATAACGCGGACAAGGCGTCCGGCGGGCTCACGCTCGACGGCTACCAGACCGAGACCCAGGCCCGAAAGAATCGCAAGGACTGGGCCGCCGTGCAGCACGTCCTCGCCGCCGGCGAGATGCCCCCGAAGAAGAAGACCCAGCCGGCCAAGGACGAGAAAGAGTTCGTCGTCACCTGGATCGAAACGGCGCTCACCAAAACCGACTGCACGGGCCCGAAAGACCCCGGCCGCGTCACCATCCGGCGGCTGAACCGGGCCGAGTACAACAACACCATCCGCGACCTCTGCGGGGTCGACTTCAAGCCCGCCGAGGACTTCCCGGCCGACGACGTCGGGTACGGGTTCGACAACATCGGCGACGTGCTCTCGTTCCAGCCGATCCTGCTCGAAAAGTACCTGGCCGCGGCCGACAAGATCCTCGACAAGGCCCTGACGCTCCCCACCCTGACCGCGACCTCGAAGCAGAAGTTCCCCGCCCAGAACCTGAGCGTTTTCCCCCGGAATGCCAAGCCCGCCGACTCGAAGGAGATCGTGTTCGGGTCCGACGGCAATGCGTCGCCGGCCGACAAGTTCAACTTCCCGGAACATGGTGAGTACAGCTTCCGGTTCCGCGGCTGGGGCAAGAAAGCTGGCGGCGAGTTCCCGAAAGTCGTCCTGCGAATCGACGGCCGGGACGTGAAGACCTTCACCGTGGATGCGCCCAAAGACAAGCAAGAGACGTACGAAGTCCGGGAACGCCTGCCCGCCGGAGAGAAGAAAGTTTTGGTCGCATTCGTCAACCCGTTCGAGGACAAGAAGCAAGAAGCGATCCGGCAGTTTGGGCTCAGCTTCATCGAAATCGAAGGGCCGTTCAACGCGGTCCCTCGCCCGGACCCGGAGTCGGTCAAGCTCCTCCTCGTCGCCCGGCCGGCGGGCAAGGCCGACCACCGCGCCGCCGCCGAGAAGGTGCTCTCGACCTTCGCCCGCCGGGCCTACCGCCGGCCGCTCAAGCCCGCGGAGAGCCAACGGCTGATGAAGCTGTACGACGTGGCCGCCGCACAGGACGAGCCGTTCGAGAAGGCCGTCCGCCTGCCCATGAAGGCGGTGCTGGTCTCCCCGCACTTCCTCTACCGGATCGAGGACGACCCGCCCGACCCGAACGGCGTCCGGACGCTCAACGACTTCGAGTTCGCCACCCGGCTGAGCTACTTCCTCTGGTCGAGCATGCCGGACGAGGAACTTTACCGTCTCGCCGAGCAGGGCACCCTCCGCGACCCCGGGGTGCTCGGCGCCCAGGTCAGGCGGATGCTGAAGGACCCGAAGGTCCGGGCCCTCAGCGAGAACTTCGCCGGCCAGTGGCTCCAGCTCCGGAACGTGAAAACGCTTACCCCGGACAAGGGGTTCTTCCCGGCCTGGGATGATGCCCTGCGGGCCGGGATGGTCGGCGAGGCGGAAGCGTTCTTCGAGTACGTCGTCCAGAACGACCGGAGCGCGCTCGAGTTCCTCGACGCCGACTACGCCTTCGTAAACGAGCGGATGGCGAAGCACTACGGCATCCCGAACGTCACCGGGGAGCAGTTCCGGAAGATCCGCCTGCCGGACACCCGCCGCGGCGGCGTGATCACGATGGCCAGTACGCTCACGGTCACGTCGAACCCGACCCGGACCTCGCCCGTGAAGCGGGGGAAGTGGATCCTCGAAAACGTCCTCGGCACCCCGCCCCCGCCGCCCGCCCCGGACGTGCCCGAGCTCCCGCCGACGGGTCAGCTCAAGGGCACCCTGCGACAGCAGATGGAGCAACACCGGGCGAACCCGAGCTGTGCGACCTGCCACGCGAAGCTCGACCCGCTCGGGTTCGGCCTGGAGAATTTCGACGCGATCGGCAGCTGGCGGACGGCCGACAACAAGCAGCCGGTCGACTCGTCGGGGGTCCTGCCCGACGGGGCGAAGTTCAAGGGGCCGGCGGAGATGCGCAAGGTCCTCCTCGGGAAGGCCGACCTCTTCCGCCGGTGCTTCGCCGAGAAGCTTCTCACGTTCGCACTCGGCCGCGGACTCGAGTATTATGACACTTGTGCGGTCGACGAGATCGTCTCGGCCGCGAAGACCGACCAGGACCGGTTCTCCGCCCTCGTGCTGGCGGTGGTCCGGTCCGACCCGTTCCAGAAGCGAAAAGGCAAACGAAGCGAGTGAGCCGGGGCACCGGCTTGCCCGCCCGCAAACGGAGCGAATCCCTGATGAAAGCCCGCGTCACCCGCCGGACCATGCTCAAGGGGGTCGGTACGGCCGTCGCCCTGCCCTGGCTCGAATCGCTCGGGTTCGCGGCGGCCCCGCCGGCGGCCACGGCCGCGGCCGGGGTGCCCCGCCGGGTCGCGTTCCTGTACGTCCCGAACGGCGTGAACATGGACGCCTGGACGCCGGCCGAAACCGGGAAGCTGACCAAACTGACCGGCATCCTGGAGCCCCTCAGCCCGTTCAAGGAACACGTGAACGTGCTCACCGGGCTGGCGCTCGACAAGGCCCGGGCGAACGGGGACGGCCCCGGCGACCACGCCCGGGCGATGTCCGTGTTCCTGACCGGCCGGCAACCCCGCAAGACGAGCGGGGCGGACATCCGGGTGGGCATGTCGGCCGACCAGCACATCGCCGCCGCGGTCGGGGACAACACCCGGTTCCCGTCCGTGGAGCTCGGGATCGAGCGCGGCCAGCAGGCCGGGAACTGCGACTCGGGTTACAGCTGCGCGTACTCGTCGAACCTGTCGTGGCGCGGCGAGTCCACCCCGAACGCGAAGGAGACCGACCCAAAGGCGGTGTTCGAGCGGCTCTTCGGCGGTAACGACCCGAAGGAGCTGGCCGCCGCCCGGGCCAAGCGCGAGCTGTACAGCAAGAGCGTGCTCGACTTCGTGGCCGAGGACGCGAACCAGCTGAACAAGACGCTCGGCCAGGGCGACCGGCGGAAGCTGGACGAGTACCTCACGAGTGTCCGCGAGGTCGAGCAGCGGATCGAGAAGGCCCGCCAGGCGAACAGTGCCCCCCTCCCGAAGACGGACATGCCGGCCCCCGCCGGCACGCCGAAGGAGGTGCAAGACCACATCAGGTTGATGTGCGACCTGCTGGTCCTCACCTTCCAGACGGACCTCACCCGCGTGGTGACGTTCCCGATCGCGAACGACGGGAGCAACCGGCCGTACAAGATGATCGACGTGCCGGAAGGGCACCACGACCTGTCGCACCACGGGAGCGACCCGAAGAAGCTGGAAAAGATCAAGAAGATCAACACCTTCCACACCGAACAGCTCGCCTACCTGGTCGGCAAGCTGAAGGGCGTGAAGGAGGCGAACGGGAGTTCGCTGCTGGACAACGTGATGCTGGTCTACGGGAGCGGGATCGGGGACGGGAACCGGCACAACCACGACGACCTTCCGGTGCTCCTGATCGGCAAGGGAGGCGGGACGGTCACCGGCGGCCGGCACCTGACCTTCCCCAAGAAGAGCGACACCCCGCTGATGAACCTGTACCTGGCCCTGTTCGAGCGGATGGGCGCCCCGACCGTCCGGTTTGGCGACAGCACCGGAGTGCTTTCGATCTGAGCGGGAGCTCGCAGGAAAAGCAAACCGCCCGCCGGACTTCCGGCGGGCGGCGTCGTTTGGAGGACTCGTTCGCCGGTCGCGCGGCATGCCGATTTACGGCCGCCTCACCGGATTCGAGGATCAGATCAGCCGCCGTCGGCGGAGGGCCTCGGTATACGCGGCCTCGAAGTCGACAGGGATGAAATAATCACCGATGAGACGGAGCGGCATCGTCGGGAGCAAGTCGCCGACCCCGAAGCCCTTGAACCACCAATCCACCTCGGGGCGACCCTCGCGGAGGACCGGCCGGTATGACACGGCGTATTGAGCGGTTTCCGCGGTACGGGCAAGCTCCTCGGAGACGTTGAGGAGGCGCATCACCTCGTGATGCATGTTCGCCCGCCGGGAGGTCACGACGTCGATCACGATCACGTTCACGCCCTGCTGGAGGTAACTCGCGATCTTTGTTGCGAAAGCGTCTCGCGCCTCCTGACGATCCTTGTTCCCCGGGCTGACGAGTTCGATCGCTCCGACGAGGTGTCGTCCGCCGGAGAATTGGAATACCAGCACCTCGAACTTGTCGGGGAACAACGTGGGCATGTGCCCGGTGGGGGGCGGGGGTTGCCACGGCGAATGCCAGCGGTCCGCGGCGACACCGTTTCCGGCCGACCCCGTCCGTGTTGTGGCAATATCGATCTCGACGCCGCCGGACGCCTTGGCGTACTCCTCGACCTGAAAGTCTTCGGGGAGAGAATCGGCGATCTGGTCGGCAATCCGGGTCGCCCAGTTCGAGTGGAACGAGTTCCACCCGGCTTCATCACCGAGCGGGGGGCGAAAGTGGTCGAGTAGCGGCATGGTTTACCTCCCGGGATGACATTCATCATACCCGAACAGCCTGTCCCCTTCAGTCCAGGTCATCGCGGGTCAGGAAGTGTTCGATCTCCGCCCGTGACTTCGGCGTAACCGCCAGCTCGTCGGCGGGCGTCAGCCCGATGGAGTTGATGACCCGGGTCGCCCGCGGGTCGGGGCTCGGGACCTCCGCCTTGTGCAGGACCCCGAGAGGGGTTGCCCCGCCCGGCTCAAGCGGCATGAGGCTGTTGTTGATCGCGACGAGATACAGCTCTCCGTGTGGTACCGCCAGCTCCGTGACGAACGGCCGCAACACCGCCTCCCCTGCCGGACTCATCGGGTTGTTGGCCGCCAGATACTCCCCGATCCCGAGTCCCGCCGCACTCGCCGCCCGGTGGGCGTCCGCCACGAACACCCGACTCCGGACCGCCGACGGTTCATAGCCCAGGAGGAGGAGCGACGCCGCCGGCGCCCCGTCGCGGTGGAACCGGCTCGTCGCCTGCTGGTCGAACCGGCCCAGCCGTTCCGGCACGAACCGCACCGGCATCCCCGCGACCAGCCGGAACATCACCCGCCGGAGTTCGTTCGACCCGACCGGCCCGGCGAACCGGACGACCGCGAACCCCGGGTCGTCGAGCGTCGTCCGCCAGACGCGGCGGAACACCGCCCCCGCCACACCCGACAGGTCGTCCGGGAGCAACCGGGGGAGGTCGATCCGGTAGGCCGCCTCGGGCCACGGGGGTGCGGTCGGGTTCATCACCGGGCATACCCGAGCCGCCGATCGGGCTTACAAACGACATTTGTTCGCCCCGCCCGGGCTCGTCTAGAATGCGGGATAGGACCACCGCCGCGACCTGCCCCGAGGAGACTCCGTGACCTCACCCCGTCCGTCCACCTTGAAGCAGCTCCGCGACAGCGGCTGGCAACCGAAATCGGTCAAGCACGAACTCCGCGACAACTTCCTCGCCGCCCTCAAGCGGCAGGACGACCTGTTCCCGGGAATCATCGGGTACGAAGACACCGTGATCCCCGAGATCAGTATCGCCGTCCTCGCCGGGCACGACATACTCTTCCTCGGGGAGAAGGGGCAGGCGAAGAGCCGGCTGATGCGGGCCCTCGTCCGGTTCCTCGACGAATACATCCCGTACCTCGACATCCCGGGCAGCCCCGTCCACGAGGACCCGTTCAAGCCCATCACCCGGGCCGGGAAGGCCCTCCTGCGAGACACCCCGGAGGACCAGGTCCCAATCGCCTGGTGGCCCCGGGCCGAGCGGTACGCCGAACGGCTCGCCCCGGGCACCAAGTTCGCCGACGTGATCGGGGAGATCGACCCGGCCAAGCTCGCGACCGGCACCAGCATGGCGGCGGAAGACGCCCTCCACTTCGGGCTGATCCCGCGGATGCACCGCGCCATCTTCGCCATGAACGAGGTGCCCGAACTCGACGAACTGATCCAGGTCGGGCTGTTCAACATCCTCGAGGAACGGGACGTCCAGATCCGCGGCTACCCGATCCAGTTCGACCTCGACGTGCTGGTCCTGTTCTCGGCGAACCCGACCACCTACAACCGGTCGGGCAAGGTGATCCCCCAGCTGAAGGACCGGATCGGGTCGCTCATCCAGACGCACTACCCGGCCGAACGGTCGCTCGGGATCGAGATCATGGAGCAGGAGGCGGGGCTGGAGCCGGGGGGCGAGTTCCCGGTGTTCGTCCCGTACTTCATGAAGGAGATCATCGAGCAGGTCAGCGTCGCCGCCCGGAAGTCGAAGTACGTCGACCACGCGAGCGGGGTCAGTGCCCGGTTCAGTATCGCCAACTACCGGACGATGGTGGCGAGCGCCCGGCACCGCGGGGTGAAGCTCGGGGAGGTCCCGGCGGTCCCGCGGGTCAGCGACCTCGGACACCTGCCCGCGTCCTCGCTCGGGAAACTCGAACTCGATCTGATGGGCTCGCACCAGATGAGCGAGCGGCAGGTCCTGGAATCGATCACCGCCGAGGCGGTCCGGGTGGTGTTCGAGGAGTACGTCGACAAGCACGGGCTCGACGACATCGCCGACGTCTTCGCGAAGGGGGTGAAGATCGAGGTCGGGGACATGCTCCCGTCGGGCGAGTACGCCAGACGGCTGAAGCGGGTCCCCAAAGCCTGGGAGAAGGCGTTCGAGGTGAACGCGGGCGAGAGCGACGCGGTCCGGGCGAGCTGTGTCGAGTTCGTCCTGGCCGGGCTGTACGCCAGCGACCGCATCAGCCGCAGCACCCGACACGGGCGGATGACCTACGAGACGTGAGGGACCTCGCGGGTGAGGATCGACCAAACGACCAGGCCGTGCCCGGCCACAAGCCGTCCCAACGGGGCGACCGAGCATCGCCAGGGGCGATGGCGAGCGCGAGCCGCGGGGCCGGACGGGTGCTCAGCCGGGACGAGGCGATGCGGGGGTTCGACACCGAATTCGAGAAGGTCATGCGGGAGTTCCGGGTGGTCACCCCCGACCGACCTCCGGCGGCCGGACATCCTCTCCAGGAAGCCGGAAGAGATCAAGCAGGAGGCCCCACCCGGTCGCCCAATTCACCCCTCTCATGACCGTCAAAGAGTGAACTGCCCGTCCCCGCCGAACGCCACGGTATGAACCCGTGGCATTCGTGTTTCTTGGGGGTATAATCCGTCTCATCTTCTTCCTCCTACCCCAGACACCGCGATGAGCCGACACGACGACGATGACGACCGCCCCCGTTCGCGCCGCCGACGGGAGGACGATGACGAGGAGGACCGCCCCAGCTCCCGGCGCGGTCGCGCGGGTGACGACGACGACCGACCACGCCCCCACCGCCGGCGGGACGACGAGGACGACGACTACGATTTCGACCACCCGCGCAGCGCGAAAAAGGCAAAGGGAGGAACGCCCTGGGCCGTTATCGCCGTCGTCCTGGTGGTCCTGCTCGGCGGCTGCGGCATCGGCTCGTTCCTCCTCCTCTTCCCGGCAGTCAAAAAGGCGAGGGAGGCGGCCGGCCGGGCCAAGGACACGACCAACCTCAAGCAGATCGGCCTTGGGTTGCATGCCTACCAGGACACGAACCGGGCCCTCCCGCCCGCCACCGGCGACCTGAGCTGGCGGGTCCACATCCTGCCGTATATCGAGCAGAACGCTCTGTACAACCGGTTCGACCTGACCCAGCCGTGGGACTCGCCGCCGAACCGGAACCATGCGGACGTCGTTGTCCCGGCGTACCAGTCGACGCTCGACGGACCGAACGCGACTTCGACCCGGTACCGGGTGTTCGTCGGTTTCGGTACGATCTTCGAGCCCGGTCAGCCGGGCATGCGGTTCTCCGAGTTCAAGGACGGGGTCAGTAACACACTCCTGGCGGTCGAGGCCCCGGAGGCGGTCCCGTGGCCCCAGCCCAGGGAATTGCCATATACCCCCAGCGGACCACTTCCGTCGGTCGGCCACCCGGATCGCAACACGGTTCTGGTACTCATGGCCGACGGGTCGGTCCGGTCCGTGGACAAGAAGAAGATGGACCCATCCCTGCTCCGGGCGATCATCACACCGTCCGGCGGAGAACAGGTCACGCCGGACTGGTAAGATCGGCCGGGGCTCCCGCCCGGGGTGGGCGGGCCATGCGGCCGAAACGAGACGGCCGTGCTTCCAGGAAATGCCCTCCGGAAATCGGTGGCCGTTCCCAAAGAACGGTCTCCGGAGAAACCAGGCCTTACCGTGTCGGGCGCCCGGATCGGTGGTTCGGACCGCCGGCTTTCAAGCGGAAGGGCGGGAGCGGCTGTTCCCCCCTTGATGTCGATCGCGAGCGGAGATCGTGTCTGGGCGTGGGGCCACGTCGTCGGTCGCCGCGTTCGGTTCCTCCGGCGGAGCTCGACCCGAGCACTCACCCTTCGAGGGCCGCTTTCGCCTCCCGCATCGCGGGTGCGGCTCCGGCCGGGTTGGTGGGCGACTGTCCTTCGGGGACAGTCCCGGCCGGGGACTGGATCACTGAAACCGGAGGTACGGGCTCTTCCTCCTTCCGTTTGAGGTAGCTGTAGTACCGGTATAGCCCGTACCCGACCGCCGGGACCACGACGAACCACACCGCCGAGTGCCCCAGCCGGTGGACTAGCTCGACCAACCACGTGCCGCCGAAGAAGACGACCCCGACGCCGACCACGCAGTAGATCAGATCGGCGAGAAGGAACTTCGAGAACGGGTATCGAGACGCCCCGGAGATCAGGAACACACCGGTCCGAAGGGGGGGGAGAAAGCGTGCCAGGAGCAAGAGCTTCATCCCGTGCTGGTGGAACCGCTTTTCGATCCGCTCCCTCCGGTCGGTACTCAGGACCCGCTGGACCCACCGGTACTTGAACAGTGACGAACCCCACCACCGGCCGACCCAGTACAGTACGCAGTCGGCACA
Source organism: Gemmataceae bacterium (assembly GCA_028288765.1). Taxonomy (GTDB): domain Bacteria; phylum Planctomycetota; class Planctomycetia; order Gemmatales; family Gemmataceae; genus Urbifossiella. The sequence goes on along the minus strand of JAQGHQ010000446.1, from coordinate 378 downwards.
GAGGATCCCGAGTCCGCACACCGGCCACGCGATCCACCACTTCACGTCCGGGTGGAGGACGGACAGGCTCGCGGCGTAGAGGATGCCCGCCTCTTCCGGGCAGGGGGGAATCCCGATTCCGGTGAGAAACAGCAAGAGAAAGATGGAGGCATACCAGTACAGGGCGTCGGAGGTCACGGGCAGCTCCTTTTGGGCAGACGGAACCGGTCGTCACTCCCCTTTCGCACTTTTCGTACCAACCCCCGCTTGCAGGGGATACCAACAGAAGGAGCCCGGGAGCTTTCCCGGTCACAGGAGGGGCAAAGACCACTACCGGCTCAATACCAGAAACTGGAATCGGTCGGCGATGCCGGCGCGAGTTGAGGCAGAGGCTCTGGC
>JAQGHQ010000443.1 GCA_028288765.1 Gemmataceae bacterium | reverse complement strand
CGTACTCGGCCGCGTGCTTCCCGCGCTCGGTCAGGCGGTAGGTCGCGTCGAACGGCGTCTCCCCGGCGGTGACGACTTCGAGTAGGCCCTGGCGGACGAGGGTGGTCAGAAAACTCCCGTCCCGGGTCCGGCGGTTCATTTCCAACCGGAGCGTCCGGCCGGGGCGGGCCGGCGGGTCCGGGCGACCTGTCGGAGGATTCGCCATTCGAGATTGGGAAGATTGACCTGCACGTCATCGGCCCTCGTGTGTGGAAATAATGAAGTCGTAAGCCTGTCCTACCCCACGAGGTCGGTCAACCCCCTCGGTCGCCAGTCCCTCTCGTTCGCGGCCTGGCTCGACATGCAGGTGTAGAGGCGCAACCAGCCATCAAGGTTGTTCGGGTGATTGCCGCGGCTTGTCAGGAGAAATAGCGGCTCTCCTCGGCAGAATCAGCTCTAGATCACTCCGCCCGAGCTGGTCGACGGACGAAACGACGACTTAGCCGACGTTACCCCACAGAGCTCGAACAGTGGGGCTAGATCGGTCTCAACGCTCCGTCCGGCTCGATGTTGTGCTCTTCCTTGTTGTCGTCGGAAGAGAGACCTGGATGGCCGGCGGCCTGACCTGGAAGTTGTGCTCGACGACCGGTCGGTCAGTCGCCGGCACGCCGAGCTCGTCCTGGCCGAAGGGGAGTGGGTCGCTCGGGACGTCGGGAGTACGAACGGCCCCCACCGGAACGGGGTCCGGATCGGGCGGACGCCGCAGCGGGTCCGCCAGGGGGACATCTTGCGGATCGGCAACATCGATCCCGGCGGGGTAGCCGGCCGCGTGCCACCGCCCCCCGGGCTGGTGCGATCAGCCCGGATGCCTCAGAAGCCCTGCTTCTGAACGGATTTCTACCCGCCCTGGACCCGGAGATTCGCCCATGACTGAAACCACCCTGACGACGTTGCACTACCTCATCATCGACACGGGAAGTGACCGGCCGATCCTCGTATTCCTTGGGGAGGACCAGGCGGCCTGCGGGGGGCCCGCGAGGGGAACCCGTTCACCTGGAAGTGATTCCACCTGCCCACCGTTTCGCGCGACCGGGCCGGCCGAGCCTCGGCCGACCGTTCCTCGGGCAGGCCCGGGACTCACGCGACCGTTTCCGGGAGTTCGCTTCCCCGGAGGATTTGTGGGAGGCCGGGTTCCTCCCCGTCCCACACTACCGGGTGTGCGACAGCTGGGAGGACCATCACTCGCCGTGGTCCTCCCCCACCCCCACCCAGCCGACCGGCGACGCGGGGGCCGACACCTTCCCTCTCAACCCACGAGCACGGCCGACGGCTTGCACAGGAACTGACCGGCTCCCCGGGTCTGGACCCGGGTCGACTACTCCGCCCGAACCCAAAGTGCTTTTCCCCTGCGGGACGGACCTGTCTGGATGGCGAGGAAACGCCTCGATCGATTTACCACGAGTATTCGAATACTCACATTGACCTGTGCTGTGCGTCCGCTCCCTTCCGGAGGTCCCCCCGCGGGTGAGGGGCTCTCCCGCCCCGATGGATCGCCGCGCGGCCTCGGCCCGGCCGCAGGCTGCGACCCCGCGGCACACCCCCCGTTCGACGAGGACCGTTCGCGACCGATACCTGTCGTGCGGGGGGGGGTTGGTGATCGGCTTTCCGACCCGTCATGTCCGGGACTCACAGATCGGGGGCAAGGCGGTTCGGCGGCCCGCACGTCCGACCCCGCACGCGCAACGGGCTGCGGATCCGACCATGTCGCCCCGCGTCACCCCTGTTCGACTGCCGCGAACAACTTCGGCAGGCGGCCCGCCAGCGCGGCGGCCAACCGCTCGATGTTCACCAGGCTCAGGTTCCGCGTGCCCCGTTCCACGTCGCTCAGGTACGTTCGGTGGATGCCGGCCTTGAGCGCCAGGTCTTCCTGGGTCAGGCCCAGTTCCTCACGCCGGAACTTCACGGCCGTGCCGAACCGCTCGCGGACGTCGGGCCTAGCTCGCCACTTCCCGATTGCACTGACGGTCACAGGGGGCGTGCCGCTCATGACCTCGTCGACGAGTGACCGACCGGGCATCACCGCCCCAGCCGGTCGCGGTGGACCGTTCGGGTCACCGTGTCGGTTCGAGACCCGATGCGCCGGCCGGTCGCGGCTGTGGGAGAGTTTGACCCGGTCGAGGAGCGGCCCCGGGGCATGGGCCTTGGGAGCGGTAGGCCAGCGCCACGGGGCTCGGGGCGACCGTCCCGGTCCGGATGGGGACGGGGCCGGTCGTTACTCGCCCGGTGAGGCCGGGTCGGCGAGGGCGTCGAACCGGAGCAGCTCCGCGGGCGGAACCCCGAGCCCGCCGGCGATCAGGCAGATGTTTTCGAGACTGACGTTCCGCTCGCCCCGCTCGATGCTGCCGTAGTAGCTGCGGTCGATCTGGATCCCGTGGGCGAACGCCTCCTGGGACACGCCCTTGGCCTTCCGGAGTTGGCGGACCCGCCGGCCGAAGAGCACCTTCACGTCGTCGGCTGCCATGCCGAGACTGTGGCAGGTTGCTTTCTCCCAAACCACGGGTTATAACTACACGGCTTTTATATCCCATCTACCGACGGCGGCCGGGCCGCCCCATCCGAGCCAGAGCCGCCCATGTCCGCACGCTCGAACGGCCACCCGGCCCCGCCGGCCCGGGCCACATCCGGTTCTCGCCCGCGACCCGTCACGCGATCGCCGCTCGCATCCCGGAGGTCGGTTCCGGCCGGTCGCTCCCCCGGTATGACTCACGACCCGTCGGCCGGGCTTCCGGCCAGCAATTCGGCCGGGGTCGTCCGCAGGGCGGTGGCGATCTTCCGCAGGCTGAGCAGGGCGACGTTCCGCTCCCCCCGCTCGACCGACCCGATGAACGTCCGGTGCAGCCCGCCCGTCTCGGCCAGCTGGGCCTGGGTCAT
>JAQGHQ010000428.1 GCA_028288765.1 Gemmataceae bacterium | reverse complement strand
CCGACCAGATAGTGTGCGTGCGATCAGGTAGACCCGCTATACAAGTACTCATCACTGAAGGCATCATCCTGCGGAAAGCCAAGCGGATGAACTCCAACGTTCGGAGTGCATTCTCTACCATCGCAGGGAGGAAGACGAAGCGGACGGAGTACGTTGAGTTCTTGAAGAAGACCCCGCTGCAACTGGAGATGTTCCAGCGGTTCTTGAAGCACATCAAGGGCTATTGAAGAGTGAGGTTCCACCGGAGCAGGACGTGTTGAACAAAGGGTATTTTTGACCGCCTTATCCTGCCGGGAGCACCAGCACGACACGACCCAGGGCGACGCGCAGTAGAGCTTGGCCACTTCATTGAGGGTGAAGCAGCGGTCGCACGGGCTGCGGAAGCGGGCCTGGGGAATCCGGTCGCGGTCCACCTGAGCCCGGGTCAGGATGCCGACATCACCCACGCCGGGGCCGTGCTGGGGTCCCGGGAGCCGGGGGCGGTGACCGCGGACGAGGGGTACGACAGCGACGCCTTCGCGGCCGAGGTCGCGGGTCGTGGGGCGGCCGTGATGATCCTGCCGCGGAAGAAGCGGACCGCCAAGCGGGAGTACGACCCTGTCCTGTACAAGGAGCGGAACAAGGCGGAGCGTGGGATCGGGCTGCTGAAACAGTTCCGCCGGGTGGCGGCCAGATACGAGAAGACGGCGAAGAACTTTCTGGGCATGGTCCTGTTCGCAGCTATTACTATTTGGCTGCGCTAGCGTGCGATATTGGCACCACCCAGGTTGCGATGGTTGCCTAGGTTCAATCAGCACGGCCTAGGAAAAGCAAGACCCCCCGGTTAACCGGGGGGTCTCCACTTGCCGGCCCGTCCCCAGCGGCCCGACTCACAACCTGGGGATTACGATAGGCCGGCCGCCATCCCCAGGCTCACGCCCACTCGACCTTCACCCGCAGGGTCTCGCCGGCCGAGTAGTCGAGCTGGACCGCGTCGCCGGACATGCCGAGCGGCTGGGTCGGGTTCCCCATCCCGTCCACCGCCGATGCCTGCGACGGGTCGCGGGCGAACCGCAGCTCCGCCGACCCGCCGAACCCCGCACACTCCACGAATTGCGCCACCACCGCCCGGTTCATCCCCTCGCCCGCCTCCGCCGGCCGCAGGCTCGTTAAGAGCAGGCTCGGCATGTCCACGTGCCCCAGCCAGCTGCTCGGCCCCACCGCCGGCGGGCCCTTTTCCGTCACCACCACCGGCGTCGGCGACACCCACCCCACCGCCGTCTGCATCGGCTGCTCGCGGTCGAGGGCCACGAGCAGCTCGAACACCCGCCCCTGCTCCCCCTCCGGGACCAGGATCACGTCGGCCATCCGAGACCCGTGCCGCTGGACGAACGGCAGCCCGCCGGTGAACAGGAACGACCGCTCGCTCCCGAGCCGGACTTCCAGGTAGTCCGGCGACACCGGCCGGGTGTACCCGGTCTGGGTGTTCTGCCCGTTCACCCCGCGGAACAACACCGCCCGGTCGTCCCGCCACCCGAACCGCGCCCCGTAGTACGAGTGCCACGGGTAGCCGGTCGGGTCGTGGCGGACGTCGAGCTCGACCCGCACCTCCAGCACCGGCCGCCCCATCCACGCCCGGAACCGCTGCCGGAACGTCGCCAGCACCTCGTCGTGCGGGTTCAGGATCTCCCCCGCGGTCGTGATCTCCCCGAGCGCGGCCCCGGCGTTCGTCACCGCCACCGACGTCGCCTTCATCGTGCTCCCGGGGTTGAACACGAGCTGTTGGCCGAACCGGGTCATGCGCGAGCGGAGGTCGCGCAGCCCCCGGAGGCCGCCCGTCGCCGCGTCGATCTCGGCTTCGAAGAACTCGTTGCGGACGGTGACCCCCTCGGCGGTCTTCACCCGGGGTTTCGGGGCGGGCGTGCCGGGCGGCCCCTGGCGGGGAACCCACACGAACCCGAGCGGCGGGACCTCGACGACGAGCCTGGCCTGATCGCCGGCGAACTCGGCCGCCTTCACCGCGTCGGCTACGGGGATCGGCCCCCGGAACCCGTCGAGCTCCAGCGCGGCGCGGCGGGCGAAGCTGCACGGGTTGAACACGAGCAGCCCGGGCTGCCCGCCGGCCGACCGGGCCTGGATGCGGTCCGCCAGCCGTCTCGCCCACCCGGCTTCGAGCAGCGTGAGGTGGTCGGCCAACTCATCGGAACCTGACCCCCCGGCCCCCTTCTCAGAACCTAACCCCCCAACCCCCTTCCCTGGGAAGGAAGGGGGAGCCAGATCGGGGTTTGACTCCCCTCCCTTCTCAGGGGAGGGGCCGGGGGAGGGGTTTCCGAAGTCCACCCCGCGCAGCTCGATCGCCTCCTCCACGTCGGCGAGTTTCCGGAGCGCCTCGGCTTCGTCCGGGCCGGGGTTCGGTGCGAGCCCGCGGTGCAGCGCGGCGAGGGTGTACGCCGCGTCGACCCGTCGCCGCAGCCGGAGGTGGCGGGAGAAGCCGGTCACCGGGTCCGGGCGGTGGCCGGTGGTCACCCGGTCGTCCAGGTAGTCGGCGAAGAACTCGTCGGCCGGCTGGGTGCCGATGTAGTCGCCGGTCACGGCGTCGGTGAAGTACCGGCCGAGCCCGGTCCAGGTGCCGAGCACCGGGGCGAGGGCGGCGAGCGCGAGGAGGTCGCCGTAGGCCGCGACCGCCGGCTTCCCCTTGTGGATCAGGGCGACGGTCGGGGCGGCGTCCTGGGTGATCGCCTGGCGGACGTGGTAGACGAGGTTGAAGAACGTGTGCGGGTCGTGGGCCGGGAGCGGCTCGCGGGTGAACGCGTCGACCGCCTTCCCGTCCGGGCCGGGCCAGTTCACCGCCGTCCCCCGCAGGGCCGGGATCAGGGCGGCGTCGAAGCTGACGAGGACCGCGTGCCGGTAGCCCATGTGCTGGAGCCACGACGGGAGCTGGGGGTGGTACGCGCTCTTCTTCCGGGCGTACACCGCCGGCTCGACGCCGAACAGGTCCTTCACCGTCTGCCGGGCCTTCCGCAGGTTCCACCACTGCGACTCGAACGGCAGGAGCGCGTCCTCCCGGTCGCGGTACGACCCGCAGCACAGGTCGACGTTCGGCGGCAGGCCGGGGGTGACCTTCGCCTTCAGTTCGGCGAACCGGTCCGGGGCCTGCCGGGCGAGTTGGTCCAGGGTCTCGCCGGCCGCGAGCAGCGTGAGCGGGACCCCGGCCGCGAGCGACTCCGGCCACGGGGCGCCCAGCTCCTGCGGGTCCACCATCGCCCAGTCGAGCCAGTACACCGAGCCGGGGTACAGCTGTTCGCGGGCGGTCTGTAACTTCCCGGCGGCGGCCGTCAGGGGGGTGCGGAAGTCGGCCCCCGCCGCCGCGGCCTCGACCGCCGCGGTCACGTCCGCCCAGAACCCGGCGGCGTCGAGCAGCCGGTCGTGGTCCATCGCCTCGTATAACGAATCGACGATCAGGTACCCGTACCCGAGCCCGGTGAACGGCCGCACGAGTTCGGGCCCCGCGTCGAACAGCGGCCCCGGCGCGCCCTTTTCTCTGAGGGCGGTCTTCAGGTAGTCGACCGTCTCCCCCCGGTCCGACGACGCGGGGAAGCGGACCGCCCCGGCGGCGGCCACCCGGTCGGCCCAGTCGTCGGGCTGGTACAGGTGCGGCCCCTGGGGGACGCAGTACACGAACCCCGGCCCGGGGGTGTCGTGGTCGTAGGTGTTCGACACCTGCGGGGGCTGGGTGGCCCCGGCCAGGGCGGCCGGGTGCCACAGCGCGAGGTACCCGTTCAGCCACGCCGCCGCCTCGTCCCCGGTGAGCTGGAGCGGGTACGAGGTGGGCAGCCGGTACGGGGAGAGTAGGTGCAGTTGGCGGTCGGTCATGGGGTGTCGTCGGCGGGCAGCCGGTGGCTGGTAGCCTCCGGCGTTTCGGATATAGTACAAAAACCCCGAGTCCCCCACCCGTGGAGGCCGGCCTGTGGCCAGGAAGAAAGCCCCCCCCGCGCCCCCGACGCCGACGCCCGACCGGGTGGAGCGGGCGCTCGGGAACGGGGACGTCTCGGCCGCCCTCGACCTCGCCCGCCGGCTTCACTCGCTCACCCCCACTCCCGAGGCCCTCGCCCTCCGCAAGCGGGCCGTCGCCGCCGCCGCCGGGTACTACGCCGACCGCGACAAGGCCGTCGAGTTCAACCGCATGCTGGCGGAGGCCGACCAGCTCGACCCGGCCGACCCCGCCTGGGCCGCCGCCCGGGCCGAACTGCTCGCCCGCGGCGGAAACCTGGCCGCCGCCCTGACCCGGGCCGAGGCGCTGGCTTACCCCGCGGTCCGGGCGCGGGTGACCGGCCACGCCGCCGACCGGGCCGTCCGGCTCCAGACGAAGGACTGGCTGCCGGCCGACCTGCACCCCGGGTTCGACGCGGTCCTCGCCGCGTTCCGGCACCACGAGGCCGGGGCCGAGGCGGCCGCGCGGGAGGCCCTGGAGCCGGTCGGGCTGCGGTCCCCGTTCCTGGAGTGGAAGGTACTGATCCGCGGGCTGCTCGCCCACGCCGCCGGGGACGACGCCCGGGCGGCCGAGAACTTCGCCCGCCTCGACCCGACCCGCCTCCCGGCCCGGCTCGCCGCCCCGTACCGGGTCGCGGCCGACTCCGCCTACAAGGCGGCGCTCCCGGCCGACGCCGCGGCGGTCGTCCTCGCCCAGTACCAGAAGCTCACCACCGGGCCGGTCCTCGACCTGCTCCGCGGGATCGCCCGGGAGCTCGGGCGGGACAAGCCGTTGGCCCCGGCGTTCCGGTCGGCCGAGGCCGTGCTCCCGCACCTGAAGCAGACCGCCCCGCACCTCGTCCCCCGGCTGGCGAACTGCCTGTACCAGGCCATCCTCCAGCAGGGCCAGCCGGACGACATGGCCCGGTTCCGGAGGCTGTTCGGGAACCCGGCCGACGACCCGCACTTCCACAAGCTCCAGGCCGTGATCGGCGAGCACGCCAGCGACCCGGCGATCGTCCACGACCAGTGGCGGAAGTTCGGCGACTGGCTCGCCACGAACCCGCCCGGGTGGCCGCCGGCCGTGGCCGCCCGCGCCCGGGCGGTGGTCTGGGCGCGGATGGGGGAAAACGCCCGCCGGGCCCTGGAACAACCCGACGAGGCGGAGGAAATGTTCGGGTTCTTCGCCCCGCCCGCCCGGCGGAAGAAGCCGAAGCCGCTCGACCCGCCGGCCGAGACGTGTTTCGCCCGGGCGGCCGAACTCGCCCCCGACTGGCCGGACGCCTCGCGCAAGCTGTTCGACGCGCTCGTGGCGGCGAAGAAGCCGGCCGACGCCGAGGCCGCCGCCCGGGCGCTCCTCGCCCGCCACCCGGCCGACCTGCCGACCCTCGCCGCCCTCGCCGGCCTGCTCCAGGGCCAGGGCCGCGCGGCGGACGCGGCCGACCTCTGGCTCCGGGCGCTGGCCGTCAACCCGCTCGACAAGCCGACCCGGTTCCGGGCCGCGGTGGTGATTCTGGCCGACGCCCGGCGGCACCTGACCCAGGCCGACGCGGGCGCGGCGGCGGCGGTCCTCGACCGTCACAACGGACTGCTCGAAGACCAGCTCCCGGCCGGCCTGCCCGCCCTCCGGGCCGTGGTTGCGACGAAGCTCGGCCGGCCCGAGGCCGCCGCGGCCCTCCGCGGGCGGGCCCTCGCCGTCCCCGGCGGCCGGCTCGGGGCGGCGTACCGGATGATGGTCGACTCCCAGCTGGCGAAGCTGAAGCCGGCCGACAAGCGGGCCGCCGACAAGCTGTTCGCCGAGGAGCTGGCGAAGCCGCCGACCCCCCTGGAGGTGAACCAGCTGATCGCCGCGTACGACGGGTACCACCTCGACGCGGTCACCTACCGCGGGCAGAAGACGCACGCGAAGAAGGTGCTCGATCAGGTGGCCCGGTGCCTGGCCGCCGCCGCCCCGGAGGTCGATTTCGAACGGCTCGGGGAACTCCTTCGGGAGAAGGAGGAGTGGAAGCCGGCGAAGAAACTGGCCGACGCGGCGGCCGCGCGGTTCCCGCGGAACCCGTACTTCGTCTTCGCCCGGGCGGAAGCCGGTTTCGCGTCCGGCGAACGGGAGTATTATGTGGAACAGAAGCTGCGCCGGGCGAAGCAGCTCGCGGAGGCCGCGACCGAACCCCGCCACCGCGCCCTGCTCGGGCGGATCGACGAGCTGCTCAAGGACGTCGCCCCGCGGTTCGGGTTCCTGGACGCGTTCTTCGGCGACCCCTGGTAGCAGGCCGGGGGCGCGGCCCTCATACACACCGGCTGAAGGTGTTTGGGGTTATGGATTTGTGGCACAGGTCTCCTGACCTGTGCCACAAGAACAGGCAGCCTCAGCCGAACGGTGAATCTGAGAGCAGTCATGCCCGACCCGTACACTGTTTTGGACGTCCCCCCGGACGCGGACGACGAGACGATCCGCCGGCGGTACCTGGAACTGATCCGGCAGTACACGCCGGAGCACCACCCGGACCGGTTCGCCGCCGTCCGGGCCGCGTACGAGAAGGTGAAGGACCTCGACAGCCGGGTGCGGCACCGGCTGTTCGAGGCGGGGAAAGACGACCCCATTGAGGCGATCATTGAGGAGGCGGCATGTCGGACCCCCCGGCGACGAGCGGGACTCCGGGCGATCCTGGCGGCGGTCCTCGCGGCCCCCTGACACCGGCCGCCGTCGAGGCCGTGCTGGGCGATTTTCGGGCGTGGCTTCAGGAGGGGGTAGTGGGTAGGGGTGAGGGGGTAGAAAACCCTGTTCCCTCTGGCCCGAGCCCGTCCCCCTCCCCCCCGACCCCGGGCATCGACCTGTTCACCCTCGTCGGCCAGTTCACCGCCCTGCGGCACGAGGTGAACATGCAGACGAAAGCCGCCCGGGCGGCGGTCGAGCAGAACGCCGCGGTCCTGGAACAGCTTGCCGCCGTCCGGGTCGAGCCCGACCCGGACGAGAGTTCGACCGACGACGCCCTCCGCCCGGTCGTGAAGGCCCTGGTCGACACCGCCGACGCGCTCGCCCTGTCGCTGCGGCAGATGGAGAAGCTCCGCGAGTCGGCCGAGCCCCTGCTGGCGGACTTGCCCGGGCCGCGGGACGAGGTCCCGCCCCCGGAGCCGAGGCCCGGGTTCCTCGCCCGGCTCTTCGGGGGCCGGGCCCCCGCCCCGCCGCCGGACCGGCCGCGGGACGACCGGGCGAAGCATGCGGCGGCCAAGCTCCGCCAGTTCGTGGCCGCCGCGGCCGACGGGTACGCGATGAGCCTCCGCCGGGTCGAGCGGGTCCTGCCGACGGTGGGGCTGGAGCGGTTAGCATGTACCGGGAGCCCGTTCGACCCGGAGCTGATGGAGGCGGTGGAGGTGGTCGGCGCCTCCGGGCAGGCGGCAGGCACGGTGGTGGAAGACGTCCGGCCCGGCTACTGGTGGCGGGGGAAGGTGTTCCGGTTCGCGCAGGTGAAGGTGGCGCGCTGACGAGCGCATTTTACCACAAAGGCACAAAGATCCACGAAGGGTCACGGAGAAGACCCGTTCAATGATTCCTGCTTCGTGGTCTTGGTGTGACCTTTGTGTCTTTGTGGTGAATTCTTCGATCTTCTCACCCGAGTGGCATCATGGCCGAGTTGATCGTCGGGATCGACCTGGGGACGACGAACAGCGAGATCGCGATCGTCGAGAACGGGCAGGCGCGGGTCCTGACCGAGGACGGCGACCCGATCCTGCCGTCCGTCGTCGGCCTGTCCGAGGACGGCCGCCTGCTCGTCGGGCGGGCCGCCCGGAACCAGTGGGTGCTCGCCCCCGACCGCACCGTCAAGTCGATCAAGCGGAAGATGGGGCAGGACGTGAAGGTCCAGCTCGGGGCGGACCAGTTCACCCCGCAGGAAATCTCGGCGATGATCCTGCGGACGCTCAAGGCCCGGGCCGAGCGGGAGCTCGGCACCCCGGTCGTCAAGGCGGTCATCACCGTCCCGGCGTACTTCAACGACAGCCAGCGGCAGGCGACCCGCGAGGCCGGCGCGCTCGCCGGGCTGGAGGTCGTCCGCATCCTGAACGAGCCGACCGCCGCCGCGCTCACCTACAACCCGGCGGCCGGCGGGGAGGTCCCGGCGGACGGGGCGGCCCCCGCCGCCCCGCCGGCCGAGCACATCCTGGTCTACGACCTCGGGGGCGGGACGTTCGACGTGTCGATCGTCCACACCGAGGGCGGGGTGGTCGAGGTCCTCGCCAGCCACGGCGACACCCAGCTCGGGGGCGACGACTTCGACGAGCTCCTGCTCGACGCCGTGGCCGACGAGTTCCAGGAGATGTACGAGGTCGACCTGCGGGAGAACCGGGTGGCCCGGGCCCGCCTCCTCCGCGCCGTCGAGGAGGCGAAGAAGCGGCTCTCCGACCACGCCTTCACCCGGATCGAGGAGGAGTTCATCGCCGAGAAGGACGGGGTCCCGCTGCACCTGAGCACGGAGGTCGACCGGGCGGACTACGAGGCCCTCATCCGCCCGCTCATCGACCGGACGATGGAGTGCGTCCAGCACGCCCTCGACGACGCCAAGCTGACCGCCGCCCAGATCGACCAGGTGGTGCTGGTCGGGGGCAGCACCCGGACCCCGCTGATCGGCCGGCTGCTCGAGGAACGGCTCGGCCAGCCGGCCCACCGGGAGGTCAACCCGGACCTGTGCGTGGCCCTGGGGGCGGCGATCCAGGGGGCGATCATCGCCGGCCAGAACGTCGGGTCGGTGCTGGTGGACATCACCCCGCACTCGCTCGGGATCAAGTGCCTGGAGTACAGCGACGAGCTGGCGTTCCGCCCGAACGAGTACAAGTTCGCCCCGATCATCCGGCGGAACACCCCCCTCCCGGCGTCGCGGAGCGAGGTGTTCTGCACCGTCATGGACAACCAGCCGACGGTCGAGATCGACGTGTACCAGGGGGAGGGGGATGACGTCCGCCGGAACCACCGGGTCGGCCGGTTCATGATCGAGGGGCTGGCCCGGGTGGCCGCCGGGAACCAGCTCGTGGTCCAGCTCGACCTCACCCTCGACGGCATCCTGAAGGTGTCGGCCCGCGAGAAATCGACCGGGCTGGTGAAGCAGATCACGATCGAGAACGCCCTGGCCCGGTACGCGGTGGCCGAGCGGGCCGGGGCCCAGGCCCGGCTGAACCGGATGTGGGCCGACCTGGAATCACTCCTCCCCGGCGGGGCCGGGCCGGACGGCGGGCCGGGCGGTGACCCCGCCGACCCGGGAGCCGTGGGCCTCCCGGCCCAGGGCGGCGGGCTCATCTCCGCCGTCCCCCCCAGCGTCCCGACGCTCGACCCCGGCCCGCGGGAGGGGCAGCGGGAGTCGGTCCAGGCCCGCGCGCTCCTGGAGAAGGCCGACCGCGTCCGGGCCAAGGCGACCGCGGAGGACCAGGACGAGCTCGACCGCCTCGCCGGCCGGGTCCGCGACGCCCTGACCGACCGCCGGTGGGGCGACCTCCAGGCCGCCTGCAACGAGCTGAGCGACGTGCTGTTTTACCTGGAAGACGCGTAGCGGAGGTTGTCGGGTCTGTCGGGTCTGTCGGGTCTGTCGGGGATCGGAAAAAACAGATCGCCGCTCGTCCGATCCCGTGTGCTCGTTCCCGCCAGACCCGATCCCCGATCCCCGACAGACCCGATCCCCCAATGTCCGACCCCGACTCCTTCCTCCGCGCGATCACCGCCGACCCGGACGACGACACCGCCCGGCTGGTGTTCGCCGACTGGCTCGCCGACCACGGCGACCCGGACCGCGGGGAGTTCATCCGGCTGTCGGTCGAACTCGCCCGCCGCGACCCGGACGACGACGCCCGGGAGGCGCGGCGGTCCGCGCTGTTCGCCCGCCGGGCGGACCTGTTCAAGCGGCACAACCAGCGGTGGCTCGAACCGTTCCTCCCGTTCGCCCGGGAGGCGAAGTTCGACCGGGGGTTCGTGTCGGAACTCGAAGTCGCCGCGGACGTGTTCCTGGCCCACGGGGCGGACTGGTTGGCCCTCGCCCCGATCCGCCGCGTCCGGTTCACGACCTTCCGGGTGTGGGACGCCGCGACCCGCGGGTACGCCTGGAACGCCGAGGAGTTCCTGACCTCCCCGCTGCTCTCCCGGCTGGAGCTGATCGACCTGGAGCGGACCCGGCTGACCGCCGCGGACGTGGCCGTCCTCGCCCGGCACCCGGACCTGTCGGGGCTGCGGGAGCTGGGGCTCGGGTGGAACGAGATCGGGACTGACGGCGCGATCGCCCTCGCCGGGATGGCGCAGCTGGCCGGGCTGGAGTCGCTCACCCTGGTCGGGAACGGGATCGCGGACGCCGGGGCCCGGGCGATCGCCCAGTCCCCGCACCTTGGCGGGCTGAAGGAGCTGTGGATCGACCGGAACCCGATCCGCAAGCGGACCTGGACCCTCCTCGAACTCCGGTTCGACACCGCCCTGCGGGGGTGACCGGGATGAGCGCCGAAGAGCGGGCCCTGCTCGCCGCGATCATCGCCGACCCGGACGACGATACGGTACGGCTCGTCTACGCCGACTGGCTGGACGAGCACGACCGCCCCGAGCGGGCGGAGTTCATCCGGGTCCAGATCGAGCTGGCAACGACAAGGCGGGAAGTGGCTGCTATCTTACCCAGTTTGAGCGACCGCGAGAAAATCCTCTACGACCGATTCGGGAGCCGTTGGAGCACTCCCTTTTCATCCACTCCTTGTTGTGCTGACTTCGAGCGAGGGTTTATCTCGCGAGCGTGGTCCAGTGCGAGCGAAGCCCCGGATGTTTTGCTCCGGCTCTCGACAGTCTCGCCTCTCCGACAGGTACACTTCCTGTCTCCGTGGACGAGTGGTGAGTTATACACCGAGACAACTCATGAAGATGACGACGGGTATAGTATCCCCTTGCTGGATGTGCAACGAGTTGCGTACGGGGCGTCCGAACCCCTGGCCGGGATTCGAGCGTTGACGGTTATCTGCGCGGACTCACATACCCCGGACCGGGCCATCGAACTGATCGCGAGGCGCGACCAGCCGTTGGATGAACGGTTGGCATTCAGCTTCTCCCGGTGCCTCTTGGGCGAGAGTGGAGCACGATGCTTGGCGGAGTCTGCCGTCTTCGAACCCCTCGCCGAGATTGCCATCGACATTGACGTGGTTAACTTTAGCCTGCCGATCCTGGGCACTCTCCGAGACCGGTTTAAAGAGCGATTCATCGTCCACTCACGTTGAGAACCCATGCCCGTCCCCTGCCCGTGCTGCAAGGCCTCGAACGACACCGGCCCGGCTTGCCGCCGGTGCAAGGCCGACCTGTCCCTCCTGTTCGCCGTCGAAGCCGAGCGATCTTCGCTGGTCGCCGCCGCCCGCGCATTCGCCGCGGAGTCCCGGTTTTCCGAATCGCTCGCCGCCCTCGACCGGGCCGCGCAACTCCGGCACGGACCCGACGTTCCCCGGATGCGGGCGGCCGTGTTGTTACTCGCCCGGAACTTCCCCGCCGCCCTGAGTGCGTATGATGAACTGGCGAACGGTTCGGGCGGCCGCGGCGGGCGGGGGGCGTGACCCCCCGCCGCCGCCGCACCCCACCACGGACACCCCGGCCCCGAGAGCCCCCGCCCCCGTCCGCCAAGACACCCCATGACCGACACCGTCCTGATCGTCGACGACGAAGAGCCGGTCCGCCGGACGTTCGAGGAGTGGCTCCGGGGGGCCGGGCTGAACCTCCGGGTGTTCGCCGCCCCGGACGCCGAGACCGCCCTGACCGTCGCCAACCAGCACCCGATCGACCTCGCCGTCCTCGACTGGAACCTCGGGTCCGGGCTCGACGGGCTGCGGCTGCTCGAGGACCTCGTCCTGTTCCACCCGGACGTGGTCGCCATCCTGGTCACCGGGTTCGCCCACCAGGCCACGCCCCTCGACGCGCTGCGGATGGGCGTTCGCGACTACCTGGACAAGAGCTCGGACCTGACCCGCGAGGCGTTCGTCGGCGCCGTCCGCCGCCAGCTCGACCGGATCCGCCCGGCCAAGCGGCAGCGGGAGCTGAACCAGTCGCTCGCCACGTTCCGGGAGGCGGTCGAGAAGGTGCTCCCGCTCGTCCGCACGGCGGCCGCGCTGAACGACCCGGTCCCGCTCCCGGAGGCGGTGAAGTCCCTGCTCCGGTTCGCCGGGCGGGCCGTGGGGGTGACGGACGGGGCGCTCGTGATCCACCACCAGGGCGCGGACGGGACCGAGGTCACGGTCGCCTACGGGGCGACCGGGGACCCGTTGCCGACCGGCGGCGTGCCGTTCGGCCAGTCGCTCGCGGCCTCGGTGATCAGCTTCCAGGCCCCGGCCGTGCTGACCCTGGCCGACGCCGCGCGGTCGGACGGGTCCCTGACCCTGTACCCGTTCGAGGCCGGGCGGGGGGCGGTGCTCGCCGCCCCGCTCCCGATCGGCCCCGGGGCGGTGGTCGTGCTGGAACTGTTCGACAAGCCCGCCCCGGGGTTCACCGACGACGACCGCCGGCTGGTCGCGGCCGCGGCCGAGGTCGGCATCGACCTGATCCGGCAGGCGGTCGCCGAGCGGCAGACGCACCGGCTGTTGTTCGACGCGGTGGAGGCCGCCCTGCGGGCGAGTACGGGGGTGGAAGAGGCCATGAACCCGGCCGCGAAGCCGGACGAGCCCCCGCCGGCGGCCGTGATGGCCCGCCTGCGGGAGGGGCTCGACTCGGACGCGAACGCGGTGGTGGACGGGGACACGACGCTCGGCCTGGTCGAGGCGGTCCGGGCGCTGGCCGTCCGCCACGGCCCGGCCGCGGTCGCCCACTGTACCCGGCAGGTGACCGACCTGCGGCGGCTGCTGGACGGCCTCACCGGATCGGAATGAGAAAGACGGACCGATACATTCACCACGAAGACACAAAGGACACCGAGACGAAAAAGAGATTAATAATCTTTTCCCCTCAGTGTTTCTTTTCTCGGTGCCCTTTGTGTCTTTGTGGTGAGTCTGATTCCCCGCCTTGACAGGACAGGAATGAGCGAGGGATTGCACACCGGCACCGGCCCGACGGTGTTCGACGAAATCTTTTCCCGGTTGACCCCGGACCGCCTGCTGCGGGACGAGCGGGCCACGGGCGAGGGCGTGTCGGTCGCGGTGATCGACTCCGGGGTCGAGCGGGCGGTGCTCGAGGAGAAGTTCCGCACGGCCGACACCGCGATCCACCCGATCGAGGGGGCGGTGTTCCGGGCCGACAAGCCGGGCCCGCAGCCGTACACCGGGCACCAGTCGTCGCCGCACGGGACGACGGTCGCCGACATCATCCTGACGATGGCCCCGCGGGTGAAGCTGTACTCGGCGGACGTGTTCGGCCCGGCCGGGACGTGCGAGGTGGAGACGGTGATCGCCGCCCTCCGGCACGCGCTCGACGTGTGGAAGGTGAAGGTGGTGAACCTGTCGCTCGGGGTGCCGGAACACAAGATGCAACAGCTCCCCCGGCGGCAGCTGTTGCTCCGGGCGATCGAGGAGGCGTACTTCCGGGACGTGCTGGTGTTCGCGGCCGCGCACAACGAGCACCCGCTCACCCGGAGCTACCCGGCCGCGTTCGCCCCGCCCCTCATCTCCGTGGACAAGGGCCTGTTCGACGACCCGCTCCACTTCGCCTACCGGCTCCGGGAGCAGATCGAGTTCCAGGCCCACGGGAAGGGGTACCTGGGGCCGTTCGCCCGGGAGCCGGCGACGAGCTGGGCGACCCCGCACCTGGCCGGGATCGCGGCCCGCATCCTGTCCCTCAAGCCGGACCTGAAGCCGTTCGAGATCAAGACCGTCCTGTACTGGCTGTTCCGGGCCGAAACCAACGGGCACCCCGCGGGGTGATCCGACCGACCCACGCCCACCGATCGGAGAACTCCTTTGGACCCAGACACGATCGGCCGACTCATCCCGACCGTGCTGGCCGGGTGCGTGTCCGTCTGGCTGCTGATCCGCGCGGCCAATTTGACGCCACGATCGCGGCAGGTGTCGAGTGCCGCCCTCGCGTGCGGGGTGGGCGTGTTCCCGATCACCGGGGCGGCCACCTTCGCCCGCGGGGAGGGCGGGAGTATTCTCCTTCCCGCCCTCGGCGTCCTCGCCCTCGGCGTCGCCGTGACGGGCTTGGTGCTGGCCGTGTGGGCCTTGCGGGCGCGGGCTTCCGACCACGGGGCCGGGATTGCCGGTCCGGTCGTTGCGGTCTTGCTGTCCGGGTTGACCGGATGCGCGGGGGGCGGCCTGATCCTCTTCCCACTCCTGAATCGGCCGCTCGGCCCGGCGTGGTCTTACCAAGTCGCGGCCCACGGGTTCGAACTGACGCTTCCTTCGGGGAGCTGGAGGCAGGCCGATGCGTCGAAGGAACTCGCCCGGTTCGGCTGCCCGAACCCGCCAATGGTCTCGAGCGTGAAGGAGGTCCGCCCGGCGCCAACGGAGACCGGGTTCGATGCGGCCATTGCCGACCTCCGCGAGCTCATCCGCCGACACCCGAGTACGCCTCTCGAAGACCGGCGCGGGGTAAACGCGCACGGCCATGCGTACTGGGTGTACGTCGGCGAGGAAGACGGGCCGGGCGGGAAGGTCCTGGTCGCCCTATCCGTAACGTGGTGGCGGAAGGAGAAGGCGGTGGTCGTGATCTTCGAGGGTCACCACCGCATGCTGTCACAGGTCGCACGACAGCAAGAGACGCAGCGATTCCGGGCGGACGCCGAATCCGTCCTCACCTCCGTCAAATAATCCGTGGGGTATCGGTTGACTTCGGTCGGCCCGGCGACGAGCCGGGCGACCCCGCACCTGGCCGGGATGAGCGGCCGCCCGTGTGGGTGACGCGACGGGCATGCGGGACGTCCTCAACCCGGGCGTCGGTGATGGTCCGGGGGTTCCGGGTCGGGGTTCGACGGCCGGGCCGGCGACCGGCCGCGGTAACCGCGTTGGCCTTGTCGTCGGCCGACGGAACCGGATGGTTCGCTTCGCTCGTCATCGGTCAGGGTCTTCGGGGTCCGGGGTCGGCCGGCAGAGCGAGTACACCTCCTGCCCGAACCCGCCCTGCTGGTCTTTAGTGGGGCACCCCGAACACGAAGTAGGTGAGACAACTGAGTCCGAGAACGACTGACCCGGCGGTCAGGTCGCGCCACCGCCCGGCCGCGATCTTGAGCACCGGGTAAACCACCAGCCCGGCCGCCAGCCCGTTCGCGATGCTGTACGTGAACGCGACCATGGCCAGGGTGACGAACGCCGGGATCGCCTCGGTCGGGTCGTCGAACGGCACGTTCCGGAGCCCGGCCATCATCATCACGCCGACGGCCACCAGGGCCGGGGCGTACACGTAGCTCAGCCCCTGGAGCGGCTGGACCAGCGGGATGAAGAACAGACAGGCCGCGAACAACAGCCCGGTCGTCACCGCGGCGAGGCCGGTCCTGGCCCCCTCCCGGACTCCGGCCGCCGACTCGATGTACGCCCCGCTCGTCGACGTCCCGACCACGGCGCTGGCCACACACGCCGCCGCGTCCACGAGCATCGGCCGCTCCAGCTGCGGGAAGTTGCCCTTCTCGTCCAGCATCCCGCCCGCCGTCCCGACCCCGATCAGCGTCCCCAGGGTGTCCAGGAAGCTCATCAAGACGAGGGTCAGGAGGATCGGCAGGAAGCTCAGCCGGAGGACCCCGGCGAGGTCGAGCTGGAACGCGATCGGGGCCAGGGTGTACTCCCCGGTGAACGGGAGGGCGACCACGCCCGCCGGCGCCGTCCCGAGGCCAGCCGCGTAACCGATCGCCCCGGTCGCCGCCATCCCGAGCAGGATCGCCCCCTTCGCCCCGCGGCAAAGAAGCCCGCCGGTGACCAGGATGCCGAACACGGCGAGCAGGACCTTCGGGTCGCGGAGGTTCCCGATCTTGACCGGGACGTCCGGCTTCGGGAGGACGGCGGCCGCGGGCGTCGGCAGGCCCTCGGTAAAGCTGGTGACGATCCCCGTCTGGTAGAGGCCGAGGAATGCCAGGAACAGCCCGATCCCGGCGGCGAGACTGTGCTTCATCCCGGGCGAGACGGCGGCCGCCAGCCAGGTCCGGACCCGCAGCATGGTGATCAGCAGGAATATCACCCCGGCGACGAACACAGCCCCGAGCCGTTGTTGCCAGCCGATCCCGAGGGCCGTCAGGCCGAACGCTAGGAAGGCGTTCTCCCCCATGTACGGGGCGACCGCGAGCGGGCGGTTCGCGTACAGGCCCATCAGGATGGAGCCGGCCGCGGCGACCAGGATGGTGGCGACGGTGCTCGGCCCGGGCGGGAGGCCGGCGAACTGGAGGATGGCCGGGTTGGCGACGATGATGTACGCCATCGCGGCGAACGTGGTCGCGCCGCCGAGGATCTCGGCCCGGACCGTGGTCCGGTGTTCGGCGACCCGAAAGAACCGCTCGACCGCCCGCAAGAGCATGCCCCGACTCCGAGCGCCCACGCTCCACCCCCACCGTCGCCGGCCTCGATCGAGATCATTCCGCCCCGGCCACAGGGAACGTCATAGTACTGTTCGTGCGGTCTTGCACGGAGAAACCCGGCTGGACGGCGGGTCGGCCCTCCGGTAGGGCTATTAGGTCACAGACCCGGACCGGGCGTGCTCGCTGGTGGCGTAGAAGACCGATTCACGACGGGTTAGGATGATCCGTGCGTTGCCGCCGAGCCATCGCCGACGATTCGGCCGAGAACGGCCGATACATTCACGTGGGCCGACGAGTCACTGCCCACCGCAAGAGTGCCAGGAATGCCCGCCAAGAAGGTCTACATCGAAACCGTCGGCTGCCAGATGAACGTGCTGGACAGCGAGCTGGTGATCGGGGCCCTCCGCAGGGAGGGGTACGAGGTCACCGACCAGACCGCCGACGCCGACGTCCTCCTGTTCAACACCTGCTCCGTCCGCGAGCACGCCGAGGACAAGGTGTACTCCGCCCTCGGCCGGGTGCTGCCGATCAAGCGGAAGAGGCCGGAAGTCGTGGTCGGGGTGCTGGGGTGCATGGCCCAGAAGGACCAGGAGCTCATCCGCAAGCGGGCCCCGCACGTCGACATGGTGGTCGGCACCGGTCAGCTCGCCCGCGTTCCGGAGCTGGTCGAGACCGTCCGCCAGACCCGCCGGCCGCAGTACGCCCTGAGCCTCGGCCGGGCCGACGCCGGTCGGCACGAGGTCGAGGCCAGCTTCGTCAGCTTCGACCCGGCCCGCGACGCGTCCATGCGGCCGACACCGTTTCAGGCGTTCGTCCGCGTCCAGATCGGGTGCGACAAGTTCTGCACGTACTGCGTCGTGCCGTCCACCCGCGGGCCGGAGCAAAGCCGGCCGCCCGAGCACGTCCTGGCCGAGGTTCGCCAGCTGGTCGACCAGGGGTGCAAGGAGGTCACGCTGATCGGGCAGACGGTGAACAGCTACGAGTTCGACCACGGCGACGGCCGCCGGACCGGGCTCGGCGACCTGCTCGGGCGGATGCACGACGTCGCCGGCCTCGACCGGATCAAATTCGTCACCAACTTCCCGAAGGACATGACCGACGACCTGCTCGACGCGGTCCGGGAGCTGCCGAAGGTGATGAAGTACCTGCACGTCCCGGCGCAGTCGGGGTGCGACGACGTGCTCAAGCGAATGAAGCGGCTATACACCGCGGGCGAGTACACGGACATGCTGGCCCGATGCCGGGAGAAGGTGCCCGGGGTGGCGGTCAGCTCGGACTTTATCGTCGGGTTCTGCGGGGAGACCGAGACGAGCTTCGCGAAGACGATGGAGCTGGTGCGGGCGGCGCGGTTCAAGAACAGCTTCATCTTCAAGTACAGTGAGCGGCCGGGGACGAAGGCGGCCGAGCGGTACCCGGACGACATCCCCGAGGACGTGAAGAAGCGGCGGAACAACGACCTGCTCGCGGTCCAGAACGCGAACAGCCTGGCCGACCACCGGGCGCAGATCGGGAAGACGGTGGAGGTGCTGGTCGAGGGGCCGAGCAAGCACGGTCTGAAGGCGGGCGGGGGGCGTGAGGTCTCCGCGTCGGTCGTGAAGCAGTTCACCGGCCGGGCGATGACGGACCACATCGTCGTGTTCGACGGGACCGACCGCCTGACCGGCCGCACAATCCGGGTGCGGGTGGAGGACGCGAGCGCCTTCACGCTCTACGGCCGGGTGCTGACCGGCGAGCACGTGGGCGACGCCCACGACTTCGCGTTCACCCCGGACGCCGGGCGGCGGACGGCGGACGCCGAGGAAGCCCCGGCGTACCCGGTCCCGCTCGACTTCGCCCCGCCCGCCGAGCCGACCCCGCCGCCCGCCGAGCCTGATACCCCCGGGAAGCGGATCGGGCTGCCGGTGGTGTGAAGATAAGCGGTCGCAGTCGTGCGACGGCGCCGGGTGGCATGCTACGCCGTTAACCCTATTTCTGGCTGGGTTTCTCGCAATCGCTTAGGTCGACTTCTGCCCTTTTTGAGTGGTGTGGCAAAGCAGGAGCCTCCCTGGTGCTATGACGGTAGCGGCCCGCATCGACATCCAGGAGGCTCCCATGTCCAGTATACCCAC
>JAQGHQ010000431.1 GCA_028288765.1 Gemmataceae bacterium | reverse complement strand
CGGGGGGCGTGAGCCCCCCGAGTAACCCCGAGCCCGCCGGTGACGCTTCCGTCGCCTCGGGGGGCTCACGCCCCCCGCTCGCCCGGCTCAACGCTCCCCAGCTCGAAGCCATTTGCTTCGCCCTGTCGGCCAAGGACGTGGCCGTGATCCACGGCCCGCCCGGAACCGGGAAGACGACCACCGTGGCCGAGCTGATCCGACAGGCGGTCGCCCGCGGGGACAAGGTGCTGGCCTGCGCGGCGAGTAATCACGCCGTCGATAACCTGCTCGAAAAGCTGCTCCGGCTGGGTGAGCGCCCGGTCCGGCTCGGGCACCCGGCCCGGGTCGTGCCCGAGCTCCGCGAGCGGGCGATCGACATCCTCGCCGAGAAACACCCGGACGCCCGGCAGGCCCGCAAGGTCGGCCGCGAGGCGTCCGCCCTGTTCCGGCAGGCGAACAAGTGGACCCGGGGAAAGCCCGAACCCGGGGCAAAGGCCGCACTACGGCGCGAGGCCCGCGAACTCCTCGCCGAGGCCCGCAAGCTCGAGGCCCTGGCCGTCGAGCGGATTCTCGACGAGACCCGCATCGTGTGTGCGACGCTCACCGGGCTCGACAGCGAGCTGCTCGGCCGGCGGCGGTTCGACCTCGCGGTCCTCGACGAGGCCTGCCAGTCCACCGAACCGGCGAGCTGGCTGCCGCTCCTGCGCGCGGACCGCGTGATCCTCGCCGGGGACCACTGCCAGCTGCCGCCCACGGTCGTTTCTCCGGAAGCAGCCGAGCGAGGCCTCGCGGTCAGCTTGATGGAACGGCTCGTCGACCGGTTCGGGCAGCAGGTCGCCCGTTTACTGACAGTGCAGTACCGGATGCACGAGACGATCATGGGGTTCTCGTCGGCCGAGTTCTACGACGGGGACCTCGTTGCGGATGCGAGTGTGATCGGACACAAGCTGTGCGACCTGCCCGGGGTCCAGACCGAGCTGCTGACCGAAACCCCGGTACAGTTCATCGACACGGCCGGGGCGAGCTACGACGAGGAGCTGGAAGAGGACACCGAGAGTCGGCTGAACCGGCAGGAGGCCGCGCTCGCGGCGAAGAAGGTGCGTAGCTTATTGGAGGCGGGCGTGACACCGTCGCAGGTCGCGGTGATCGCCCCTTACCGGGCGCAGGTGAGGCTCCTGCGCGACCTGCTCGCCGACGTCCCGGGCCTGGAAGTCGACAGCGTGGACGGTTTCCAGGGGCGCGAGAAGGAGGCGGTCGTCATCACGCTGGTGCGGTCGAACCCGGAGGGCGAGATCGGGTTCCTCGGCGACGTCCGCCGGACGAACGTCGCACTCACCCGTGCCCGCCGCAAGCTGCTCGTGATCGGCGACAGCGCCACCCTCTCGAATCACCCATTCTACCAGCGGATGCTGACGTACTTCGAATCGATCGGGGCGTATTCGAGCGTGTGGGAAGAGGACTGTTAGCCGCGCGCGGTCTCCCGTTGTTACAGCCGGCAACCGAGAAGCGTGGCCCGGGGGCGACGATGGCAAAGATACTCGGCATCGGCGGGGTGTTCCTGAAGACCACCGATCCCGGCCGGCTACTCAGCTGGTACGAGCAGCACGCCGGGCTGCAGCGGGCGGCACACGGCGGGGGCGTCGAGTTCCCCTGGCGGGACGGCGCCGATCCGACGAAGGAGCGGAAGACCGTTTGGGCCCTGTTCGACCGGGACTCGGCGTACTTCGGCCCCGGTAACCAGCAAGTGATGGTGAATTACATCGTGGACGACCTCGACGGGATGCTCGCCGCCCTGCGGGCGGCAGGGGCGACCGTGGACGATCGGGTGGAAGATTATGAGTACGGGCGGTTCGGGTGGGCGACCGACCCGGAAGGGAATCGGCTTGAACTCTGGCAACCGCCCGCCGACCGGTCCTGACCCATGTCCCCGATGGGAAACGGCACTCCCGGGACGGAAGTGCAATCCCCCAAATGAGTTGCACCGTATCCGCGGCGAGATCGTGGACCAGCAGATTGACGGGGTTGCGAGCAGGTACGCGGTCGGCTCTGCTGGGGACAGGATGAGGCACAGACAAGCTCCTTGACCATTCTCCCGTCTCACGCTATTCCCCAGCATCGGGACGAAGTTCCTCCGCAAGGGGTCACGGATGGCGACCTCCTCGGCCGGCCTGAGCGGCAAGTGTCCGGCCGTGTTTGCCGCGCTCGCCGCGGCGGCCGTTGCCGCCGTGGTCGGGTGCTCGGGCCGGTCGTGGGTGAACCCGCCGGCCGACGTCCTCGACCGGACCTGGGCGAACCGCCGGCCCACGCCGGACACCTACCCGGACCAGGACGCGACGACCGTCGCCGGCCTCCATGCCGCGTTCTCGCAGGGCCAACTGCCGCCCGTCGCCCCGGGCCGGCCGCTCAACGTGCTCGTGCTCTCCGGCGGGGGTAAGTACGGGGCGTACACCGCCGGGGTACTGTGCGGATGGACCGCCAACGGCACCCGGCCGTCGTTCGACGTCGTCACCGGGATCAGCAGCGGCGCGCTCACCGCCGTCGACGCCTTTCTCGGCCCGAAGTACGACGGCCGGCTGGCGGCCGTGTACAACTCGATCCGCCCGTCCGACCTGTTCCGCCCCCGGCCCCTCCGCGGGCTCCTCTTCGGGAGCGAGTTCGCCACGGCCGAACCCCTGGACCGCCTGCTCGCCCGGGAGCTGGACGACACGGCGATGGCCGACCTGCGGCAGGCCCACTGCGAGGGCCGGCGGCTGTTCGTCGCGACCGGTAACCTGACGACCCTCCGGCCGGTGATCTGGGACCTCGGGGCGGTCGCGACGAGTGGCCGGCCGGACGCCGACGCGCTGGTCCGCAGGATCCTGCTCGCCGCGTGCTCGATCCCCGGGTACGCCCCCGCGGTCGAGTTCGAGGTGGAGGTGAACGGGGTCCGGTACAAGGAACGACACGGGGACGGCGGGAGCATTGTTCAGGCCTTCGTCCGGACCCCGAACGGGCTCCCGCCCGGGTCGGACGTGTACGTCCTGACCGCCGGGAAGGTGTACCGGGACTCGCTCACCGAGAAACCCCGGGTGCTCAAGGTGATCGGGGCGACGGTGTCGAGCACCCTGTACGCCCTGTACCGGGACGACGCGATGAAGGTGTACGCCCTGTGCGAGGTGAGCGGGGCGAAGTTCCACCTGGTCGCCATGCCGCGGGACGTGAACGTCCGCCCGGGGAGCATGACCTTCGACACGGCCGAACTCCGGCACCTGTTCGCCGTCGGATACCAGGCCGGCGTCAACGGGATCGCCTGGCGATCCACCCCGCCGGGCACCGAGCCGGGGGAGACGATCACCCCCCGCACCGGACTGGAATTCGTCGTCCCGTGACCGGGGCCGGTCGTGTTCCGGTATCAGTACTTGGCCAGGTCGGCGCCGGGCCTGCTTAGGCCGAGCGCGTCGGTCACGGCCTTGGCCCCGTCGACCATCATCTTCAGCTCGCTGCCCACGGCGATGAACTGCCAGCCCTCGGCGATCCGCATCTTGGCCTCCTCGGGGCCGAACGTGTGGATGCCGGCGGCGACCTTGTTCCGCTTGCACCCGGCAAGGATGTCCGCGAGGGCCTGCTTGAAGGCGTCCGGGTGCGGAGGCCGGCCGTCCGGCCCCCGCATGCTCGCGGCGAGGTCGTTCGGGCCGACGAACACGGCGTCGACCCCGGGCACCGAGTACACCGCGTCGAAATCCCGCACCGCCTGGATGTGTTCGCACTGGAGGACGACGAGGATCTCGTCGTTCGCGTGGGCGTAATAGTCGGCCGGGGCGGCGTCGAAGTTCAGGGCGTGGGCGGCCCCGCCGACGCTCCGGGTGCCGGCCGGCGGGTACAGGCACGCGGACACGGCCTCGAGCGCCTCCTGCCGGGTGTTCACCATCGGGACGACGACCCCGTGCGCGCCGGTGTCGAGGACCCGCTTGATGTGGTCGTGCCGGTTGGCGGGGACGCGGGCGAGGGCGATACCCCCGGCGTCGGCGACGGCGGCGAATGAGTGGGCGGCGGTCTCGATGCCGATGGCGTTGTGTTCGGTGTCGACGGTCAGCCACGCCCACCCGCCGCGGGCCAGGAGTCGGGCGGCGAGGACGTTGCCGAGCGTCAGCCACGTGCCGACCGCCGGCTTCCCTTCTTTCAGCAGACGCTTGATGGGATTCGGGCGCATGAAACGGACTCCGGGGGTGCGGTCGAACGGGGGTGTCGGGAAGTCGTTGTATCGGGATCGACGGGGGTGTCCGCGGGAGAAGTTCTCGTCGGGCCCGCACCGCGTGTAGCCTCTACGAGATGAGGCGGCACGCGATCTTACTTCTTCACCCCCAGCTGCTGCACTTCCTTCCAGACCTCGCCGTACCCCTCCTTGTCGAAGGGCGGGCAACCGGTCGGGTACTGGCCGAGCGGGTGGTCCTTCGCCCGCATGAGGGCCGTGCAGTAGCTGAACGTCCGGCACACCCGCTTGCGGTCGAGTGCTCCGTGATCGCGCAGCTGCTGGACCCAGTCCGGCTGGGCCAGGCTCGCACGCCCGACGCCCACCAGGTTCACCCGCCCGTCCCGGATGTTCGCCGCCCCCGCCGCCGGCAGGAACTCCTGTAAATAGCTGTACCCCGTCCCCACGACGGCGAGGTCCGGGTTCGCCCGCTGCACGGCCTCGGTCGCCCGGAAGTGCCGGTCCACGCCGACCAGCGGATGCTCGGGCGACTCGTACCCGTCCGGCGGCGGGTACTCGAACGGCCGGCCGAAGTGCGGCTGGGCGTAGGGGTTCCCCATCGTCACGTTGACGAGCTGAACGCCGAGCCGGCGCATCCCGGCCACCCACGCCAGGGGCTCCGTCAGGTCAGGAATGAACGGGTCGGTTTCGGACATCCCCCAGCCGTTCACCAGCGGTGCGCGCCAGGGGTCCGGAGTGCCGTCGCCGGTCTCACCCTTGTGGAACGGGATCCCGTCGAACACGTTCAGCCGGGTGGCGAGGATCACGTGCCCCGGCACCGCGGCCCGGATCGCCTGGAAGATGTCGCGGGCCAGCCTGGTGCGGTTCTCGAAGCTTCCGCCATACGGGCCGGGCCGGTTCCTCGCCCCGAGCAGCTCGTTCAGCAGGTATCGGTGGCACTGCTTCACGTCGAGGAAATCGAACCCCACCTCGACCGCCAGCCTCGCCGTGGTGGTGTAATCGTCCACGAGTCGTTTCAACTCATCGTCCGTCACCAGGGGCGTGTCGGCCGTCACCTTGTATCGCCCGACCAAGAGCGGGTCGTATGTAGCGATCGCCGGGCGGCGGTAGCTGTACCGGCCGGAGTGGGTGAGCTGGAGACCGAAGAGGAGGTCCGAGTCGTCGCCGGCGGCGTCGCGGTGGGCCTTGCGGCAGTCGGCGACGAGCTGCGCGAAGGTCGTCTTTGTGGCGTCGGTCAGCCAGAGCTGGCGGGGGTTCGCCCGGCCGTCCTCAGTGACCGCGCATGCTTCCCCCCAGATGAGTTTGGCCCCGCCCGCGCCGAACCGGCGGTAGCGGCGGACGGTGAGCTCGCCCGGCCGTCCGTCCGGCTCCCCGTCGCACCCTTCCATCGGCTGAACGCACCAGCGGTTCCCGACCGTCGCGCGGCCGACGGTCAGCGGCTGGACCAGCGGGGAGAGGTCGTCCGAGAACCGGAGGTCGATCCCGAGCCGGGCGTTCTCGGCCTCCAGGTCCGCGACCGACTTGTATTTGAAGAACCGGGCCATGCTCAGCTAGGGGATAGGGGACGGGGACAGGGGTCAGGGGATAGGGGTGGTGTCTCTTATTCCTACCCCCCATCCCCTACCCCCTGTCCCCTATCTGGTGGGGGCTTGAACAGGACCAGGAAGGCGACCACGAGGGCGGCGCACACCCAGAACGGGACCTGCCAGACCGGCGTCCAGTCGATCACCGTCCCGACCTTGTAGTGGTCGACTACCGCCCCGGCGAACATGTTCCCGGCCCACACCCCGAGCCCGCCGGACACGAACGTGATGATCCCCTGGGCGCTGCCCCGCAGGTGCGGCGGGGCTTCGCGGTCGAGGTACGTCGCGGCCACCAGGAAGAAGAACGTGTACCCCCACCCGTGCATCGGCACCCCGAGGGCCACCACCGCCGGTACCCACCCGACCGTCATCACCAGCCCGCGGAGCGTGTACCCGATCAGCCCGACCGCCATCAGCGGCTTCATCCAGTCCCTCGGCCGCAAGAGCGGGAGGGCGAACATGCACCCGACCTCGACCACCTGGGCCAGGGTCATCACCAGGGCCGGCTTCGGCACCCCGTGGTCGGTCAGGTACCGGTGCCCGTACACGACGTAGAACTGGTTCACCCCGGTGGCCACGAACGCGATCAGGAAGAACACCACGAACGACCGGTCGCGGAACAGCCGGAGGGCCGGCAACCCGAACGCCTCGGCTACCGACCGCCCGGTCCCCTGCGGCCGGGTCGGCGGGAGGGTGAATGCGTACACCCCGACCAGGGCCGCCCCCGCGGCCCCGAGGTAGAGGACGTCGGTCGTCGCCGGGCGGAAGAAGCCTTCAAGTACGACCCCGGCGGCGATCCACCCGATCGTTCCGAACAGCCGGACCCGGCTGAAGTCGTGCGCCGGGTCGGGGAGGTTCCGGAGGGTGATCACGGTGGTCAGGGTGAGGGCGAGCTGCATGCACACACAGTACGCCAGCATCAGCCCGAACAGCGGGCCGAACGCCTCGGCCGCGACCCGCCGCACCCCCGGGTCGTCGTTCACCCGGTCCAGGGCGTGCCGGACCTGTTCCCGGAGGGCGTCGTCGTCCGCCGCCGCGGGGCCGTCCCCGTTCAGCCGGGTGAAGTGTTCGAGCGCCGGCCGCCCGGCCACGACTTCCCGTTCGGCCCCGGCCCGGTAGGCGGCGTCCATTTTCGGGAAGTTGGCGTCGCACCACAGCCCGGCGGAGAAGATCAACCCGGCGGACAGGAGGCTCGCCACCCCGAGCACCCGCTCGGCCCGGAACAGCCGGTCGGTGAGAAGGCCGATCGCGAGCGGGGCGAGCATCCCGCCGAACGCGAACGTGGAGTAGATCAGCCCGACCTCGGCAGTGGTGAAGTTGAGCCCCCCCTTCACCGGGGCCGACATCAGGTACGTGGAAAGGGTGACCACCCACGACCCGACGCCGAAGTAGAACACGAACATCATCGCGGACAGCCGTGCCCGAACCGCCCGGCGTCCCGCCGCACCTAGATCACCCACCGTCGCCCCCTGCCGTCCGACCGCACCACGTCCCGTGATCTGTTCTACGAACCCCGCCGGGTCAGGGTGTTCCCGTTTCTTCTCGGTCCGCGCGCCGCGGGGTGAGGGGGACTACCAAAGCCTCCGGTAGCTGGTGTCCGTATGGTCACCCGGTCAGCCCGGCCTTGTCGAACCGCTTGATGAGGGTTCGCTTGCCGGCGTGCCGCTCGCACAGCTGGCGGGAGCGGGTCGCAAACGCTTCGGCCGTGCCGGTGCGCCGGGCGAGATCGTGCAAGTCCTTGAGCAGGGTCACAGCCCGGTCGTACTCCTTGGGCTTTTTGCTCGTCGCCGCCGCCTCGACTTGCTCCCACAGCTCCTTCTCGCGGCCGACGAGTGTGTCGAGATGGCGGGCGCGGGCCGCCGCCTGTTCGCGTTCCCGGTTGGCCTGCTCCTTCGCCTTCTTCTCCCCGGCCTTCCGTGCGTTCTCCTCGGCCAGCCGGTTCCGTGCGGCGAGCAAGGCCCCGACCGTCCGCCGGCCCGGACCCGGTGACCGCCCGCGGCCGGCCGGGGCCAGTTTCGCGGCCTGATCCTTGCGAAACCGGCGGAGCAGCTCACCCGCCACCACACCGGTCTCCCCCTGGATCACCCGCACCAGGATCGCGTCCTTCTCCGGCCCGGGCAGCTGCGCGACCCAGTCCGCGAGTTCCTCGGGCGGCAGGCCGGTGGGGGCTGCTTCGCCGGAGGCGGCCGCCGCGACCTCGATCAGATCGGGGTCGACCCGGAGGAAATCCGCGAACACCTGGAGGGGGGCGGAGAGCTGGAAGAGCCCTGGCGGGACGGGCGGTTCGGTCGTGCCCTCGTCCACCTCGCCGCTCTCGACGCCCGCCAGCCACCCCAGGTACAGGCAGCGGAGGTCGCCCGCCATCAGGTCGGCCCGGAGCGGGATCATCGAGGCCAGCCAGCCGCCCTCTTCCTCCGCCTCGTCGCCGAAGAAGTCATCCCCCTCGGACTCGGAGTGGAAGTCGAACACGACGTGGTCCGTCGTGTGCCGGACTTGCGCGGTGTCGGGGACGAGGTAGGGCTTCGCCGCCGCCGGCTCGAAGGACCGCACCGGGACGCGCAACACGAGGCGGCGGGAGCCCCAGTTGGCGTAGTAGATGTGGGCGTCGAAGTACTGGTCCATCAGGCGGTCGGGATTACCCTTGAAGTCGCCGAAGTGGTACTCGTTGACCAGGCTGGTCGAGGTGATGCGGGCGCGGGAGGTGATGGCCCGCAGCGCGGCCCGGGCCTTATCGTCCAGGGGGCGATCGATCGCGCGGAACTCGTAATACTGGTACTCGCTCACGGCGTCGCGCTCCGGGATGGGCTGGGGAAACTGATCGGATTCTACAGAGAAGTGTAGGGTCGTGACGTCACGGCCGGCCGGAACTCCGCAGGAAGACTGACCCGTCTCGCTGGACGCGACACCGGCTCTGCTTCCCTCGTGCCCACGCTCCGCGCTATGCATGACCCACATCCGAGAACCTCTGGTCGGAGGTGTCTGCACCCCGGAGGGGTTGGAGTCCACAGCCCAGGGTCGCGAGCGCAGCGAGCGCCCCCTGGGTCTGGAGATCGAGGGCTTCCGGAGCGCGATTCCCTGACTCCAGGGTGCGCGAAGCGCGACCCTGGGCTGTGGACTCCAACCCCTCCGGGGTAAAGCCGGGTATAGCCGGTGCCGTTCTCCTTGGTCGAACGGTGCTTGCACCAATGTGGGTAATGCAGAGCGCTCCGCGTGGGAACGTGGGGGGAGGGGAGCACCGGGGAGAAGTTGTCGTGGCGAGCGAGACGGTTCGGTTTTCTCCCCTCGCGCCGCGGGGGCCGGACCACCCGGACGGGATCCGGTCGCCCGGTCCTGGCGGCTGTCGGTCGGGGTGCCCGCGGCACACGCCCGTTCCGGCCGCTCTCCGACGGACCCCGCGCCGGGGAGCGGGTCGTGGCAGTGTTTGTCAGTGTTTGGCAGTCCCGGGGCCGGTTTTCCCTCCTCCGGGGCCCGCATCCCCACCCCCGGCTCGGCCCCGGGGGCGGGAGGGGTCGGCGGCCCTCCCGGCCCGGGCACGCCCGCCGGCGGGGACGGCACCCCCACCGCGGGCTCCTGGTTCGGCGGGTGATCGGGGGGGCCGCCCCGCCTCCGGCCCGCCTCCGGGCGGGGCACTACCCGGACCACCCGGTCCGCCCGGGCCGCCGGGCCCCGGGTCGTCCTCGTCCGGGTCGTCCTCCGGGGGTGGCGGGTACTCCCCGAACTTGGCCTTGTGCTTGGTGATCCGCTCCAGCCCGGTCACCCGGTCCTCGAGCTCGACCTGGTCCCGCATCTTCAGGGTCAGGTCGACGACCGCCTTGGCCGCCTTGAACCCGACGTGCGGGTTCGGGTGCCGAACCAGCTGCGTCAGCTGGAAGCAGGCGTCGGTCAGGCCGGTGGTGAGCATCCCGTAGGCGGGGGACAGGGCGGCCGCCTGGGTCGCGCTGAGGCGGTCCCGGAAGGTCGGGTTATTGAGCCGGCGGAAGACGGTCCGCTCGCTGACCTTGGCGACCCGGGGGGCGTCGGGGATGGCGTCCCCTCGGGCCAGGGAGC